>DGQR01000086.1 GCA_002390825.1 Rhodoferax sp. UBA4409
CGCTGGCCAGCCAGGGGCATCAGTTGGACATCAGCCCGGGCGATCTGGAGCAGGTGCTGGTACGCGCACAGTTGCAGGCCAGCCGCCGCCAGTTCGGCGACTTGCTGTGCGAAGACATCATGTCGCGCGACGTGATCGCCGCAGGACCGCGTGACGGTGTGGACGCCGCCTGGGCCCAGCTGATCACGCACAAGATCAAGGCCCTGCCCGTGGTGCGCGACGACGGCACGCTGGCGGGCATCGTGTCCCTGCACGACTTCTTCCTGGCCCAGAGCGCGCCGGACCCGCGCAAGCTGCCCGTGATGAACACGGCCCGGCATGTGCAGGACATCATGACCCGGCGCGTGCGGGTGGCGCGGCCCGGGCAGCCGCTGGTGGAGCTGGTCGAGCTGTTCTCCGACGGCGGTCTGCACCATCTGCCCGTGGTGGACGGGGCGCTGCGCGTGGTCGGTATGATCACCCAGTCCGACGTGGTGGCCGCGCTGTTCAAGGCCAGCCACCGTCCTCCCACCCCGGTGCCCTCCCATCCTGCTCCATGAACGCGCCTGACCTTTCCCGTTCGCGCCCGCCCGTTTTTGCCCGCATCCGCACCGACGTGCAGGGCATGCATGCCTATGCGGTCCAGGACTCCAAAGGCATGGTCAAGCTCGACGCCATGGAGAACCCGTTTTCTCTGCCACCAGAATTGCAAGCCGCGCTGGGCGAACGCTTGGGCGCGCTGGCGCTCAACCGCTACCCCGACGGTCGGGTCAATGACTTGCGAACCGCCTTAGCGCAGTACGTGGGCATGCCCGCTGGCCACGACATCATGCTGGGCAATGGCTCTGACGAGCTGATCTCTCTGCTCTCCATGGCCTGCGACGTACCGGCTCAGCCCGGCGAGGCCCGCCCCGTGGTGCTGGCGCCCACACCCGGCTTTGTGATGTACGCCATGAGCGCCCAGCTGCAGGGGCTGGACTTTGTGGGCGTGCCGCTGACCGAAGACTTTGCCCTCGATGTGCCTGCCATGGTGCAGGCCATTGCCGAGAAGCAGCCCGCCATCGTATACCTGGCCTACCCCAACAACCCCACCGCCAATTTGTGGGATACCGATGCCATGGCTACCGTGATAGCCGCGGCCAAGCAGGCGGGCAGCATTGTGGCGGTGGACGAGGCCTACCAGCCGTTTTCCAGCCGCACCTACATGGATGTGATTCGCGCGAACCCCGCCGCCCACCCTCATGTGGTGCTGATGCGCACCCTGAGTAAGTTCGGCTTGGCCGGTGTGCGCCTGGGCTACATGACCGGCCCCGCCGCCCTGATTGCGCAGGTGGATAAGGTGCGCCCGCCTTACAACATCAGCGTGCTGAACTACGAGTGCGCCTTGTTCGCCCTGGAGCATCAAGATGCTTTTGCCGTGCAAGCCCAGGAGATATGTGCGCAACGCGCTATTCTTTTAGGAGCGTTGCGTGCGATGCCCGGTGTGAAAGCGTGGGACAGCGATGCCAACATGGTGCTGGTGCGCTTCCCCGGCTCGGACGATGCGGCGCAAAAAATATTCGATGGTTTGAAGGCGCGCGGGGTGCTGGTCAAGAACGTTTCTAAAATGCACCCGTTGCTGGCCCGCTGTTTGCGTTTGACCGTCGGCACCGCCGAAGAAAACGCCCGATTGATTCAGGCCTTGCAGGAAATCCTATGAGCACCAACTACCCCGTTACCGAAATCCCCGCAGCCATGCCCGCACGCATTGCCGAAGTGTCCCGCAACACCGCGGAAACCAAGATCCGCGTACGTGTGAACTTGGACGGCACTGGTGTGAGCCGCCTGTCCACCGGTATTGGCTTTTTCGACCACATGCTCGACCAAATCGCCCGCCACGGGCTGATTGACCTCGACATCGAAGCCGAAGGCGATTTGCATATTGACGGGCACCACACGGTGGAAGATGTGGGCATCACCCTGGGCCAGGCCTTTGCCAAGGCCGTGGGCGACAAAAAGGGCATCCGCCGTTACGGCCACGCCTATGTACCGTTGGACGAAGCGCTGAGCCGAGTCGTGATCGACTTTTCCGGCCGGCCCCAGCTGGAGATGCATGTGCCCTTCAAGAGCGGCATGATCGGCGCGTTTGACACCCAGCTCACGCACGAGTTCTTTCAGGGCTTTGTGAACCACGCATCGGTGACCCTGCACATTGATAACCTCAAGGGCGAGAACGCGCACCACCAGGCCGAGACCGTGTTCAAGGCCTTCGCCCGCGCACTGCGCTCCGCTCTGGAGCTCGACCCGCGCGCATTGGGCATGATTCCCTCCACCAAAGGTTCGCTCTGATGAAAAAGGTCGCTGTCGTTGATTACGGCATGGGCAATTTGCGCTCCGTCACCCAGGCGGTGATGCATGTGGCTGAGGGCACCGGTGTCGAGGTCGTCTGGGCCCGCACCCCGCAAGAAGTGATGGACGCGGAGCGCGTGGTCCTGCCTGGTCAAGGCGGAATGCGCGATTGCATGCGCGAGCTGCACGAGTCCGGCATGTTCGACGCCGTGATGCACGCAGCGGCGCACAAGCCCCTGATGGGGGTGTGCGTGGGCATGCAGATGCTGCTGGACCACTCGGCAGAGCTGGACACGCCTTGCTTGGGTTTGATTCCTGGCGAGGTGGTCAAGTTTGACCTCGCCGGTCAAACGCAGCCGGATGGCAGCCGCTACAAAGTGCCCCAGATGGGCTGGAACCAGGTCTGGCAAACCGGGGAAACCCGGCACCCGGTGTGGGGTGAGGTGCCGGATGGCGCTTACTTCTACTTTGTGCACAGTTATTACGCACAACCGTCGGATGCACGCCACAGCGTGGGCGAGACCGACTACGGCCAGCGCTTCTCTTGCGCCATTGCGCGCGATAATATTTTCGCGACGCAATTCCACCCCGAGAAGAGCGCCGAACACGGTTTAGCCCTGTATCGCAATTTCCTGCACTGGAACCCTTGAATCTTTATCCTTGCCGCACTCCTGCATTTGGCAAAGCGACCTCTTTTTCCTCCAACCCTGAAGCACCATGCTTTTAATTCCTGCAATTGACCTCAAAGACGGCCACTGCGTTCGCCTCAAACAAGGCGATATGGACCAATCCACCACCTTTGGCGAAGACCCCGCGGTCATGGCCCGAAGCTGGGTTGACAAGGGCGCGCGCCGCCTGCACCTCGTAGATTTGAATGGCGCGTTTGCGGGCCATCCCAAGAACGAGGTGGCCATTCGCAAGATATTGAAGGAAGTGGGCGGTGAGATTGATGTGCAGCTGGGTGGCGGTATCCGCGATCTGGACACCATCGAGCGCTATCTGGATGCGGGCTTGCGCTACGTCATCATCGGTACTGCAGCGGTCAAGAACCCCGGCTTTTTGCAGGACGCTTGCACCGCGTTCGGCGGTCACATCATTGTGGGCCTGGATGCCCGCGACGGCAAAGTGGCCACCGACGGCTGGAGCAAGCTCACCCGCCACGACGTGATCGACCTCGGCAAAAAGTTTGAGGACTACGGCGTCGAAGGCATCATTTACACCGACATCGGCCGCGACGGCATGCTGTCCGGCATCAACATCGACGCCACCGTTAAGCTCGCGCAAGCGCTGACCATCCCGGTGATCGCGTCCGGCGGCCTGTCCAACATGGCTGACATCGAAGCCCTGTGCGCTGTGGAAGACGAAGGTGTGGAAGGTGTGATCTGCGGCCGCGCCATTTACAGCGGCGACCTCGACTTTGAAAAAGCGCAACTCCGCGCCGACGAGTTGAACGGATGAACAAGTTTTGCCGCCGGGCCGTCCCAAGGCAAAACACGGCCCCCTCGGGGGGCAGGAAGCTACACGTAGTGAGCGACCGTGGGGGCAACCATGCTCGCTAAGAGAATTATTCCTTGCCTCGACGTGACCGGCGGTCGCGTCGTCAAAGGCGTGAACTTTGTTGAGCTGCGGGACGCCGGCGATCCGGTAGAAATTGCTGCGCGCTACAACGACCAGGGCGCTGACGAACTCACGTTTCTCGATATCACCGCGACCAGTGATGGGCGGGATTTGATTCTGCACATCATCGAGGCGGTGGCTTCGCAAGTGTTCATTCCGCTCACCGTGGGTGGTGGTGTGCGGGTGGTCGAGGACGTGCGCCGCTTGCTGAACGCAGGCGCCGACAAAGTGAGTTTCAACTCGGCGGCCTTGGCCAATCCGCAGGTCATTGAAGACGCATCGCTCAAATACGGTTCACAGGCGATTGTGGTGGCGATTGACGCCAAGCGCCGGTCCGCCGAAGACGCAGCCACCCGCGGTGCGGGCTGGGATGTGTACAGCCACGGCGGCCGCAAAAACACGGGGCTGGATGCAGTGGTATGGGCCACGGAGATGGCGCGCCGCGGTGCCGGCGAGATCTTGCTCACCAGCATGGACCGTGATGGCACCAAAAGTGGGTTTGATTTGGCCCTGACCCGCGCGGTGGCCGATGCGATCAGCGTACCGGTCATTGCCAGCGGCGGCGTGGGGAACCTCGACCACTTGGCAGATGGAGTGCAGCAAGGCGGCGCCGATGCGGTGCTGGCAGCCAGCATCTTCCATTACGGCGAATACACGGTGGGCCAGGCGAAAGCGCGTATGGCGGAGCGGGGTATCCCGGTCAGAATTTAAGCATTTTAGGGCTCTGGCGCCCAATAATGCTGCGAAAGCAGCTATCAAAAAAGTAGCAAATGGAATCTCAAATGACCCCCCCAGTGAGCTGGATCAAGCACATCCGTTGGGACTCCAAAGGCTTGGTGCCTGTCATCGCGCAAGAGCAAACCACGGGTGATGTGCTGATGTTTGCCTGGATGAACCGGGAGGCGCTGCAAAAAACCGTGGAGCTCGGTCAGGCGGTGTATTTCAGCCGTTCGCGCGACAAGCTCTGGTTCAAAGGCGAAGAGTCCGGCCATGTGCAGAAAGTCCATGAGATCCGTATGGACTGTGACAGTGACGTTATCTTGCTCAAAGTGACCCAGCTGGGCCATGAGCCCGGTATCGCTTGCCACACCGGGCGCCACAGCTGTTTCTTCAGTGTGCTGAAGGACGGTGTCTGGCAAGCGGTTGACCCGGTGCTCAAAGACCCTGAATCCATTTACAAGTAAAGCGCGTATTCACACCATGCAGGACACACTCACTTCTCAAGATGCGCTAGCCCATTTGGCAGCTGTCATCGAAAGTCGCAAAGCGGCCAACGGGGGCGATCCCGAGGCGAGCTATGTGGCGCGCCTGCTGCACAAAGGCCCTGACGCCTTTTTGAAGAAAATCGGCGAGGAAGCCACTGAAGTAGTGCTGGCCGCCAAAGACGCGGACCACGGCGGCGACAAGACAAAAATCGTCTACGAGATGGCAGACCTGTGGTTCCACAGCATGGTGGCGCTGGCCCATTACGGCCTGAGCCCCGCAGATGTCATCACCGAGTTGCAGCGTCGCTTGGGTACCAGCGGTCTGGAAGAAAAAGCCCTGCGCAAAGCGGTGGCGCGCGAAGCCGAGTCCAAATAAGGAGCCGCGCAATGAGCCAAGACTTCACCACCCCCGCTACATCGGATCAAGCCCTGTTGCTCAAGCTGCAGGGGCTGAACACGGTGGGTACTATCAGCTATGTGCTGCACCTCATCGTGGCGGTAGCGGCCTTGATTCCCGGCGGGCAGTTTGGCTTGACGCTGTTGCTGGTGGCCCTGATCATCGATTTGGTCAAGCGTGATGACGCAGCCGGTACTTGGCATGCTTCGCATTTCCGCTGGCGTATCCGCTCGGTGTTGTTTGCCGGGTTGGCGTATTTGCTGACTTTCCCTCTGTTTCTGCTTTTGTATTTTCCGGGCGCTGTGGCCTGGGCTGTCATATCACTGTGGTTTCTCTACCGTATCGTCACAGGCTTTATGGCAATGAACAAAGGTCAGGAGATCGGTGCATGAGCGAGCACACCCATCACGCCCACGATGCGAATTGCATTTTTTGCAAGATTGTGGCCAAGCAGATTCCCTCCAAGGCGGTGTTTGAGGATGAGCATGTCTATGCCTTCCACGACATCAACCCCTGGGCGCCGGTGCATTTTCTGCTGATACCCAAGGCGCATATTCCCAGCATGGCGCACATCACTGCAGAGCAAGGCACCCTGATGGCCCACATGATGGCCCTGGTGCCACAGTTGGCTTTGAAGGAGGGATGCAACCCTTACCCCGAAGGCGGCTACCGTTTGGTTACCAATACCGGGTCAGAGGGTGGGCAGGAAGTCCACCATTTACATTTTCACATCATGGGTGGTCCTCGCCCCTGGCTGAAAGGTTAGTCGCTTCAAGTGGGCGACTAGAATTCAATTTATTGTTAGGAGTACATCATGGGTTCATTTTCTATTTGGCACTGGTTGATCGTTCTGCTGATCGTCGTCATGGTGTTCGGCACCAAGAAACTCAAGAACATCGGCTCCGACTTGGGCGGTGCGGTCAAAGGTTTCAAAGACGGCATGAAAGACGGCACTGCACCGGCTGCCGACGACAAGTCTGCTGCTCCAGCACAACAAGTGGCTAATGCCGCTGAGAAAACCACGATCGACGTGGAAGCCAAGCAAAAGTCCTGAGCTGAATCTGCGTGATTGATCTCGGAATTTCCAAAATGGCGCTGATCGGCGCGGTGGCGTTGATCGTCATCGGGCCTGAAAAGCTGCCCCGGGTTGCGCGTACGGTGGGTGCCTTGCTTGGCAAAGCGCAACGCTATGTGTCGGATGTGAAGGCTGAGGTCAACCGGTCGATGGACCTGGACGAGTTAAAGAAAATGCGCGAAACCGTCGAAGGTGCCGCGCGCGATGTAGAAAACTCGATCCAGACATCTGCCTCCGACTTCGAGAAGTCGTGGTCCGAGGTCGCCGATGCAGCGTTGGCGCCCGAGCCACCGAGCTACAAACATCCCAACAAAAACTGGCGTTTGAAGCAAGGTGCCATGCCGCAGTGGTACAAGGCCCGCAACGGGGTACGTACCCGTGCTTTGTCGGGTGCTGCACGAGTAGCCCGGTTCCGTCCTCCCCGCGCCCGCTGAGCGGCGCTCACTACTCTACTCATGTCTACTGAAAATCAACCGCAAGACGAGCTTGCCGGCACAGAGCAACCCTTCGTCCAGCATTTGATGGAGTTGCGCGACCGCTTGGTCAAAGCTGCCATTGCGGTGGGTATCGCCATGGCGGTGTTGGCTTTGTACCCGGGACCGGCCGCACTGTATGACTTTTTGGCCCAGCCGTTGATTGCCTCCCTGCCTGAAGGGGGCAAGTTGATTGCCACCTCGGTGATTTCGCCCTTCTTGGTGCCGCTCAAGATCATGCTGATGACCGCATTCTTGATTGCGCTTCCGGTGGTTCTTTGGCAGATGTGGGCTTTTGTGGCACCGGGTCTCTACAGTCACGAGAAGAAGCTGGTACTCCCTTTGGTTGTTTCGAGCACAGTGCTGTTTTTTGTCGGCGTGGCGTTTTGTTACTTCTTTGTTTTTGGGCAAGTGTTCAAGTTCATCCAAAGTTTCGCGCCCAAAAGCATTGCCGCGACTCCGGATATTGAGGCGTATTTGGACTTTGTCCTGTCTATGTTCTTGGCCTTCGGCTTGGCGTTTGAGGTGCCCATCGTGGTGGTCGTGCTGGCGCGTATGGGGATCGTGTCTATCGAAAAGCTCAAGGCTTTCCGCAGCTACTTCATCGTGCTCGCGTTCGTGATCGCTGCGATCGTGACTCCGCCGGATGTGGTGTCTCAGCTTGCGTTAGCGATCCCGATGTGTATCTTGTATGAAATCGGTATCTGGGCTGCGCAGATATTTATCAAGCACACCCAAGCCCCTGCGGAAGAATCAAAGTCCGCCTGAGTCAGACACCGCTTCTAGATCCAGCCCCCGCCTCTGTGCGGGGGGTTTGCTTTCAGCGCTTGATTGCCTTGGGCTTGGGTCGTATGCCAGGGGTGAGCTTCAGGTTCACCTGAGCTTCTTTTCGCTGAACCACAAAAGCCGATTCAATACCGGGCTTGAGCGATGACACCAGAGCCAGCAACTGGGTGACATCGCGGACGGGCGTCCCGCCTATGCTCACAATCACATCGCCCGGGCGGATGCCCGCTTGAGCGGCAGGACCGTTTTGCAGTACGCCAGTGATGATGACCCCCTCTTGGGCCTTCACATCAAAGGTTTCAGCCAGCTCGGGAGAGAGGTCGTTAGGTTCCACACCGATCCAGCCACGGGTAACTTTGCCGTCTTTCACAATGTCTTCGAGCACTTGCTTGGCGGTCGTCACCGGTATGGCAAAACCGATGCCCATGCTGCCACCCGAGCGGGAGTAGATGGCGGTGTTGATGCCCAGCAGGTTGCCGTTGGTATCCACCAAGGCGCCGCCCGAGTTGCCAGGGTTGATCGCAGCATCGGTCTGGATAAAGTTTTCAAAGGTGTTGATGCCCAACTGGTTGCGCCCCAGTGCGCTCACAATTCCGCTGGTCACCGTCTGCCCGACGCCAAACGGGTTGCCGATGGCCAAAACCTGGTCGCCCACACGCAGGGCATCTGCATTGCCCAGCACGATGGTGGGCAACTTGTCTAGCTCGACTTTCAACACTGCGAGGTCGCTATCGGGATCCGTGCCGATGACTTTGGCGACGGATTTACGCCCGTCGTTGAGGACGACCTCGATCTCGTCTGCCTCTTCGATCACATGGTTGTTGGTGAGGATGTAGCCTTGCGGGCTGACAATCACGCCGCTACCCAAGCCGCCCTGAGGCTCATCGCTCTGGTCGCCGTAGAAAAACTTGAACCACGGGTCATCGGCATTGGGGTGCTGCGCCGCCGCTTTGCTGGTGGCGATGCTGACTACTGCGGACGATGCCACTTGCGCTGCCATGCGCAAGCTGCCGGGAGGAATTTCCCCCGCTGGCGGAGCTGGTGACTCAAACATCGAGATGACACCGCGACTGCTGGTGCCGGCGCTGATCCACTGGGGTTTTAACGTCGCAACTACAAAATACGAAGCCAGCAATACGGTGCACGTTTGAGAGAACAGCAACCAAAGTCTTTTCATGAAATCACTCTGCAAAGGGCACACACCAGCGGGCGCCACGTGCAAATTGTAGGCTGCTAAGCTGTGTGCTGCTGCACGGACCATGACCGATTCTTACCGCACCATTCTGATCGAGCCGGACGCGCCTCTCAAACCGAATTGGGGGGCTGCGTGCAATGGTTGCGGCGTTTGCTGCTTGGCGGAGCCGTGCCCTGTGGGTGTTGTGCTCAGTCGGCGCCGCAATGGGGTTTGCGTAGCCTTGCAATGGGACAGCGTGTCGCGGCAGTATCGCTGTGGTGCGGTAGAAAACCCACAGGCGATGCTTGTGCGGGTGTGGCCTGCGGTCTGGTGGCCAGTGCGCAAGGGGTTCGCCTACTTGCTAGGCAAGATGGCCTTGCGCTGGATCGCCGCTGGGCAGGGGTGCGACAGTAGCCTCGAGCCGGCATCGCCCTCAGAGACAATAGTTAGTAAAAACGAGAGCCTGACACACCATGATTGATCGCCAACAGCTCATCCAAACTCTACAAACACTGCTTCAACCGGAGCGCTTCAAGGACTATTGCCATAACGGATTGCAGGTCGAAGGGCGCACCGGTATCGGACATTTGGTCAGCGGGGTGACAGCCAGCGAGGCGCTTATTCAAGCCGCGATCGATCAAAAGGCAGACGCAGTTTTGGTGCACCACGGTTTGTTCTGGAAAGGGTTTGATGGCCAGGTGAGTGGTTGGATGCGAAAACGCCTGGGCCTGTTAATGACCCACAACATCAACTTGCTGGCCTACCATCTGCCGCTGGATGCCCACCCCGAACTCGGAAACAACGCGCAGCTCGGCAAGCTGCTCGGACTGGAAACGCAGGCCACCTTCGGAGAGCAAGCGTTAGGACATTTGGGCGCTGCGTCAACGGCCTGGGAGAGCGATGCAGCGCTCGCAGCGCATATCGAAAACGTATTGGGTCGCAGCGTGACTTGTGTTTCCGGATTTTCGGGGCCTGTCAGCAAGGTGGCGTGGTGTACCGGCGGGGCGCAGAGTTACTTTGAGCCTGCGATTGCCGCCGGGGCGCAGGTGTTCATTACAGGCGAAATTTCAGAGCCTCAGGCCCACTATGCACGCGAATGCGGCGTGTCGTACATTGCCTGTGGGCACCATGCCAGCGAGCGCTATGGTGCTCAGGCAGTAGGGGCCTGGGTGGCTGAGCAACACGGTTTGACCCATACCTTCATTGATATCCCGAATCCCGCATGACAACTCCTTGGATAGCCATCACCCTTGGTGATGCAGCCGGAATCGGGCCCGAAATCATTGCCCGGTGTTACCAACAGGCGCCAGCGTTGATGCGGGACTGTTTTGTTGCAGGTGACGTGCAAGCTATGCGGCGCGCCAGCCGTTTGGTAGCGGGGGGCGGATTGGTGGCTCCCGTGGCAGTTCTGACCGCTCTCGACGACATGGGCTGCATTCCGCCCGGGTGTATTCCTGTGCTCCAGGTCGGCCCGGCGCTTCCTGAGGTGCCCTATGGCATGGTGAGTGCAGCGGCGGGCGAGTTCGCCGGCCGATGCGTCGTCTGGGCGGCAGATGCGGCGTTGCGTGGAGATATCGCTGCGTTAGTGACGGCGCCCTTGCACAAAGAAGCGATGAGTGCTGCTGGTGCGCCTTACAACGCGTACCCCGGTCACACCGAATTGCTGCAGGCGCGTGCCACCAATGCCCAAGGTCTATCGGTTGAAGCGATGCCAGTGCGCATGATGCTGGCTAACCATGAGTTACGAACCGTGCTGGTCAGCATCCATGTGTCGCTCCAAAAGGCGCTGGAGGCGATCACTTTCGAAAACATCGTCGACACGCTGAGAATCACCCGTGTCGCCTTGCGCAATGCATTAGGCCGTGAGCCTCGGATTGCGGTCGCGGGTCTGAACCCGCATGCGGGCGAG
>DGQR01000014.1 GCA_002390825.1 Rhodoferax sp. UBA4409
GCTGGATGTGGCGCACAACCCGCACTCGGTGGCGGCGCTCACGGCCAATTTAGACGCCATGGGTTTTTTCCCCACCACCCATGCGGTGTTCGGGGCCATGGCCGATAAAGACCTTGAGCCCATGTTCAGCAAAATTGGCCCCGTGATCAACAAGTGGTACTTCACCGATTTGCCTACGCCGCGTGCGGCCAGTGCGCAAGATTTGCGCGCCATGTGGCTGGCGCAACCCAAGCAAGTGAGTGAAGACGTGCAGTGCTTTTCCGACCCGATGGCGGCCTTGCAGGCGGCCATCGACGCTGCCGACCCCGCTGATAGAATTGTGGTCTTTGGATCGTTCTACACAGTTGGTGGAGTGCTTCAAAACGGCACACCGCGACTCCAAGCCAAACACCTGAGCGCATAACCACGGCATGGCCCTTTTCAAATCTCGTCAAGGTGAAGATTCCGGTCAAGCCGCGCCCGCGCAAAGCGTCGAGGTGCTGCGACAACGTGCCAAGCACCGTCTGATTGGCGCTGTCGTTCTGGTGGCTTTGGGTGTGGTGGGGTTCCCGCTGTTGGTTGACAAGCAACCCCGCCCGATGTCGGTCGACTTGCCCATCGACATCCCTGACAAAAATAAAACCAAGCCCCTGAGCCTGCCACAGGCCTCTGACCTGGGTGCCGCAGCCCCATCGTCCAGCGCACCTGCTAGCGCACAGGCGCCTGTGAAGGCGGCCGAGAAAAACGCAGAGCCCAGCAAACCCAGTCCCGCACCCGCGCTGAGTTCTGTGGTGTCACCGGCAGCGAGCCTGTCGAGCCAAGAAGCCATCGAGCCCAAGACAGCTGTCAAGCTTGAGCCTAAAGCTGAGGCCAAACCTGTTGATAAAGCCTCAGACAAATCAACAGACTCAGGGTCGCGTGCGCAAGCTTTGCTCGATGGCAAAGACCCAGCCAAAGTGGAAACCCGCTTGGTGATTCAAGTGGGCGCGTTTGATGACGCGAAAAAAGTCAGTGATGTGCGTGCCAAGCTGGAGCGTGCCGGTTTCAAAACCTACACGCAAGTGGTGGACACCAAAGACGGCAAGCGAACCCGGGTGCGCCTGGGGCCTTTTGCCACCAAGGCCGAGGCAGACAAGGCCGCTGAAAAAATCAAAAAGCTGGATTTGCCCGCCAGCATTCTGACGATCTGAACCCATGTCCACCATGGACTGGTTGTTCGCTGGCCTGCTGGGGCTGTCCATGCTCACGGGCTTGTGGCGCGGCTTGGTGCGTGAGCTGTTCTCCGTGATCAGCTGGGTGGCGGCCTTTTTTTTGTCGCAGTGGTTTGCGCCGCTAGCGTCTGCGTATTTGCCACTGGCAGGTGCTTCTGAGACCATCCGTTATGCGGCAGGTTTTGTGGCGGTGTTCATCGCCGTGCTGTTGGTCGGTGGCATGCTGGGTTGGCTGTTGCAAAAGGTCCTCAGCACCGTGGGTTTGGGGCTGATTGACCGCTTGTTGGGTGCTGTTTTTGGCATGGTACGCGGCACGGTGGTGCTCTTGGCCGTGACGGTGGTGATGCAAATGACGCCTTTGAAAACCAGCCCGATGTGGGAGGCCTCACAAGGCGCGGTGTTAGCAGGCAAGGTGTTGCAGGGGCTCAAGCCCATGCTGCCCAAAGAATTCGGGACTTACCTTCCCTAAAGATTGGAATTGAACGATGTGTGGAATTGTTGGCGTTGTTTCTAACGCACCCGTGAACCAGTTGATTTACGACGCTTTGTTGCTGCTGCAACACCGCGGTCAAGACGCTGCTGGTATCGTGACGCAACAGGAACGTAAGTTCTTCATGCACAAAGCCAAGGGCATGGTGCGTGATGTATTTCGCACCCGCAACATGCGCGCCTTGCCCGGCAACAACGGTTTGGGTCAGGTCCGTTACCCCACCGCAGGCAATGCATTCAGCGAAGAGGAGGCTCAGCCTTTTTATGTGAACGCACCGTTCGGTTTGGTGTTGGTTCACAACGGTAACTTGACCAACGCCCATGCGTTGAAAGCCGAGTTGTTCTCAGAAGACCACCGCCACATCAACACCGAGAGCGATACCGAGGTGCTGCTCAACGTGCTGGCCGACGAACTGGAAAAAGCCACCCGCGGCAAGACGCTGCGCGTGGGCGATGTGTTCGCCGCCGTGCGCCAGGTGCACAAGCGCATCCGTGGCTCCTACGCGGTGATCGCCCTGATCGCGGGCCACGGCGTGCTGGCCTTCCGTGATCCCTATGGCATTCGTCCACTCTGCTTTGGCCGCAATGCCGAGGGCGGCGTGATGATCGCGAGTGAATCCGTGGCCCTGGATGGCACGGGGCATACCATCGAGCGCGACATCGCGCCGGGTGAGGCGATCTTCGTCAACCTGGAGGGGCAGATCAGCGCCCAGCAATGCGTGGACATGCCACGCCTCAACCCTTGCATTTTCGAGTTCGTCTACCTGGCGCGGCCCGACTCGGTGATGGATGGCATCTCGGTGTACCAGGCCCGGTTGAATCTGGGCGAGTCGCTCGCCAAGCGTGTGATCTCCACCGTGCCGCCCAGCGAGATCGACGTGGTGATCCCGATCCCGGAATCCAGCCGCCCCAGCGCGATGCAACTGGCTCAACTGCTGGGCCTGCCCTACCGCGAAGGCTTCGTGAAGAACCGCTACGTCGGCCGCACCTTCATCATGCCGGGGCAGGGCGTGCGCCAGAAGAGCGTGCGCCAAAAGCTCAATGTCATCACCAGCGAATTCAAGGGGCGCAATGTGCTGCTGGTGGACGACAGCATCGTGCGTGGCACCACCAGCCGCGAGATCGTGCAGATGGCGCGCGAGGCCGGCGCGAACAAGGTCTACATGGCCAGCGCCGCGCCGCCGGTGCGCTACCCCAACGTCTACGGCATCGACATGCCCACGGTGGAGGAACTGGTGGCCCATGGCCGCACGGTGGAAGAGGTGCGCCAGATCATCGGTGCCGATGCGCTGATCTACCAGGATGTGGACGGCATGAAGCATGCCATCGGCAAGCTCGGCACCAATCTGGCGAGTTTCGAGGCGTCGTGCTTTGATGGCGTCTACGTGACAGGCGATATCCAGGCCGAGGACATCGTGCGCATGAACTCCAGCCGCGTCAAGGGCGAGGAAGATGCGATGGACACCTCGCGCCTGGCTTTGCCGAATCATCAGGCCGATTGAACCGTGGATCGGACCGGCGCATGAGCGAGAAAAAACAGAGCGAAGGCTTGCGGCTCCAAACCCTGGCGGTGCGTGCCGCCGTCGAGCGCAGCCAGTACGGCGAGAACTCCGAGGCCCTGTACCTGACCACTGGCTATGTGCAGCCCAGCGCCGAGGCGTCGGCGCGCCGTTTCGCGGGCGAAGAAGAGGGCTACACCTACGGCCGCTCCGGCAACCCCACGGTGACGAGCTTCGAGCAGCGCCTGTCCGCGCTGGAAGGCAGCGAGGCGACCATGGCCACGTCCACGGGCATGTCGGCCATCATGCTGATGTGCTTTGCCCTGCTCAAGTCGGGTGACCACGTCGTGTTCTCGCAGTCCATGTTCGGCTCGACCATCAAGCT
>DGQR01000189.1 GCA_002390825.1 Rhodoferax sp. UBA4409
GCCGGACAGTGACCGGTTACGGGCCAATCGCATGAAGGTGCTGGTGCACGACGGCATCGGCATCTGGTTGGCGGCCCGGCGACTCAACGAAGGCAAGTTTGTCTGGCCAGCACCGGGCATCAACCGGCAACACCAGCTCAGCACGGAGCAGTTGCATGCCCTGGTGCTGGGTCTGCCCTGGCAGCGCCTGGGCGTTGAGGGCATCATCACCGTTGTGTGAATGAGCGCGGGGCAGGCGCCATCGGTGCATGCACCAATAGTGATGGCGTGCGGTGCCTGCCACACTGCAGGCCATGGTTGTCACCCCCGATTCATTGGACCAATTGAGCGCGCAGCAATTGCGCGAATTGCTCACGGGCCTGATGAGCAAAGTGGCACAGCAAGACCAGCACATCGCGAAACTGGACCAGGCATCAAGCAGCGATGCCAAGGAACTGGTGTACCGTCAGACCAAGATTGATCTGCTCACACATGAGATGGCAGTGCTCAAACGCCACCGGTTTGGTCGCAGCAGCGAGCAAGTCGACAGTACCCAAGTCAGCCTGCTGGAAGAGGCCTTTGACGAAGACCTGGCCGCCGTTGAGCAGGAACTCAAGAACCTCACACCACCCAAGGCGGACACCGAGCCACCCAAGAAGCCCAAGCGTGCAGCCCTGCCAGCCAACCTGCCGCGCGTGGACGTCCACCACGAACCCGACTCCACCACCTGCCAGTGCGGCTGCCAACGCAAGCGCATTGGCGAGGATGTGTCCGAGAAGCTGGACTACACACCCGGCGTGTTCACGGTAGAGCGCCATGTGCGCGGCAAATGGGCCTGCGCCAGTTGCGAGACCTTGATCCAAGCACCAGTTCCCCCACAAGTCATCGACAAGGGCATCCCTACAGCAGGATTGCTGGCCCAGGTATTGGTGGCCAAGTATGCGGACCATCTGCCCCTGTACCGCCAGGAGAAGATCTTTGGTCGTGCGGGTCTGGAGATAGCACGCTCCACATTGGGTGCGTGGGTTGGCATGTGCGGCGTGCAGTTGCAGCCATTGGTAGATGCGCTCAAGCAAGCGGTACTGAGCCACGCGATCCTGCATGCGGATGAAACGCCGATCCCGATGCTCAAGCCGGGCAACAAGAAGACGCATCGTGCTTACCTCTGGGCCTATGCACCGGGCGCCTTCGAGTCCACGCGGGCTGTGGTGTACGACTTCTGTGAGTCCCGTGCCGGCGAGCATGCCCGAGCATTCCTGGGCAAGTCCGATGCTGACGGTGGCTGGAGTGGCACGCTGGTTTGCGATGACTACGCGGCTTACAAGGCGCTGTTTACCAAGGGCATCACGGAGTCCGGCTGCATGGCCCATGCCCGCAGAAAGCTGTTTGAACTGCATGCCAATCACAGCAGCCTGATTGCTGCTGAGGGCCTTAAATTCTTTGAACTACTGTATGACGTGGAGCGCGATGCAAAGGCGCTCAGCGCCGAGGAGCGCAAGAAGATTCGACAGGACAGGGCCAAACCGGTTGCCGATGCACTGCATCAGTGGCTGTTATTGCAACGAAGCAAGGTCCCCAATGGCTCTGCGACGGCAAAAGCACTGGATTACAGCCTCAAACGCTGGGTGGCGCTGACGCACTACCTGTATGACGGCCAAGTACCCATTGACAACAATTGGTGCGAGAACCAAATCCGCCCGGCCGCCTTGGGTCGTAACAACTGGCTTTTTGCAGGGTCTCTGCGCGCGGGTCAGCGTGCTGCCGCTGTGATGAGTTTGATTCAAAGCGCCAAGATCAATGGGCATGACCCGTATGCCTACATGAAGGACATCCTCACCCGGCTGCCAACGCAGAAGAACAACCAGATCGAAGAATTGTTGCCGCATCGGTGGCGGCCAGCCTGACGTATTGCTGCGACCTAATGCAGGTTGGCAGCGGCACCGCAACACTTCTTGAACTTCTTGCCGCTGCCGCATGGACAGGGCTCATTGCGTCCGACCTTGGGTTGCATCGCCTTTGCAACCTCACGCTCGTAAACCGCGCGGCGGTACGGTAGCCAGTACCGGTGCATGGCAACGACGGCCTCCGGGATTTGCAGAGCTAGCTTGCTGCGCATTGCTGGTGTCTTGGTCAATGCGTCTTGCTCAGGGACAAAGTCATCCTCTCCCAACAGACCAATCGGTCGATACCAGGCCTGGCCCTGCGGTGTCTGCAATAGCGACGCCCACTCCGCTTGGCACAGGTGCACGCCCTGAGTAAAGCCGTAGGCCCAGCCCTCCGCGTCGTCATACTCGCGCCCCCGGTACACCTGCACGCACCAGTGCGGGTAAATCTCTGGCGGGTCTTCTTCCAGGCCGGAGATGACGCTATTGAACATGCGCATGATCAGTCCCAGAATCTGGTTGAGCTTCTCAATGCTCTCCACCGGCGGCATCATGCTGTCGCCCTTGCCCCAGATAAGCGGCATCCACTGCCGTGGCATCAGGGTCTTGGGGCCGATGGCGATGGCATGCAAATAGCCATCCAGCGTATCCAGAGTCATGCCCTCGTCGCACTTAGCCTCATAGAGCATGAAGTGATCAAGCTCGTCGGTCTCTTCGTCAGACAGGGGTTCAAAAGCTAAGGGGGTCATAGGACAACAGCGCGTTTACAGGTCAAGGATATGCGCGCCATTCTCGCCCAACCGTCAAACGGTCCGTGTCAAGATGGGATGGCTGGCTGCTTACCGCCATTCTCGCCCAACCGTCAAACGGTCCGTGTCAAGATGGGATGGCTGGCTGCTTACGGCCTTAGTCTCTGATGAGTATGTGCGCTTGGTACGTCGCATGGCATACCTCGGGGTTTCTGAGTCTTTGAGCATTGTGTCCACGATCAATTGTTGTGGACGCAATGTTGCAAGGTCGAGGGTCGGTCAACAAGGTGACTTCGCTGGCCGCTTACACCCCTCTCAGTCCTAGACCAGTTTATCAAGCGTAAAAAAACCCTCCGAAGAGGGCCAAGGCTCGGAGGGCAGGGAGTTTGGTTGTCTAGGTTAGCTTGCGCTGGAGTGGTTCACGATGGTCGTGCACCCGCTCAATGCGGTATTCCTGTTTCAGTCCGTTGTCGGTAACGCTCTGAATGATGCGTAGATCGGCAATCAGCACATCCCCTTTGCCAAATCGCTCATCGCCGGCATTTATGCGGCTGATGAAGTCGAGGTCCGACACTTCGGCAAAGAAAGATGTCGATCCATCATGGAATCGCCATTTATTGTCATCCTTGAAAACGGCCGATTCGATCTGTAGCAGAACGTTTTCGCGCACCGTGTCCGATACGACATCTGCTTCGCTTGCAGCCATGTCAAACCAGACGCGCTCTTCGCTGGTAACGACAGATTCGGTGGCTCCGTCCTTGCCGCAGGCAAAAACATCAATTCCTTGGCGTTCCAGAGGCTTGACCACTTTTGCTAGTGTTTGACGGACGATGCGTGTCTGATATAGCTTGCCGGCTATCAAATCAACCTCGAAGGTTTCCACGTGCTCAGCTTCTCGCAGCTCGAACACGACCTTATCGCCCACTGTCCTGATACTGCTGGGCTTGCGGCCACGTAGCCATTTAATCAGGCCGATGACGCCACTACCTCCAAGCAAGCCGAGGCCGCCAAGGATTCCAAGCAGATTGGCAGCTGCTGTCGCTTCGGATCCGCTCAGCAGAGAAACAATTTGCTGCGCCATGGTTTGAACAGCAATCAGATCAACGCCAAACGAACCGCCCTTAAAGTTTCCTTGGACGTTTACCCGCACTTCATCGGCTTCGGGAAAGGCGGCTTTGTTTGCGTGCTCCAAGAGCTCTGAAAGAGCTATCAGTGCAGGCGCTAGCTCGCGCACATCCATCTGATGGGTCGCAAGGGCAGGCCCGTCATATTTAATGGAAAAGTGTACTTTGGCGCTCATGTCCGACATTTTATAGAGTCTCCCTTGATTGCGTTTTCTTTACTTTTGGCGCGCCCGCAAAGCCATCAGGTGCGGGATGAGCCCGACTAAGTAATTAATGGCAGTGGCGATCACCAGTGCGGTGATTGGTGTGACAGCCACTGCTATCAGTGCCTCCAGAGTGCGCGTACGCGAAGCTGGAAACAAGCATCGCAGCCAGAATCAATATTTTTTTCATGAAAACTCCCTTTGCATCCCACGATCCGCATGGGTGCGGTCCAACGTCAGCCATCTACTGCGGCTTCAATGTTGTCAAAGCCCACCTTTATAAGGGCATTCCATTTGCGTCACAAGAGCGCTGTTTACTTTGCTCCGATGTGACAGATCCCTTCAATAACGCTCAACTCGGCCATCGCTCAGCACACGAACACAGCCAGTTTTTCCACCGCTGTAATGTTTGCCGTTGAGGTTGACGCCTGAGCCCCCACAAACTTGGGTCTGAATCGCCCCGGAATATGTA
>DGQR01000218.1:0-8416 GCA_002390825.1 Rhodoferax sp. UBA4409
TTGGTGAGGAATCAACCAATCGATATCCGCTTCGGTCTTGCCGGCTTTCGCAAGCGTCGCCCGCGCCGCATCTTCCAGCACCCCAACCGCCAACTTGAATACCGCCTGCCCATCCATCTTGAGCAAGGGGTCGCCCAGAATGTGGCCGTTTGATACATGTCCGGGCACACAAAGAATACCGACATGCTTGCCATCCGCATGCAGGTCACTGGCGAGGATGCCCGGGGTTTCCGATGCTTCCAAGACCACGGCACCCGCGCCGTCGCCAAACAGCACACACGTCGTACGGTCGGTGAAATCCAGCAAACGGGAAAACACTTCGGCACCCACGACAAGCGCTTTGCTTGCACCGCCGGTGCGAATCATCGCATCAGCCACCGTCAGCGCATAAACGAAGCCACTGCAAACGGCCTGCACATCAAAAGCGGCACATCCGTTGGCACCCAGCTTGTTTTGCAAGATACATGCAGTGGAGGGGAACACCATGTCCGGCGTGGAGGTGGCGACAATGATCAAGTCAATGTCTTGCGCCTGCAAGCCGGCTGCGCTCAAGGCGCTTTTGCAGGCCTCCAGCGCCAAGTCGCTGCTGTAAACACCAGCTTCCACAAAGTGGCGAGCACGAATACCGGTGCGCTCCACGATCCATTCATCAGAGGTCTCAACCCCTTGGGCTGCAAGCTGCGCCGCCAGGTCCGCGTTGGTCAACCGGCGGGGAGGCACATAGCTACCTGTGCCTGTAATTCGGGAATAACGTGTCATGGGTGTTGTAGCGTGCACCCGTTCAGACTAAGCCTCTGCGTCGGCGACCGCTAAAAGTGGTGCTGCCTTGGCAATGCGAACCTGAACGCGGTCCAGCAAGTTGTTTCGGGCTGCATCATACGCGCGGTTCAAGGCATTGCCGAACGACAGACTGTCGGCAGAACCATGGCTCTTGAACACCAGACCGCGCAAGCCCAAAAGGGCTGCGCCGTTGTAGCGACGATGGTCAAAGCGGCTTTTAAACGCATTTAGAACCGAATAAGCCGCAATTGCCGCCATTTTTGTCAAGATATTGCGTGAAAACTCAGCCTTCAAAAACGTCCCAAACATCGAGGCCAAGCCCTCGCTGGTTTTGAGCGCCACATTGCCCACAAAACCGTCGCACACAACGATCGCAGCAGTGCCTTTGAAGATGTCGTTGCCTTCCACATTGCCCACAAAGTTCAAATCGCCCGTTTTCGCAGCTGTTCGCAGAAGTTCACCTGCTTTTTTGATGACTTCATTGCCTTTGATGACCTCTTCACCAATATTGAGCAAGCCCACCGACGGCGACTCATCGCCGCTGAGCACCGACACCAGCGCCGAGCCCATGACCGCAAACTGCAGCAGGTGTTCGGCCGAGCAATCCACATTGGCCCCCAGATCCAGCACCGTGGTTGCGCCACCCTTCGCATTGGGGATTTGTCCGGCAATTGCCGGGCGCTCGATACCATCCAGCGTTTTCAAGATGTAGCGGGAGATAGCCATCAACGCGCCGGTGTTGCCCGCAGACACAGCCGCTTGCGCTGCCCCGTCTTTCACTTGCTGAATCGCCACCCGCATGGAAGAGTCTTTCTTCTTGCGCAAGGCGACCTCAAGGGCATCGTCCATGGTGACCACTTCTGTAGTGACCACCACGGTCGCGCGCGGATGGGAAAAGCCTTTCAGCGCATCGGCCAAGCCCACCAAAACCAACGTAGCATCCGGATGACGATCCAGGAACTCACGGCAAGCAGGTAGCGTTACCTCTGGGCCATGGTCTCCGCCCATGCAATCAACGGCAATCGTAATCATGCGCAATTCAATCCAACAACAATAAAGCGGGCAATTATCCGACCCCAAAATGACAAAAGCCCGTCGCTACAGAAACTGTAGCTTCGGGCTTTGCGGGATTCAGGTGAATCAGGCTTCAGATTTTGTCTTCAACACCTTGCGACCACGGTAGAAACCGGTGGGGCTGATGTGGTGACGCAAGTGAATTTCGCCGGTGGTGGGTTCCACTGCGATACCGGGCACGTTCAGTGCATTGTGCGAACGGTGCATACCGCGCTTGGAAGGAGATTTTTTGTTTTGTTGAACTGCCATGATCGGCTCCTGGGCAAAGGTGCTGCGCAGGCGGCAACACGGTTGGGGTTAGTAAAACGCGGCAGGTCTGGCACGCGGAGCCTCAGATTATAGCCCAAACTTCGCGCAGCCTCCAACCCCTACTTTTTGAGCTGCTGCAACACCGCAAAAGGATTCGGCTTTTCCGTGGGCGCATCAACGAAATCAGCGTCTGCCGCCTGAAGCTTGACCGGCGCGGGGCACTCCTCATGCTTGGGAACCGGGGGGACTGACATCAACAGCTCGTCTTCGACCAGCTCCAGCAGATTGAATTCCCGGCTGAGCACCAAGACGTCTTCCTCCGACTCTTCGTCTTCCACCTCAGCGAGTGCCTCGCTGGCAACAAAACGGAAAGAGCGCTCGAAAGACACCTCCGTCGCAACCGGCCCCAAACAACGCTGACACGTCATCACCAAAGTGGTGGAACCCTCGAGATGGAGCCATGGTTCAGGCTGGCCGGCTGCATCTTCCTGCATTTCTCCGTCTGCGGAGAAGCTCACCAGGGTTCCCTCGATCGGGCCCAGGGATTCCTCGCGCAAACGCTCCATTTCCGCCAACGGGACGCTGCCCTCCAATGCGCCTGAAGCTTGTGCGAAGGCTTTGACAGGAAGGCTGCGGGGTACGTATTCATGTTTCATCCGCGCAGTGTAAGAGAATCGCTACATGCAAAGCTCCCCTTCCAGAAAACTCGTCCTGGGCTCCACCTCGGTATACCGGCGCGAACTCCTGGCGCGACTGCGCCTGCCCTTTATCGTTGCGGCACCCGATGTAGATGAGACACCACTTCCCGGCGAAGCGCCTGCGGCACTTGCCCGTCGACTCGCCCTAGCAAAGGCCCGCGCGGTCGCAGACATGCACCCCGATTGCATCGTGATCGGCTCAGACCAAGTCGCCGACCTGCACGGCCAGCCCCTGGGCAAGCCCGGCACGCATGACCGTGCCGTGGCTCAGTTGCAGGCCATGCGCGGTCAAACGGTGATTTTTCAAACCGCAGTGGCCGTGGTGTGCAAAGCCAGCGGCTTTGTGCAAGAGGATCTGACACCTGTGAGGGTGCAGTTCAGGGACTTGGGCGATGCAGAAATCGAACAATACCTGCGCGCGGAAACGCCCTATGACTGCGCAGGCAGCGCCAAGAGCGAAGGCTTAGGCATCAGCCTGCTGGAAGCGATTGACAACGATGATCCTACGGCGCTGGTCGGACTACCGCTGATTCGCACCTGCCGCATGCTGCGTGCAGCCGGCTTGAACCTGTGGGAGCAAGCAACATGACTGGCACCCTGTATTTGGTGCCTGCGCCGCTGGATTTTGGCTGTGCCAGCCAAAGCCCCCTCTCAGACAGCATGCCGCAGCAAACCCTGCAGCGTGCGGCCGCCTTGCGCTACTGGATTTGCGAGAACGCCAAAAGCACCCGGGCCTACCTCAAGCGCGTGGGTGAATCACACCCTTTAAATACGACGATCCAAGACATGCAGCTCCAGGAGCTCCCCCGGGAGGTGCACAAAAAAGGCGACCACCTTGGCGGCTTCGACGCCAAACCCCTGCTCGCCGCTGCTTTGCAAGGCCATGACGTTGGGCTGGTCAGCGAAGCGGGTATGCCTGCCATTGCCGACCCGGGCTCGTCAGTGGTGCGTGCTGCCCATGAATTGGGGATTCCGGTGGTGCCCTTAGTGGGACCGGTATCGCTTTTGCTGGCTCTGGCTGCCAGTGGGTTGAACGGCCAGAACTTTGCGTTTGTCGGCTATGTGCCGTCTGAACCCTCAGAACGGGTCAAGCGCATCAAAGAGCTGGAGTCCTTGGCGCTCAAATCCGGACAGACCCAGATCTTTATCGAGACGCCTTACCGCAACACCGCCCTGCTGCAGAGCCTGCTGCAAACGCTGCAAACCAACACCCGGCTGGCCACCTCCAGCGGCCTGACACTGGCAACCGCCTGCACCCATAGCCAGACGGTCAAGCACTGGAAACACAGCGGCTGGGCCTTGGACAACGCCACGCCAACGGTGTTCGCCCTCGGCCGCTAGGCCCCGCGTTCAGTGAAGCGCTGGCAACGAGCGCAGCGCCTTCACTGCACCGTCACCGATCGAAGCACCAAAACGCTTGACCAGCCGCTCGGCCACGTTTTCTTTGCGGGTGTAGTCCACGATCTCTTCGGCCTTCACGACTTCGCGGGCCACGTAATCAATATTGCCCAGTTTGTCGGCCAAGCCGAGGTCGATCGCCTGCTGACCGGTCCAGAATAGGCCGCTGAATATCTCCGGGGTCTCGGTGAGCCGCTTGCCTCGGCCCTCTTTCACCACGGCAATGAATTGCTGGTGAATCTGATCCAACATGGACTGGGCGAAGGCACGTTGCTTCTCCGTCTGGGGGCTGAACGGGTCAAGCAAACCCTTGTTTTCCCCTGCCGTCATCAAACGGCGCTCCACACCGAGCTTGTCCATCAAACCGGTGAAACCAAAACCGTCCATCAGCACTCCGATGCTGCCGACGATGCTGGCCTTGTCGACATAGATTTCATCGGCTGCTACAGCGATGTAGTACGCGGCGGAAGCACAGGTCTCTTCTACCACCGCGTATACCGGTTTGTTGTGCAGCGCCTTCAGACGCCGGATCTCATCGTTGATGATGCCGGCTTGCACCGGGCTGCCACCGGGGGAGTTGATCAACAAGACCACGGCCTTCGCCCCCTGATCTTCAAAGGCTGAGCGCATGGAGGCGACCACCACATCGGCACTGGCTTCATTGCCTGACGCAATTTCGCCCCGGATGCTCACGACCGCCGTGTGGGGTGTGGCGACGTCGGCGGGCGCGCCGCTTTGCTGCAAGCCCATCCACACCACCACCGACAGAAACACCAGCCAAGCAATCCGGATGCCATTGCGCCACCGGCGCGCGCTGCGTTGCTCGACCAAGGTTGCGGTTGCGAGCTTTTCAAGCGTAGCGCGCTCCCAGCCCGCGTCAGAATTTTTGGCGGGGCTTGCTATCTTTTCAGGAGCTGCTTGCGCAGACTCATTGCCGGCTACAGGCATATTTGGATCTTCAGGCATACCTGTCGGCATATGGGGTTCCGTCATTTAAAACACTACCGGTTGGAGATGGGAGGAAGTATGCCAGTGGACGACACCATCCACCTCGGACAAGGCGATCGAGACCAGCCCGCCCCGGCACGGGCCCGTGCGGCACATGCCGGTTTGGGGGCTGTACATGGCGCCATGGGTGGCACATATCAACCAATGACCGGTCAAATCAAAGAACCGGTTGGGCTGGTAGTCCATTTCCATGGGAACGTGCGAGCAACGATTCAAATAGGCATACACCTTGCCCGCATAGCGAATCGCAAAGGCATAACAAGTCTGCCCGCAATAGATCACATCAAAAGGCACCGCCAGCCCGCTATCCACCAAATCAGCGGAGTTGCACAAGGCAATTCCGGGCGTGTCGGGAAGGGTGTCTGGCATGGTGGCTCCTGATCTGGCGTGTCAAAGTCAAGCGTTGGCCTGCAACCAGGCGTCCAACTCCGCCACGGAGTGGGCAATCGCCAAGGGCCCCAGCGCCTCAAAGCTGTCCGGCTCATGCGCGCCGTAGCTCACGGCCACGCTGGCGCATCCGGCGTTCACCGCCATTTGCAGGTCATGCGTGGTGTCGCCGATCATCAGTACCCGGTCAGCCTCCACCCCGAATTCCATCATCAGCTCCTGCAACATCAGGGGGTGGGGTTTGCCGGCAGTCTCGTCCGCCGTGCGGGAGCCATCAAAAATGCCTTGCAGGTTCACATCGCGCAGCGCTTCATTCAGGCCACCTCGGCTTTTGCCGGTGGCAACTGTCAGCAGGTGCTGGCGGGCTTTGAGCCGATCCAGCATCTCCAGCACACCTGTAAACAGGGTGATGTCGTTCTGGTGCACGCTGTAGTGGTGCTTGTAGCGTGCACCTAACAGCGGGTATTTGTCAGCCGGCACATCCGGCGCGGCATGGGCCAATGCTTGCGTCAGGCCCATACCAATGACATAGGACGCATCTTTGTCGCTGGGTACGGTGCCCCCTACATCCTGCACCGCCAGCTGGATGCAGCGGGTGATCAGGGCCGTGGAGTCAAACAAAGTGCCATCCCAATCGAAAGCGATCAGATCAAAACGGCGGGGGCGGAAAGCGGTGGAATTCATGCCTCGATTTAACCCTGAACCGGTGCCATCGCGCCCGGTTCTTCCGGAATGGCCTGCAGCAGAAAACGGGCAAGCTCGGGCGGCAGGTCGGTCTGCAGGGCCACGCGCTCACCGGTCGCCGGGTGGTTGCACTGGAATCGCCAGGCGTGCAAAAACATGCGCTTGAGCGGCACGAGACCTTCGTCACGGGCCAGCGCCTTGTTTAGTTCGAAATCGCCATATTTGTCGTCGCCCACAATGCCCATGCCTTCCGAGGCCAAGTGCACCCGGATCTGGTGGGTGCGACCGGTCTTGATCGTCACCTCCAACAAAGAATAGGCCTTTTGCTGCGGCGTTTGCGCAACGCAAGCCGCAGGCGTAACCGAATGCACCCTGACCAGGCTCAAGGACGGCATAGCGTCCGCATGGTCTTTAGCCACAACGCGGACACGGCGCTCGCCATCCGGCAGCAGGTATTTCTGCAAAGACTTGTCCAAGACCTTCTTATTAGCCGGCCACTGCCCTGCCACCAGGGCCAGGTAGGTTTTGCCGGTTTCGCGCTCGCGGAATTGGTCTTGCAAGTTTTTCAGGGCGCTGCGTTTCTTGGCGACCAACAGAATGCCGCTGGTTTCCCGGTCCAGCCGGTGCACCAACTCCAAAAACGTCGCCTTGGGGCGTGCCATGCGCAATTGCTCAATCACGCCAAAACTCACCCCTGAACCGCCATGCACCGCCACGCCTGCCGGTTTGTTTACCGCCAGAAAATGGTCGTCTTCAAACAGCACCGGGAAGTCCTTGGCCGGCACAAAGCGGTGGGCCTGCTCGGCCATCGCAGCTGTTTTCTGGTCTGCACGCTCGGACGTGCGCACCGGTGGCAGGCGAATAAGGTCGCCCGCGGCAATCCGGGTGTCGGCGCTGGCGCGGCCTTTGTTTACGCGGACTTCGCCATTGCGGATGATGCGGTAAACGTGGGTCTTGGGGACGCCCTTGAGCTCCCGCATCAGAAAGTTGTCGAGGCGCTGGCCAGCGCTGTCTTCATCCACCGTCACGGATTTGACTTGGGTGTTGGCCAAGGGGGCCGTTGAGGGCTCTTTGCCCCCTATAATGTGTTTCACTAGCGACGCGCTGTAAGTGGTTGATTTGTCTGGAGTTTAGTCCACACCCCACTGAACGCAGCGCTGGAAGGTCGAAGTCCCCGTTTGGCGCCAGCTGTAAATCACACGCCACCTGCCTGTGATGGCAGCGACACCACACGGTCAAGCCGACGAATTGAAACCCTGATACGGAATACCCCAAGTCTGCCAACCCACGGTTGGCGGGCGGAATGAAACGAGATGTTTGTGTTGCTAAGCCTGATCACCTTGTGCCTGCGGAGCGTTTACGCCCCGTTTGGTGGCACAAATCGGCCTGCAGCCCCGGTACTACCTGCGCAACCAGCTAGCATTTTTGTAGCGAGTTCACAAACGCATTCCCTCGTCCCCATCCACGCGCCTACGCTTCGACACCTCGTGTGACCTGAAGTTCTCCGGCAATTCCTCCTCACTTCAATTCGTCAGTCCGACTTCGTGAGCCCCCACCGGGCATGTACTAATTGAAGAAGGATGCAATCCATGAAACGGATGCTGATCAACGCCACGCAGGCTGAAGAACGCCGCTTGGCCATCGTCGACGGACAAAAACTCCTCGACTACGAAATCGAAATTGAAGGCCGCGAACAACGCAAAGGCAACATCTACAAAGCGGTCGTTACCCGCGTAGAGCCCTCCCTGGAAGCCTGTTTTGTGGACTACGGTGAAGACCGCCACGGCTTCCTGCCTTTCAAGGAAATCTCGAAACAGTATTTCCAGCAAGGCGTATCTGCGAGCAATGCCCGCATCCAGGACGCGATCCGCGAAGGCCAGGAACTGCTGGTTCAGGTCGAAAAAGAAGAGCGTGGCAACAAGGGCGCAGCCCTGACCACTTTCATCTCTCTGGCCGGCCGCTACGTGGTGCTGATGCCCAATAACCCCCGTGGCGGTGGCGTCAGCCGCCGTATCGAGGGCGACGACCGTGCTGAACTCAAAGAGAACATGGACCAGTTGGAATACCCCAACGGCATGTCCATCATCGCCCGCACAGCCGGTATCGGCCGCAGCGCGCCCGAACTGCAGTGGGACCTG
>DGQR01000218.1:8534-9123 GCA_002390825.1 Rhodoferax sp. UBA4409
GGACCTGAACTACCTGCTGAAACTCTGGGGTGCCATCGACGGCGCCGCCAAGGGTGCCAAGGGCGCTTTCCTGATTTACCAGGAATCCAGCCTGGTGATCCGCGCGATCCGCGACTACTTCAACAACGACATCGGCGACATCCTGATCGACACCGACGACGTGTACGAGCAGGCCCAGCAATTCATGGCCCACGTGATGCCGGAGCATGCTGCCCGCGTGAAGCGCTACCGCGACGACGCGCCGCTGTTCAGCCGCTTCCAGATCGAACACCAAATCGAATCCGCCTACGCCCGCACGGTGACCCTGCCTTCGGGCGGCGCTATCGTGATCGACCACACCGAAGCTTTGGTCTCGGTGGACGTGAACTCGGCCCGCGCCATCAAGGGCGGCGACATCGAAGAGACCGCCACCCGCACCAACCTGGAAGCCGCTGATGAAGTGGCCCGCCAGATGCGCCTGCGCGACTTGGGTGGCTTGATCGTGATCGACTTTATCGACATGGAAGAGTCCCGCAACCGCCGCGAAGTTGAAAACCGCTTGCGCGATGCGCTGCGCCAAGACCGCGCCCGCGTGCAGTTCGGCACCATC
>DGQR01000218.1:9298-9556 GCA_002390825.1 Rhodoferax sp. UBA4409
ATCCCCTGCCCGCGTTGCGGTGGTTCCGGCCACATCCGTGACACCGAATCCAGCGCGTTGCAGATTTTGCGCATCATCCAGGAAGAGTCTCTCAAGGACAACACCGCCTCGGTGCTGTGCCAGGTTCCAGTAGAAGTGGCTTCGTTCCTGTTGAACGAAAAGCGCACCGAAATCGCCAAGATCGAGTTGAAGCAGCGCATCAACGTGTTGATGGTGCCCAACAAGACGCTGGAAACGCCCAACTACAAGCTCGAGCGC
>DGQR01000127.1:0-11022 GCA_002390825.1 Rhodoferax sp. UBA4409
CAAGGTGGCTGTGGTCGCTGGCTACGGTGACGTGGGCAAGGGCTCTGCCCAGGCGCTGCGTGCTTTGTCCGCCCAAGTGTGGGTGACAGAAATCGACCCGATCAATGCCCTGCAAGCCGCCATGGAAGGCTACAAGGTCGTGACCATGGAATACGCTGCCGACAAGGCCGACATTTTCGTGACCACCACCGGCAACAAGAATGTGATCACTTACGCGCATATGGATGCGATGAAGGACCAGGCCATCGTCTGCAATATCGGTCACTTTGACAACGAAATTGATGTAGCGTCCTTGTCCAAGTGCAAGTGGGAAGAGATCAAGCCCCAAGTGGACCACGTGATCTTCCCTGCCAAGGGCAAGAAGGCTTCCAAGCGCATCATCTTGTTGGCCAAGGGCCGCTTGGTGAACCTGGGTTGCGGCACCGGCCACCCCAGCTTTGTGATGTCTTCCAGCTTTGCGAACCAGACGATCGCCCAGATCGAGCTGTTCACCAAGCCGAAGGAATACAAGGCCGGTAAGGTCTATGTGTTGCCAAAGCACCTGGACGAAAAAGTGGCACGCTTGCACCTGAAGAAGGTCGGCGCCATGTTGACCGAACTGACAGAAGAGCAAGCTTCGTACATCGGTGTGAGCAAAGCCGGTCCGTACAAGAAAGACACCTACCGCTATTAATAGCACCCCCGAGGCGCCTTTGGCGCCTCCCCCTCGAGGGGCGACACCTGCGGTCCGGCGAAGCCGGTCCCGCGGTGTCTCTGGCTTTGAGGGGCTGATAACTTTGGATAACGATGCGAATTGATCAACTTTTGGTGCAGCGTGGGCTGGCCAGCACCCGCTCACAGGCCCAGCGCCTGATTGCGGATGGCGTGGAGTGGCTGAAGATGGAGCTTTCGGGCGAAGTCTGGAAACGTGTGGCCAAAAATGGCGATGAAGTGCCTGATGGCGCCAAGATCCGTTTGCTCGATGATTCCGAAGCGCGTTATGTGTCCCGCGGTGGCCTCAAGCTCGAAGCGGCACTCAAGCAAGTCGGCCTGTCCGTTGCCGGACTGCGTTGTCTGGATGTGGGGCAAAGCACCGGTGGCTTCACCGATTGCTTGCTGCAAGCCGGTGCGCAATCGGTCGTGGGTGTGGATGTGGGCAGTGCCCAGTTGCATCCCTCGCTGCGCAGCGATCCGCGCGTTTTATGTGTCGAGTCTGTCAACGCGCGCACGCTGTCTGCTATGGATTTGGTAGCTGCTTACGCAGATAGCACCGGCGCAGGCGGCCAATTTGATGAAGAATCAGACAGCGCGGATGACTGGGGCGATGAAGACGACTTCGACGACGAAGACGCGGCTCCGGCGCCAGAGGCTGCCGAGCCAGAACCGGTAGAGCTGCCGCCTGAGTTTGCTCCGCCCTTTGATCTGCTCGTGGCTGATCTGTCCTTTATTTCGCAGACCCTGGTATTGCCTGCTGCGGTGGAGTTACTCAAAGAGGGCGGCATGTTGCTCACGCTGGTCAAACCCCAGTTCGAGCTGCAGCCCGGCCAAGTGGGCAAAGGCGGGATCGTCAAAGATCCCGAGATGTACCCGATCGTGGAACAGCGCTTGCGCGAGACCTGTGCAGACCTCGGGCTCACCGTGACCCATTGGTTTGACTCCGCAATCGAAGGCGGAGACGGAAACCGCGAATTCTTTATTTGCGCCCGCAAGGCGGGTTGAATCCGGCCTCCGCAATAGACGGGGGCTGAGACGGAGAACACTATGTTTACAAGCCATCGGATTCCACTGAGTCTGGAATTCTTTCCGCCCAAAACCCCTGAGGGTGCCGAAAAGCTGCGCGTGGTGCGCCAACAGCTGTACAGCTTGGCCCCCGAGTTTTGCTCGGTGACTTTTGGTGCTGGCGGTTCGACCCAAGAGGGTACGTTCAACACCGTGCGCGACATCTTGTCGGAAGGGGTGAGCGCGGCTTCGCACTTTTCGTGCGTGGGTGCGACCAAAGCTACTGTGCGGGTGCAATTGGCCACCTTGAAGGCCATGGGCGTTAAGCGCCTGGTCGCTTTGCGCGGAGACTTGCCAAGCGGCTATGGCGCAGGCGGTGAGTTTCAATACGCCAGTGATTTGGTGGCCTTTATCCGTGCCGAAACCGGCGACGATTTCCACATTGAAGTGGCGGCCTACCCCGAAGTGCACCCGCAGGCCAAATCACCGGCCAGCGACCTGCAGGCATTTGCTGCCAAGGTCAAAGCAGGTGCCAATTCCGCAATCACCCAATACTTCTACAACTCTGATGCCTATTTCCGGTTTCTGGAAGAGGTGGATGCTTTGGGCGTCACGGTGCCCGTGGTGCCAGGCATCATGCCGATTACCAGTTCGACCCAGCTGTTGCGTTTCTCTGATGCGTGTGGAGCCGAAATTCCGCGTTGGATACGCTTGCGCCTGCAGAGCTACGGGGATGACGTGGCATCTATCAAGGCGTTTGGCTTGGAGGTGGTGACCGATTTGTGCGAGCAACTCCGCGCAGGCGGTGCACCCTCCATCCATTTCTACACCATGAACCAGAGTGCGCCGACTTTGGCCTTGTGTCAAAACCTCGGCCTAAGCGCCTGAGGTAACTGCCGGTTCAGCCGCCGGAGTCGAGGGTGGACGTCGCATTGGCGTCCTGCCCGAGCAACTTCACCATTTGGGGCAGCGCGTCCTTGAGGGCTGCCTTGAGGGTGTGCGGTGGGTTGATCAAAAACATGCCGCTTGCGGGCAATCCGGGGCGGACCACTTCGCCTTGCTCGTCGGTCGTCAGCTTGCTCGACTTGACGGTGAGCGTCGCGTGCAACCATGATTTGCCGGCCTTGTTGGCCATGGTTTTGAGTTTCTTCGGCAGGTCATGGGCCTCTGGGCGCGGGATGATGGGGTACCACACCGCATAGGTTCCGGTTGCAAACCGCAGCATGGAGTCCGCCACCATGCTCGCCACTCGCATGTAGTCGTTTTTGACCTCATAGCTCGGATCGCACAGCACCAAAGCGCGGCGCGACGGTGGGGGCAAAAATTTCTTGAGACCCTCAAATCCGTCTTCGCGCAATACCGTGACTTGCCGGCCGGCTTCGAGCTGGGCGACGTTGGCGATCAGTGTTTTGGTATCCGTCGGGTGCAACTCAAACATCTTGAGCTTGTCGCGGCCGCTGAGCAGGCTTTGGATGATGAACGGCGAGCCCGGGTAAACCGACCAGGTGTTACCGGAATTGAAGCTCGCCACCATGTCGATGTAGTCCTGCAGGGCAGGTGCAAACGGCGTCTCGGGCTTGCTGGCAACCAGTTTCAGGAAGCCCTCGGCGGCTTCTTCGCTGGTCTTGGCAAAGTCGCCATCGAGTTTGTACAGCCCGGCTCCCGCATGGGTGTCAAAGACGTTGAGCGCAGTCTCTTTTTGCGTCATGTGGCGCAAAACTGCCAGCAAAGTGGTGTGTTTCAACACGTCGGCGTGGTTGCCGGCGTGGAAGGCGTGTCGATAACTAAACATCCCCTATGATACCTATCGACCCGCGTTGCCATGTGCATCGAGTTTGGAAAGGGGCCCTGACAGGGCCTTTGCGGGCACAAAAAATACAGAGTTCACCTCACGCCATGGTTGACATTCACACACCGCCTGCTTCAGTCCGGGTCACTGGGGCCGGGCATATGGACGCCCTCGCAAACGGTACCCGACTCGCCGAGTTTGAGATCAAGGGTCTGTTGGGCGTGGGTGGTTTTGGCATGGTGTACCGGGCTTATGACCATTCCTTGCACCGGGCGGTCGCGATCAAAGAGTACATGCCGACCAGCCTAGTAGGGCGAGACAACCTGTCCTCTCTCACGGTGAAGTCGGTGGCAGACGCTGCGGCTTTTGAGTCGGGTTTGCGTTCTTTTATTGCCGAGGCGCGCTTGTTGGCCCGTTTTGACCACCCGTCTTTGGTAAAGGTGTATCGCTTCTGGGAAGCCAACAACACCGCCTATATGGCGATGCCCTTGTATGAGGGCATTACCCTCAAGGAGGCTCGTCGCAGGATGAGTGGCCCACCGCCCCAGGAGTGGCTGCAGTCGGTGTTGTGGTCGGTATTGGCTGGCCTCAAGGTATTGCACGACAACAGCACGCTGCACCGGGATGTGTCGCCCGACAACATTTTTCTGCAGAACATCGGACCTCCAGTCCTGCTGGATTTGGGAGCTGCGCGACGCGCCATTTTGGATTCCAGTCAAAAGCACACGGCTATCCTCAAGGTGAATTACGCGCCGATCGAGCAGTACGCCGACGCCCGGGACATGCAAGAGGGGCCGTGGACCGATCTCTATGCAGTAGCGGCCGTGATGCACGGCTGCATCTGCAATGAGCCGCCTCTGCCGGCCACGTTCCGCGCAGTGCGCGACCGCTTGCCTTCTTTTTCGCAGGTGGCCCAGACGGCCGAGACACATTTCAACCAGAAATACTCTGACGGCTTTGTCCGCGCCATCTCGCACGCGTTGGCGATTGAGCCTGCTGACCGAACTGCAAGTGTGGAGGCCTTTGCCCAGGAAATCGGCCTGAAGTCTCCCCCGGATCTTGCGCGATTCGACTGGCGCAAATCTTTGGGCGATTCGGTGACTTTGGTCGAGACCGGTAATGATCCGGAGCCGGTCACCACGGAGTTGCTCACGACGCAGCCGGCCCCGCATTTTCCGGATACCGTGTTTCAGCCTGCTACGTTCGATCAATCCAAAACAGTGAAGGTGCCTCCCAAGGGAGAGTCACCGGCTAAAAAGCGCCGCGCTGAGGCCGCCCAAGGAAAGGCAGGCGCAAAGTCGCTTTGGCTGTGGGTTGCAGGGGGTGTGGTGCTTGTTGGCGCCCTCGTGTGGTCCATGCGGCCGACACCTCCAGTCACAGCGGTAACACCGCCGGTCGAAATCATCGTGCCCCCAAGCCCTTTGGTGACAGAGGCCGCGCCGGTTGTGCCTCCATCACAAGTTCAGCCATCGCAAAACCCTGTCGCTGTGCCGCTTGCGCCTGCGAAATCCGCGAGTGGAACGGTTGCCAATGGTCGCGCAAAGCCGAACGCTGCTCCCAAGCAGTCTGGGGGGGCTGCGACGTCACCTGCAGTGGCCGAGAAGCCGTCGAGCCCTCCGGCGACTGGTGCCGCCACTGGGCAGGGGGGTGCCGAAACATCGTCCGCGGGCGCTTCTCCTGCGAAAGATCCCACCGCCATCTGCGCGACTGCATCGATCTTTTCGCGAACCATGTGCGTCTACCGGGAATGCCAGAAATCCGAGTTTTACAACTTGGCCGTTTGCGTGGCAGACCGCAAGCATTGGGAAGAGCAGAACAAGTCCCGCAACTGATCCCGTGAGGGTGGATTTGCGATTTTTGCGGGGGCTTTGTATAATCGAGGGCTTCGCAGCGATTTTTGTGGCTCCGCGGCGAAGTAACTCTGGGTACCGTCTCACGGCAGTGCACAGCGTACTCCCCACCTAAGAGATTCCCAACAGAGGAACGCCGACCGTGGAAAAGAGCCCTCCCAAACCTTCTTTTTAAAGAGAAAACTCATGTCTACATTCAGCGCAAAACCCGCTGAGGTCGTGCACGAGTGGTTTGTGGTTGACGCGACCGATAAGGTCCTCGGACGAGTAGCCAGCGAAGTTGCTCTCCGTTTGCGCGGCAAACACAAGGCCATTTACACGCCTCACGTCGATACCGGTGATTTCATCGTCGTTATCAACGCAGCCCAACTCAAAGTGACTGGCACCAAGTCCCTGGACAAGGTGTACTACCGCCACTCCGGTTACCCCGGCGGTATCACAGCCACTAACTTCCGTGACATGCAGTCCAAGCATCCCGGTCGCGCTTTGGAAAAAGCCGTCAAGGGCATGCTGCCCAAGGGTCCCCTGGGCTACGCCATGATCAAGAAGCTCAAGGTGTACGGTGGTGCTGAGCATCCCCACACTGCCCAGCAACCCAAAGTGTTGGAACTGTAAGGAGCTCTCATGATTGGTGAATGGAACAATGGAACAGGCCGTCGCAAATCCAGCGTCGCCCGCGTTTTCCTGAAAAAAGGCACTGGCAAGATCACTGTGAACGGTAAAGACATCGAAAACTTCTTCGGTCGTCAAACCTCCATCATGATCTGCAAGCAACCCCTGATGCTGACTAACCACGCTGAAACGTTTGACATCATGGTCAACGTCGCTGGCGGCGGTGAGTCTGGCCAAGCGGGTGCTACCCGTCACGGCATCACACGTGCATTGATCGATTACGACGCGAGCCTCAAGCCCGCACTGAGCCAAGCCGGCTTCGTAACTCGTGACGCGCGTGAAGTGGAACGTAAGAAGGTCGGCTTCCACGGCGCTCGTCGTCGTAAGCAGTTCTCCAAGCGTTAATCACGCTGCAACCTTTGGTTGCACATCTACAGCCGCCCGAGTGCAAGCTCTGGCGGCTGTTTTTCTGTGGACTGCTAGACTTCGCCCCTCATGAGATTTCGACTCCTTCGACGCCGCCTCACCATCAGCGCTCCCCGGATGGCCGTGCGCAGTGCCATGCCGTGGCCCTTCCGCTGGGCTTTGCTCGCAATTGTGTTGGGCTTTTGCGCGGCCATTGGCCTATGGGCATTTGAGTTCGGCAAGGATATTGCCGGTCTCGAAAAGGGCTCCAAAGACGAACTGGTGCAGCTCCGCGCAACAGCCACTGCGTTACAAGCCGAAATGTTGACCCTGAAAGCGGAGCGAGATCAGGCGCAATCAGTTGCCAATACCGCGGACACCTTGGTGACTGCCGAAAAGGCGTCTCAAGAAAAGCTCATCTCGCAAGTGAAACAACTCGAGGCCGACAACCGGGCCTTGCGCGACGATTTGGGGTTTTTCGAAAAGCTGATTCCTGCGGGTGGGGTTGAGGGCATTGCGATACGGGGTCTTCAAGCGGAGCTCACCGCTCCGGGCACCTTAAAATGGCAAGCGTTGGTCATGCAGGCCGGCCGCAACAGCCAAGAGTTTGTAGGTCGTTTGGAAATAACTCTGGTGGGGACGGCAAACGGCAAGCCCTGGACGGCTTCGTTACCCGAAGGGGCTATCGCCCTTAAGGTCAAGCAATACGGGCGTCTGGAAGGAGAGTTCCCGCTCCCGCCGCAAGCCGTGGTGAAAAGCGTGTCAGCGCGTGTTCTTGATGGGTCTGTGGTTCGAGCAACGCAGACGCTCAAGCTTTAAGTCTTTGAAAGCTATGCCATGTTCAATAAAAATAAGCAGCCACCCATCAAGAGTCTGATCGCGGACGGAACTGAGATCCAAGGGAGTCTGACCTTTTCGGATGGCCTTCGTGTTGATGGCACTGTCGTTGGCAATGTGCATGCTGCTGAGGCGGCTATGAGCATCCTCGTGATCTCGGATTCTGCGAGCATTACCGGCTCGATCACGGCCGATCACATCATCATCAACGGCGCGGTGAAAGGCCCCATCCATGCGCGTCGCATGTTGGAGCTGCAACCCAAAGCGCGAATCGAAGGTGACATTGAATATGCAGCCTTGGAAATGCATCAGGGCGCCTTGATCGCTGGCCAGCTGCGTCCAATGTTGCATGGCGAAGAAAAACCCACATTGAAACTAGCGGCAAATAACCAGTGAGAGAATTCCCGAGCGAATTCCTGTACTATTTGTCTTATTCCCGTATCTGAATGGAGTCGCCATGAGCGCCGTTGCTGAAAACATCCAAACTGACATGCCTTCCCCGATCCTGTTCACCGACAGCGCCGCGGCAAAAGTGGCTGACCTGATCGCCGAAGAAGGCAATCCTGATTTGAAATTGCGCGTGTTTGTGCAAGGTGGCGGTTGCTCCGGCTTCCAGTACGGATTCACGTTCGACGAAATCACGAACGAAGACGACACCACCATGACCAAAAACGGGGTGTCTTTGTTGATCGATGCCATGAGCTACCAATACTTGGTAGGCGCAGAAATCGACTACAAAGAAGATTTGCAGGGCGCGCAGTTCGTCATCAAGAACCCCAATGCCACGACCACCTGTGGCTGCGGTTCGTCTTTCTCGACCTGACCTTCAGGCCGGGTAGATTGCACCGAGTATGCGGGCGCCTTGGGCGCCCGTTACTTTTGGCAAACTGGACGGTCGGTGAAGTGAGGTTTGCCGCGCCAGCCAGGCGAAAGCAGTCGCCTCCACTTGCAGTGGTGGCAGGCCGAGAGACGCGGAGCTTTCCACTTTGCAGTCCGGCAACAGCGCTTGCAAACGTCGCATGAGTGAGCCGTTATAGGCCCCGCCGCCACACACAGCGACCACAGGGCACGCCGCCATATCGCGCTGTAACGCATCAGCACAGGTGCGCGCGGTGAACTCCGTCAGGGTTGCTTGAATATCGGCGGGGGTGGAGTCCTTGCCCGTGGTGCGCCACGCACTCAAATGGCCCTCCAGCCAAGCGATGTTGAAAAGATCGCGCCCAGTACTCTTGGGGGGCTTCTTTTGCAGGAAGGGCTCCTGCAACAGTCCATTCAATAGTTCTGGCAGCACGGTGCCCGATGCGGCCCACGCCCCATCCGCGTCAAAGTGCTGCCCTGTATGGCGATGGCACCACGCATCCATGAGCGCGTTGCCCGGGCCACAGTCAAAGCCCAGCACTGGGGCCTCCGGAGTGGCATTTAACAGGGTGAAGTTGGAGATGCCGCCGATATTCAGCACTCCCAATCGCTCGCCGCGTGGGCTGAAAAAGGCCTGGTGAAACGGTGGCACCAGAGGGGCCCCTTGCCCGCCAGCGGCGACGTCACGGCTACGGAAATCTGCCACTACGTTGATGCCACAAAGTTCAGCGAGAAGTGCAGGCTGATTGAGCTGGGTGGTATATCCAACGCCATCAAACTCACCTGGGCGGTGTCTTACCGTCTGGCCGTGCGCTCCGATGGCGTGTACTGCATTGGCCGACAGCCCTGTGCTATGTAGCAGGCTGTCTACGACTTTGGCATAAAGGCGGGCGAGGCCGTTGGCAGCGAGCGCACCTCGGTGAATTTCATCCGGACCGCTGGTGTTCAGCGCCAGAAACTCTGCGCGCAACTGGTCGGGGAAGCCAAGGGTCTCATGCGCCAGCACCTTGGGGGCATCGCCCCCGAAATCGACCAAAATGCCGTCCACCCCGTCCAAAGACGTGCCGGACATCAGGCCGATGAATAACTCCGACACAGGGGCAGGCGCTTACTCAGCCGAGCCGGGTAGCATCTGTGCTGCGCTGGCGAGCTGGCTGCGCACCTGCGCTGCGGCTTGCTCAAAGACCGGCTTCGCAGCAGGCGATACCGGGATGGACTCGCTCTGGCGTGCAATCGACAGTGGGTCCTGGTGAGCGCCATTGACGCGGAATTCAAAGTGCAAATGCGGGCCTGTAGCCCAGCCTGTAGCACCCACCGCGCCGATGTTCTGGCCTTGGCTCACCGTTTGGCCTTTCTTGACGTTGATACGGCTCAGGTGCGCATACACCGTGGTTTGGTTGTTGCGGTGTTTGACCATCACCACATTGCCAAAGCCACCTTGCACACCTGCAAAATCAACCACGCCATCGCCCACAGTCCGCACCGGGGTACCCGTTGCAGCGGCGTAGTCCACACCCAAGTGCGCGCGCCATGTTTGCAAAATGGGGTGAAAACGCATTTTGAAGCCGCTAGTCACCCGTGAGAACTCCAAGGGCGAAGCCAAGAAAGCGCGGCGCAAGCTCTCGCCGCCCAAGGTGTAATACGCGCCTTTGCCAGCTGCCACTGGGTCTTTGAACCACATGGCTTGGAAAGGCTTGCCTGCGTTCACAAACTCGGCACTCAGCACCCGGCCTGCGCGCAGCGGTTCGCCATCGCCTTCCAGGGTTTCGTAAATCACGGAAAAGCGGTCGCCTTTGCGCAGGGCCCGGTGAAAGTCGATGTCGCCGGCGAAAATTTCAGCGACTTGCGTGGCCACTGAGTCCGGCAAGCGGGCGTCATCAGTTGCCGCAAACAAGGAGCTGTTAATGACGCCGCTGGCGAGCCGTGTGTTGGCCACCAGGGGCAGTGTTTCTGTGCGGGCCCGGAAGCCGCCAGCAGTTTTTTCGATGGTCAGGCGCTTGAAGGTGCCGTCGTCATTCGGGCTCCAGCGTGCGCTGAGCTTTTCCAGGCCTTGTTGCGCGTTGACTTCAGCAGTGACATTGCGGCCACCGCGGCCCAGCAGCGCAGACTGGCTTTGGCTGTCAGCGCGCAAAAATGCAGCGGCTTGCGGATCGACCACGCCCAAGCGCTTGAGCAGGGTGTCTGCAGTGTCGCTTGAGCGGGTGGTCTCAGAACGATACAAGCGCATAGCCTGATCGCTGATGTCGTTTCCATAGGCTGCAAGCGATTCACTTTGCACCGCTTCGACCACGGTGAGCACCGGCAAATCTGAGGCATCAGGCGCCAATGTGGCGACCGCGAAGGTGGCGCCCGTGCCGCCGATCAACAGGGCCGCAATGGCGGCTGTAATTTGTTTGGGGTACAGCTGGATGAAGGTCGTGGCACGCGCCACGCACAACTCAACAGCCTGGTTCAGTCCATGCTTCAAATCAAAGACTCCGGTGTGGGGGATGCGGCCCGACTAAAATCCAGCCGCTGGCAACGAAAGCGTTGCGCAAAGGAGCCGGCAGTATAGCCGCCGCGCCTGTTTCGGCCACAAGAAAAACCCTTATGAATCAAGCCTTAAGCCCCCAATTAGTTGTAAGCGATCGTGTGCGCGAGGCCCTTGCGGTCACCCTGCGCGGTGTGGAAGAACTGCTCCCGCAAGACGAATGGGTGAAAAAGCTCGCCAAGTCGGAAGCCACCGGCAAACCGCTGCGCATCAAGCTGGGGTTGGACCCTACAGCGCCTGACATCCACATCGGCCACACCGTGGTGCTGAACAAGATGCGCCAGTTGCAAGATCTGGGCCACACGGTCATCTTTTTGATCGGTGACTTCACCAGCATGATTGGTGACCCCTCCGGCCGCAACAGCACACGTCCGCCCCTGACAGCCGAGCAGATCAAGGTGAATGCCGAGACCTACTATCGCCAGGCCAGCCTGGTGCTGGAC
>DGQR01000127.1:11197-17647 GCA_002390825.1 Rhodoferax sp. UBA4409
ACCGAGATCCGCTACAACAGCGAATGGAGCGACCCACTGGGCGCGCGCGGCATGATTCAGCTGGCCAGCCGCTACACCGTTGCCCGCATGATGGAGCGGAACGACTTCCACGACCGCTTCCACGCGGGCACCCCGATTGCGGTGCACGAATTCCTCTACCCGCTGATGCAGGGCTACGACTCGGTGGCGCTGGAGAGCGACCTCGAGCTGGGCGGTACCGACCAGAAGTTCAACCTGCTCATGGGCCGCACCCTACAGGCCGAATACGGCCAGGAGCCCCAGTGCATCTTGACCATGCCGCTGCTCGAAGGGCTGGACGGCGTGGAGAAAATGTCCAAGAGCAAGAACAACTACATCGGCATCTCGGAAGAGCCCAACACCATGTTCGCCAAGGTGCTGTCCATCTCCGACGTGCTGATGTGGAAGTGGTACACGCTGCTCAGCTTCAAGAGCGAGGCGGAGATTGCCGCGCTCAAGGCCGAAGTCGAAGGCGGACGCAACCCCAAAGACGCCAAGGTGGCGCTGGCCAAAGAAATCACGGCGCGCTTCCATAGTGCTGCTGCGGCCGATGCGGCAGAGCAGGACTTCATCAACCGCAGCAAGGGCGGCATCCCGGACCAGATCGATGAAATCACCTTGCCGCTAGGCGAAGGTGGCGCAGCGGTGGGCATTGCCGCGCTGTTGAAGTCTGCGAACCTGGTCGCCTCCAGCGGTGAAGGCAACCGCTTGATTGACGGCGGTGGTGTGCGGGTGGACAGCAATGTGGTGAGCGACAAGGGACTGAAGCTCGGCGCGGGCACCTATGTTCTGCAGGTCGGAAAACGCAAGTTTGCGCGCGTGACCCTGGCCTGAGTCCGGGCCTAGCGCTTCTCCAGCAAGCGCACCATCTCTGCGTAGCCATAGCTGCGCGCCAGATCCAGCGGCGTTTTGCCATGCCGGTCGGTGAGTTGCAAGTTAGCGCCTGCTTCCACCAGGGCCCTCAGGGTGGCTTGGTGGCGGGCGCCTCCGTTGCCCAGAACGATGGATTCAATGGCTGCGGTCCAGTGCAGATTGTTCACATGGTCCAAAGGGGCGCCGGCGGCAATCAGCTGGCGCACTACGCCGTCGTGGCCCAAATGGGCGGCCGCAATCAGCGCTGTGCCCTCAAAACGGCTGGTCACCAGCTTGGCGCTGGCGCCCAGGCCCAGCAGGGTGCGCAAAGTTTCCTCGTCATCGGCCACTGCGGCGATGGTGACAGCGTCGTACCGGTCATTCTCCAAAGCGCCGGTGTCAGCGCCCGCTTGAATCAAGGCGCGCACCGCCGCGCGCTGTTTGGCATAGGTGGCCACATGCAAGGGTGTGCGGCCATAGGCATCGCGCTGGTTGATGTCGGCTTTGGCGCTCAGCAGCTGCGTAAGGGCCGCCACATCGCCCCGCGCTGCTGCAGCGTGCAGCCCGCGATAGGCCGCAGTCTCAGCGGCCGTAGGCGCCACTTGTGCCTGAGACAGCGGCAGCCATGCCATACCCGCCAGTAGCAGGGCGAATCGAAGGGTCCGGATAAGCCGGGTGTTACCGGGGTTTGACATGGTGTGTTAGCTTTCAAATGCTATAAAAATAGGAGCTTCTCGCGCAATATTAACTAGCGCTAGAGGCCTATTTACTTCAAAGAATCTTTCACTTTGTCCAACGCGGTCATGGCGCATTGCTCGTCCAAGTGTCCGCCAGGTGCGCCGCCTACGCCTACCGCACCGATGACTTCGTTGCCCACCTTGACCGGCACACCGCCACCCACCAGCAAGAAACCGGGGATGTAGACCAGATTGGCCGCGGCCGGGTTCTTTTGGGCGCCTTCCATCATGGCCAGGGTGGTGTTTTTGGCGGAGGCGGAGGTAAAGGCCTTTTCCTGGCTGGCGGCCAGAGTGTGGGGGCCGGCATTGTCCGCGCGTTGTACGGCGCGCACGCTGCCGGAGCGGTCCACCACGGTCGCGGTCACGGCATAGCCGTTGGCGGAACATGCGGCCACGGTGGCGGTGGCAATCTGGTTGGCCAGTTCCAAGGACATGTTGCGCTCGGTGCGCACGGCTTGCGCGCTGGCTGCGCCGGCAACGGTGGAAAGAATCAAAGCGAGGAGGTGGGAAGTACGCATGGAATGCTCCGGATATTGAGGGGTACAAGCGGTTCGATCAACCGTGCAGGTACTGTAAAAATCCGGGACCGATTTGCCCATGCGTACCGCTACGCCCGCGCCTCCGTACAACTACGGAGCGCTCCGATCTTCAAGCGGCGGTGTCTTCGTCCACCAGTGCGGCGTACTGGCGCACCAGCTGGGCCAGCGCGTCAATCTCCAGCTTGGCGAACAGGTTGGCGCGGTGGGTTTCTATGGTGCGGGGCGACACATTGAGCGCGCGGCCGATTTCCTTGTTGGTGAGCCCGGCCACGATCAGGCCCAGCACCTCGCGCTCGCGCTCGGACAGTTGCGCGTAACGCTGTCGCGTAACGCGGTCCGCCTGGTTGCGTTGGCGGGATTGCACATGCTGGCGCACTGCGGTTTGCAGCGCTTCAAGCAGGCGCTCGTCGTCTACCGGCTTCTCCAGAAACTCGGCGGCCCCGGATTTGAAGGCGCGGCGGCACATGTCGATGGTGCCGTGCCCGGTGAGCATGATGACGGGCTGGTCCACCTTTTGTTCCTTCAGGGTGTCCAACACCGTCAGCCCGCTGATGCCGGGCATGCGTACATCGAGCACGATGGCGCCAATGCTCTCGCGGTCAAAGGTTTGAAGGAACGTCTGCGGGTCGGCCCACGGCTGCACGCGCAAGCCTACGGTGCTGATCAGCAAGGCCAGACTGCTGCGCACGGCTTCGTCATCGTCGATCAGGTGGATCAGGGGAGAAAGCGGCGCGGTCATGGGGCGGGCGTTGCGAGAGGCATCTGCAGGGTGAACTCGGCGCCTTGCGTTGGCAGATTGGCAGCGCTCAAATGAGCGCCCATGCCCTGCGCCAAAGATTCGCACAGGCTCAGGCCTAGACCCAGACCACCTTCGCGCGTGGAAAAGAAGGGCTCAAACACCTTGGCCAGTGCGTCCGGCGGGATGCCGGGCCCGGTGTCCTGCACTCTCAGCACACCGTGGGTGGCTGTGAGGCTCAGCACCAGTTGCAGGGCACGCTGCTGCGGTGGCACCTGCTCCATGGCTTGCAACGCGTTGGTCAGCAGGTTATGGATGATTTGCTCCAGCGCCACCGGGTCGGCCTGCACTTCCAAGGGGGTACCGTCCACGGTCAGGGTGGGGGTGCAGCGGCTGCGCTGCAGCTCGGGCTCCAACAGGTAGAGCGCGTGCTGGCAGGCCGCGTGCAGGTCCACGCTTTGCACCGCTGCGGCGCTGCCCGGGCGCTCCACCGTGCGGCGCAGGCGCCCCACCACATCAGACGCTCTGCGCGCCTGCTGCACCGCCATCTGCATCGCGCTGCGGGCGGCACCCAAGTCGGGCTCGGCGTCGTCCAGCAGGCGGCTGGCGGCCTGGGTGTTAGCCAGGATGGCGGTGAGGGGCTGGTTGATTTCGTGGGCCATGCCGGCGGCTAGTTCGCCCAAGGTGTTGAGCCGTGTGCGCTGCCCTACGCGTTGGCGCTCTTCTTCACGGCGTTGCTGGGTGCGTTGCTGCACCAGCATCCGGCCGCGTAGTAATGCCAGTGCAATGGCGCCGGCGCTGATCAGCATATACGTCCACGGCAGAGCCGACCACGGCACATGCAGGCGAGACACCACCTCAAAAGGCTGGCTCTCCGCCGCCAGCACTTTGCGGGCTTCAAAGGTCCAGCCTGCATCCTCCGGGGCAAAAGGGCGACCGGCTTGCACGGTGTAGGTCTTGGCGCCCAGATCGAGGCGGACCTGCACCGGGCTGGTGTCCGGCTTCATGGGCCATTCCGCCCACGGCACCATGTCGCGCAGGGCAATGGTCAGGGCATAGCTGTCCGGCTGCGCGGCTAGGACCAGCCGGTAAGTGCCTTTTTGCAGGTCGACATCGGCCAGCATTGCGCGCTTGAGGCGGAGGGACTCAGCTTCTGCGTTAGCAAGTTCGGGCGAGGGCCAGGTTTCATTGGCGCCCCGGTGGGCCGCCGCCGCAATCTGGCCATACAGCGCGGGCAGGCGTTGCTCGGGCCGGTCGGCCGCATTGCCGCCATGCAGCAGCGCCAGCGTAGCCAGAATGGCATCGTGCTGCACTACCTGCTGGCTGAGCAAGCGGTGCACGATGCGGGCGTTGGTGTCGAACACGTCCTGCTGACGCGCCAGCTCGCCGCGGGCGATGTACACACCGCTCAACAGCGACAGCGCGGCCCAGGCCAGCAGCCACAATCGGAGGCGTTGGAGGTGTGCAAACATGATGATTCATTGTGGCACAGGGGTGCGCGGCACAATGGCCGAAAACTGTTTTCAGAGGCACACGGGATGATGGCTTTGGTACAGCGCGTTCGCCGCGCACAGGTGGTGGTGGATGGGGCTACGGTCGGCAAGATCGACCAGGGTTTGCTGGTGCTGGTGTGCGCCGAGCAAGGCGATACCGAGGCCCAGGGCGACAAGCTGCTGGCCAAGCTGCTCAAGCTGCGCATCTTCAGCGATGCTGACGGCAAGATGAACCGCAGCGTGCAGGATTTGGATGGCGCAGGCCAGCACGGCGGCCTGCTCATCGTGAGCCAATTCACCCTGGCCGCAGACACCTCGGGCGGCAATCGGCCCAGCTTCAAAGCGGCTGCTGCGCCCGATGAGGGGCGGCGTTTGTACGACTACTTTGTGGCCCAGGCCCGCACAGTGCACCCCATCGTGCAGACCGGCATATTCGCGGCGGACATGCAGGTGGAGCTGGTCAATGACGGGCCGGTGACGATTCCGATGCGGGTGGCGCCTGCTGTCTAGGTGCTACTGATTTGATAGCTGCTTGCGCATATTTCATGGGCGCTAGAGACTGAAAATACTAAAAGGTTAGGGCCGTCGCCTCCCATTGAAGGCCCCTGCAAGCGAGGGCTCATGCTGCGGTATGTCGCGGTGAATTCACGCGCGGTCCCGATAATTTGAGTATGAAAATCGCACTCGCTATAGCAACCGTATTTCTCGCCATGTTGTGGACCGGCTTTATCGGCCTCTCGGCGGCCTTGGCCAGTTGGGTGGCAGGTCAAGGCGTGGACCTGCAAGGCGGTCTTCAGACCATCGCGCAGTGGCCGCTGCCCCCATGGATCGCGTTGTGGATAGATGCAGGCACGGCCGAGGCGGTGCGCGCAACCATCGTGTGGTCCGTGGAAATGCTTGCCGCTGTCATGCCGTGGATCACGCCCCTGCTGGACTGGGTGGCCCCGCTCTTGTGGGTGATCTGGGCCTTCGGCATGGTGGGCCTGGTGGTGTTGGCTGCGGTGGGCTTGCTGCTGATCGGCCGCATGCGCAAGCGCGCGAATATCGCTAGGACGCGTTACGCGGATTGATAGAGGTGCTCAGGTTCTCGCTCGCAAGGAAAAGTCCACAGGAGTAGCTGCCTAGGGCGTTTTGCGCAGGTCAAGGAGGAGCGCGCAGCGCGGGGGACACGGAGCAAAGCGCCCAAGGCACCTGCTCCGGAGCGCAATCCCAAGCCAAGTCAATACGGATTCATAAACCCCAACCGCGCCATGATTTCGCTCTCGCGAAGCTCCATTACTTCAGCGTCTTCGTCCAGTTCATGGTCCCAGCCCTGCGCGTGCAGGGTGCCGTGGACGATCATGTGGGCGTAGTGGGCTTCCAGCGTTTTCTTTTGCTCTTTGGCTTCTTGGGCAATCACCGGCGCGCACAGCACCAGGTCGGCGGTGACGGGCTCCTGGGTGTAATCGAAGGTCAACACGTTGGTAGCGTAGTCTTTCTGGCGGTACTCGCGGTTCAGGGTTTGGCCTTCCTCGGCGTCCACGATGCGCACGGTGATTTCGCCATCCACCTCCAGGGTGTTGCGGATCCAGCGGATGACTTTGTGGCGCTTCAACGCCTCGCGGTGTTTGTCGGCATCAGTGATCTTGCCGAATTGCAGGGAGAGGCTGAGTTCTGGGAGCATGTGGTTCAGTGAATCAAAAAAGGTTTAGCTACGGCGCACGGTTCGTGATGCACTGCGGGTCTTGGGCAGGCCCACGCGGGGGATTTCGGGCTCAGGCTCGGGGATCGCGATCTGTGGCAGGTCTTCCAGCCGTGCTGCCTCGTAGGCATCCACAATGCGGGCGACCAGCGGGTGGCGCACGATGTCGGAACTGGTGAGGCGGGTGATGGCAATGCCCGGCGTGCGGCGCAACACGCGCTCGGCTTCCACCAGGCCGCTCATCTGCGCCTTGGGCAAATCGATCTGGGTCAGATCTCCGGTAATGACGGTTTTGGTGCCGAAGCCCACGCGCGTCAAAAACATCTTCATCTGTTCGGGCGTGGTGTTTTGTGCCTCGTCCAAAATCACAAACGCGTTGTTCAGCGTGCGCCCG
>DGQR01000127.1:17656-20924 GCA_002390825.1 Rhodoferax sp. UBA4409
GCGCATGAAGGCCAGAGGGGCAATTTCCAGCTGCTGGCGCTCAAACGCTTTGTGCACCTGGTCGTAGCCCATCAGGTCGTAGAGCGCGTCGTACAGAGGTCGCAGATAGGGGTCCACCTTTTGGTTCAGGTCGCCGGGCAGAAAGCCCAGCCGCTCGCCGGCTTCCACCGCGGGGCGGGTCAACACAATGCGCTGCACCGAGCTGCGCTGCAGCGCGTCCACCGCTGCAGCCACTGCCAAGTAAGTCTTACCCGTGCCGGCGGGGCCGATGCCAAACGTGATGTCGAACTCGGCAATGTTGTCCAGGTACAGCGCCTGGTTCTGGCTGCGGGGTTTGAGGTCCGCACGGCGGGTGGATAAAGTCGGTCCTTCAGCACCCAACTCGCCATCGCCGCTGAGCATGAGCTGCACCGTAGAGGCTGCAATCGGCCGGCCGGCAATCTCGTACAGGGCCTGCAGCATCTCCATGGCGCGCTGGGCTTTGGCTTTGGCACCTTCCACCTTGAACTGCTCATGCCGATGGGCAATTTTGACCTCCAGCTCGCGCTCGATGGTGCGCAGGTGTTCGTCGGTCGGGCCGCACAGGTGCGAGAGACGCGTGTTGTTCAGCGGGGTGAAGATGTGTTTGAGAATCAAGCTGATAATCCGGCAAAGCAGGGGACTGCGAAGGGGCGCCACAGAAGCGCTACCCCTGCATTGTCCCCAATTTGATCCGAACCGTGGCCTTGCTGGCCATCCACCACTCCAGAACCCCGGGCTCCGCACCATGATCGGCAAACTCACAGGCATCGTCAGCGACAAAAATCCACCGCAAGTCATCATCGACTGCGGCGGCGTGGGCTACGAGGTGCAGGTGCCCATGAGCACCTTCTACAACCTGCCCGCCGACGGCAACAAGGTCACGCTGCTTACCCACTTTGTGGTGCGGGAAGACGCACAAATTCTGTACGGTTTTGCCACCAGCACCGAGCGCGAGGCGTTCCGGGAATTGATCAAGATCTCTGGTGTGGGGCCGCGTACTGCCTTGTCGGTGCTGTCAGGCATGGACGTGGGCGACTTGGCACAGGCGGTCACCTTGCAGGAGGCGGGCCGCTTGATCAAGGTGCCGGGCATTGGCAAGAAAACAGCCGAGCGCTTGCTGCTGGAGCTCAAGGGTAAGTTGGGTGCGGACCTCGGAGCCCCCTTGGGCGCCGTGGGCGATGCGCAGTCTGACATCCTGCAGGCGCTGCTGGCCCTGGGTTACAGCGACAAGGAAGCGGCAGCCGCGCTCAAGGCCCTGCCCAAGGATGTGGGGGTCAGCGACGGTATCAAGCTGGCGCTGAAGTCATTGGCAAAATAGGCCTCTAGCGCAGGTTTTGATTGCGCTTGTAGCTATATTTTTGATAGCAATTCGCTTCGCGCCGCCTTATTGCGCTTCACGCACAGGCCGGCCATTCGTTCGCTGCACAGGGCGGGCATTTTGCGGATAGAGCTGGGTGAATAGGCGCAGTTGCTGCGCGCTGAGGGCTGCGGGCTGCTTTAAAACGAGCCACAGCACCCCTTCAGTGCAAGGCGGTGTCGTCAGCGAGCCCATGTACTGAAAATACCGGGTGTCCGACGGGAGCAGCTCGCTCAGATTCAAGGTGGATCGCGGCATTTCCACACGGTCGCCTACATCGAGTGGCATGTAGGTCCACACTTTTTCAATCAAGGGGTTCGGTTCGCCGGGGTCCAAAGAGACCGCGACGATGGCGAGCTGGCCCTGCTCATTCTGGTGGTGCAAGTGGGCCACCATCGAGAAGCGCCGGTAGTTGATCGCCATCTCGGACGGGCTGTGGAAGTCCACATGGACCAAGCGGTAGCGCGAGCCGCGCACAAAAATCGAGTTGACCCCATCGACATCGACCCGGATGGTGCGCCCGGTGTTGATGACGACGCCTTGGCTGGGAAGGTAGCTGAACTCGATGGGCTCTGCCGGCCCCTGCAAAGTGCTGCCCTCTTCAATGTTGATGGGCGATTGGCGCTGGCCGTTGGCACACAGCTGGTAGTCGGGACGGAGTTGCCCCCAGGCTTGCGGGCCGCTATCCCCCTCGTAAGACCAAATGGGCAGCGCAGGCGGCATGCCAGCAGGCGCAGCGAGCACCGGCAAGGCGGGCCCGATGCTGGTACCCGCCATTGCAGCAGCGCGCGCCTCGATGTACTGGCGGCTGTTTTGGCCGCCTGAGCCGCTGGCGTCGCTGTTTTTGCTGGGCGCTTTGTTGCGCGCAGGGGCGGTGGGTGAACCGCCGGCCCCAGGCACTTTGGAGACGTTGATCAGCAGTTTCTTTTTGCCCATCACGTCTTTGCCCAAGGCTTCACGCAGCTGGTCGCCGACCTCTTTGGGGTTGGAGGCGCTGGTGGCCGATATCTCACCCACCACGGGTTTTTTGGCAGGCTTCGCATCGTTGGCCCACACCGGCGCCAGGCACAGGCTGGCGGCCAATAGCACGGCCCACTGTGCGCCCAAGCGCAGTGGTCGCAAGCGTGGTCGGTGGCGTTCGGGGGGGCGGGGTATCAAGGGTGGGCCTTTCAAACACTGACAGGAGCTGGCGGTGGCGCCTTGCCTCATCTGACACAGTGGTGTTGTGATGGGTATCGGCAGTCGGTCCGGTTCTCTTAAGTCCAGCATGGCGCGCGCTATAGTGGGCACCCCGTTTGGGTATCTTGTTTTTTCTGCTTGGATAGGCCGCTGCTGTGAGCATTCAGACCGACGATTTTGCTGTTCCCCCGCCGCCTGCGCCCCGCGTAGTGTCGGCCGCGCCTGTGTCTAACAGCGAAGAGGCCATCGAACGCGCCCTGCGCCCCAAGCTCCTCGACGAGTATGTGGGCCAGGCCAAGGTGCGCGAGCAGCTGGAAATCTTCATCGGCGCTGCCAAAAAGCGCGACGAGGCGCTGGACCACGTGCTGCTGTTCGGTCCGCCCGGTTTGGGCAAAACCACTCTGAGCCACATCATTGCCCACGAGCTGGGCGTGAACCTGCGCCAGACCTCTGGCCCGGTGCTCGAAAAGCCAAAAGATTTGGCCGCGCTGCTGACCAATTTGGAGAAGAACGACGTTCTCTTCATCGACGAAATCCACCGCCTTTCTGCGGTGGTGGAAGAAATCTTGTACCCCGCGCTGGAGGACTACAAGATCGACATCATGATCGGCGAAGGCCCGGCGGCCCGCTCCATCAAGCTCGATTTGCAGCCCTTCACGCTGGTAGGCGCTACTACGCGGGCCGGCATGTTGACCAACCCGCTGCGCGACC
>DGQR01000127.1:21031-72374 GCA_002390825.1 Rhodoferax sp. UBA4409
GTGGCGCGGCTGGAGTTTTATACGAATGAAGAGCTTGGACGCATCGTCAAGCGCAGTGCAGGCCTCTTGGGTGTGCCCATGGACGAGGATGGCGGTTTCGAGATCGCCCGCCGCTCGCGCGGCACGCCGCGTATCGCCAACCGCCTGCTGCGCCGCGTGCGCGACTTTGCCGAGGTCAAAGGCGACGGCAAGATCACTCTGGATATTGCCAACCGCGCGCTGGCCATGCTGGATGTGGACCCGCAAGGCTTTGACTTGATGGACCGCAAGCTGCTGGAGGCGGTGATTCACCGCTTCGACGGCGGCCCTGTGGGGCTGGACAACATTGCCGCCAGCATCGGCGAAGAGCGCGAAACCATTGAAGACGTGATCGAACCCTACTTGATTCAGCAAGGTTACCTGCAGCGCACCCCGCGCGGCCGCATTGCGACGCTGGCCGCCTACCGCCACCTCGGAGTCACCGCGCCTGCGGGGCCGGTGGTGGACTTGTTGGGCGACTAATCCACCGGCGCTTTGCAAAGGCGCTGGGTGATTCAGACTTCTCTTTCCTCAGGCGCTCCGCGAGGGCAGATCGCTCGGTAAAGATTTGTAAAATATTTGGCAGAGAACGAAAAGAACCACGCCAATCGCTCACCTGCAGCCTAGGTGTTCATGGTGACTACAGGGAGTGAAGAGAATGAAGTCTGCCTATTTGACGCTCGGCCTGCCCGGCGATGCGAATCCAGAGGAAATCCGGCAAGCGCTGACGGTGGCTCAAGCCAGGTTCACCAAAGAACATCTGGTCGATCACCCCGAAGACATGGAGCGTCTCCAGTCGATTCGCGATGCTGCCAAGATCCTTTTGAACCCGGAGATGCGGGCCGCCCATGACCGGAAGTTGCAGGCAAGCTCGACCACACCCAGCCTATCGATGCGCTACGTGGCGGAGGCTCCAGAGACCCCGTGGTACCAGCGCCCGATCATGATCGGCGCTTTGTTGGTCGCAGTGTTGTTTTCAGCGGGTTTTTACCTGCAAAACAAGAACCAAGAGCGCAAGCGTGAGCTCGCTATGATGGAGCTCGAACGGCGCAAGCTCGAAGAGCAAGAAGCTCAGCAAAAACTGGCTGAGGTCGCCAAACGCGAAGCGATGGTGGCCAAAATGAATGCCGATGCCAAAGCCAGCGAAGAAAAACTTCGCCGCGAGAGCCTGGTTTCCTCCAGAAACGCTGAATACCAAAACTCTCTGGCCATGTCGCAGCAGAATCAACGGGCCTATCTCGAGCGATCAGAGGCCCAGCGCAAAGAGTCGGCCGAGAGAAACGCCAAGTACCAAGCGCAACAGGATGCCCAAAGAAACTTGGCGATTGACCAACAGCGCATTCGCAACCTTTGCATGCAAAACTACGGCCGGCCGCACTGCTGAGCGACCGCGTCAGGCTTTGCTGTTGCGGGTGATCAGCAGCTGCGCGGCAAAATAAGTCACCAAAATCCAGAACGAGGCCAGCGGCACCGGCATCAGGAACTTGTTGATCGCGATCAGCGCGTCGCTCGCCATGAAGATGCAGGCGCCCAGCGCCACACGCGCGGCGGCTGCATCGCCCAATGTGCTGGCTCGGCCCAAGGCCTGTGAAGTCATCAAACAGATCACGGTGATGTAGGCTGCCACGGCCACTTGCAGGCCTGCGTCAGGCAAGTGGCTCCACAGCACGGCATACACCCCGGCGCCAACTGCCAGCACTCCTTGCAACGCCCTGCGGTTGGCAAACCACGGCGCATCCTGCCGGAATAGGGCGATGTAGAAAGCATGCGCCACCAGAAACGCCGCCAGCCCGGGGATGAAATAGTCTCCGGGCAGCATCAGAAACACATCACCCGCCAGCGAAAATACCAACGCCGCAAGCAGCAAGGCAGTCGATTTGAAGTGTTTTTGGTCACTAGCGCTCATAGAATAAGCGCGAGTAGCTACAAAAATAATAGCAAGTGTCATCGCCAGTGGCTTGGCCAGTAGGTGGCCAGGCAGCAGGTCCACTGCACTCAGACTGGCCCAAGCCGCAGCTTCTACGGCCAACACCTCCAGCGTGCTCAGGCCATGTTGCATGAATCGGCCTACCGCCCATACCGAGGCAAACAGGCCCGCCGCATAGAGCGCAGCATCGGTAAAGCTCAGGCTGTCAGCCACCCACAAAAATGCCGCCACAGCACCCAGTAAGCCCAAAAACTGCAGGCTAGCGAACCACTGCTGGCGGGTGCTTAAGGGTGGGTTAAACGTCTGCACCTGCTCCAAGCGGAAGGCGGGTTTGGGGTGGGCCGCGGCCAAGTCTGCCGGTTGCCAGCCCGGCGGCATGAACCAGATGCGCAGCTTGTCGACCCAGCGGCGGGTGGCCCAGCTATCTTTGGCCAGACCCCAGTACACCTCGGCATTGGCCCACACCGGGTCCCAGCTATTGAGCGCACCGCGTGTGCCGTAAACGCAGGGTTCATCTTCTTCACGGAAAGTGCCAAACATGCGGTCCCACACCATCAGAATGCCGCCGTAGTTTTTGTCGATGTAAGGGTCGTTCACCGCGTGGTGCACCCGGTGGTTGCTGGGCGAGCAAAACACCCGGTCAAACCAGCCCAGCTTGCCTACCTGCTCGGTGTGCACCCAGAACTGATAAAGCAGGTCGATCAGCGCCACGATGCCGAAAATCAGCGGTGGCACCCCGGCGATTGCCATGGGCAGGTAAAACACCCAGCCGAAAGATGCCCCGCTGCTGGTCTGGCGCAGCGCGGTCGACAGGTTGTAGTGCTGGCTCTGGTGGTGCACCACATGGGCCGCCCAGAACAGCGCCACCACATGGCCGGCTCGGTGCAGCCAGTAGTAGCAAAAATCGTAAAACACCAGCGCCAGCACCACGCCGTACCAGGAGCTCCAGAAAGCGAGGTCGGGGTACAAGGCAACCGCGTTGAACACCGCAGCATAAATACCCACCGTGAGCACCTTGCTCAGTACCCCTGCCACCTGGCTCAAGATGCCAAGGCTGATGCTGTTGATCGCGTCATTGAGGCGATAGGCCCGGCTGCCGGGTACACGGGCGTTGGCACGCCGGCTCCAGGCGAACTCCAGGGCGATGAGGAGGAAGAAAACCGGAGTGGCGAAAACGATGATTTTGCTCATGCGGCATTTTTGCCGAGCAAGCGCTTGGTGCTGATCGGGGGAACCCTAGGCCGCGCTGGGGGCGGACGTCTATTTTTGTCCGCGGAAGTCGCGCCACTGCACCCGTGCGAACCAACCGGTGACGCAGCCTAGCGCCGCATAAAAGGCCAAAAGGGCCCAATCTACTGCCGGAAAATCCCACACATAGCCGATCACCGCTGCCACGCTGATCAAGCAAAGCAGTCCGGAGAGCAGCGCAAACATCAGCGCGAGAAAGCGTTCCACGCCGGATTTGACGTTGTCCATGGTGTGGCGCGTTTCCTGCCACGCATCTGCTGCATCGGCCAAGGGGCTCTGGGCTTGCGCGGCTATGGCTTCGGCCACGTTGCCTTGCTGAACCAGCGCCGCAAAGTCGCCTTGGCGGGGGCGTGCTGCGCGCTTGCGCCACCACAGGCCGAAAAACACCGCGGCGATGACCGCGATGATGATGCCGGCGTACAGCAACTGGTCTTGCCATGGGACGGAGCCTGCGTGCAGCGCGTAATGGAGCATGGCGAGTTTTACTTGAGCGTCAGGCGGTAGTTTCGTCCAGCACGTCGTCTTCCAGGTGACGTGCATCGCCCCAGCCGACCAGGTTCAGTCCGTCGGGTGTCCACAGCAGCCGGTTGATGGCCGCGTTCCCCAGGTGCCAGGTGCGCGGGGCATGCAGCTCTTGCCGGGTGGCCAGGCGGTAGAGCATGTCCATCACGCCGCCGTGGGCGACCAGCACGATGTGCTCGCCTGGGTGGCGCGCCGCGATGTCATCCACCGTGGCCTGCACGCGGGCCAGCAGCTGGGTGGGGGTTTCGCCGCCGGGCGGGGCAAAGTGAGGGTCGCGCTGCTTCCAGCGGCGGGACTCATCGGGCCATTTTTCGGCAATGTCCGCCCAAGTCTGTCCCTCGAAGGTGCCGAACCCCCGCTCGCGCAAGCCGGTGTGCAGTTGCACCTCGTGCGCTGTCGGGTTGGCTGCGTGTCGGGCAATGGCTTGGGCCGTGGTGTGAGCGCGCTGCAGGTCGCTGCTGTAGATCCGGTCTATGGATTCTTCTGCCAAGGCCTTGCCCACCCGCTCGGCTTGCCACAGGCCACGGTCGTTCAGGCCTATGTCGAGCTGGCCTTGGATGCGGGTGTCCACATTCCAGGCGGTTTCGCCGTGGCGCACGGCAATGATGCGGGTGACCGGCATTAAGGGTTCTCTTTGTTCGCGGCTGGTAACTCCACCACGACTTTGCGCTGCACCGGCATGGGGTAGTCTTTGAGCGCGGCTTCCAGCATGGGGGGCAGCAGGTTCAGGGTATCGCGCCACGGGCCGTCAAAAACGGCGGTGGTCTCATAGGCCACCTGGCTGGTCATGCTGTCGCGCAGGGTCAGGTGCACCCGATGGCGATACCAAGGGACCTCGATGTCAGGAGTGAGGGGGCGGTCTTCGTAGAGCCGTCCATCTGCTCCCCGGATGAACCGCGAACGTGGCGGCCGGTAGTGCGGGTTGCGGATGTTGTCCACCCCCAACCCGACCATCACCAAGTAGCGCCCCGAGGCGTCATTGCGCATCACGCCCACGCGCTCCAGGGCTTCCTGTGTCAGGTTTTCTACGGTGTCTTGGGCGCTGCTGTTTTGTTGGGAGGGCAGGCGCTCAAACCGGAAGTCCGCCGGGCTTATGGGTGCACTGGCGCCGGCAAAGCTCTGCACATCGCTGTCGATCATGCGCGGCAAAGAGCAGCCCGTGAGTGCAGTTGCCAAGACCAGTAGGGCCGGTAGGCGCCAGGTTCGGAGGTTCGAAAGCATCAGCAGTCTCCCAATGGGGCTTGTGGCCGTGGCTTACAGGCTGACCACTTGCATTCCGGGCAAGCCCGCCAAGCCGGGCAGGGTGGGGGCAGGCAGGTCTTCGGCGTCAAAGGCCTTGTCGCCATTCTCGTCCGCAATGCCGGTGGGGCGGATGTTCTTGAAGTCGTGCTTGGTATGGTCCATCAGGTGCGACGGCACCACGTTTTGCAGCGCGGTGAACATGGTCTCGGCACGGCCGGGGTATTGCTTTTCCCAGTCGCGCAGCATGTTGCCGATCTGCACCCGTTGCAGGTTGGTCTGGCTGCCACACAGCGAACAAGGAATGATCGGGAACTCGCGGTGCGCGGCCCAGCGGATCAGGTCTTTCTCGGCCACATAAGCCAGCGGGCGGATGACCACAAACTCGCCGTTGTCGCTGGTCAGCTTGGGCGGCATGCCTTTGAGCTTGCCGCCGAAGAACATGTTCAGGAAAAAGGTCTGCAACATGTCGTCGCGGTGGTGGCCCAGTGCGAGCTTGTTGCACTTGAGCTTGCGTGCCACGTTGTACAAAATGCCCCGACGCAGACGGCTGCACAGGCTGCACATGGTCTTGCCTTCGGGGATGTTGCGCTTGACGATGGAGTAGGTGTCCTGCGTCTCGATGTGGAATTCCACGCCCAGCTTGGCCAGGTATTCGGGCAGGATGTGCTCAGGGAAGCCGGGCTGCTTCTGGTCGAGGTTGACCGCCACGATCTCGAAGTTGATCGGTGCACGCTGTTGCATCTTGAGCAGGATGTCGAGCATGCCGTAGCTGTCTTTGCCACCCGACATGCAGACCATGACGCGGTCGCCTTCTTCGATCATGTTGAAGTCGATGATGGCTTGGCCCACCTGGCGGCACAGGCGCTTCTCGAGCTTGTGGGTTTCACGCTCGATTTTGAGTTCTTTGTTGCGGTTGGCGGTGGCTTCTGCGGCTTCCGCGTCGGCGATGGTGTCTTCTTCAACCCATGTTGCGTTCATAGTGTTCTCTTTCCTTGTTGCAGTGTTCGCGCGGCGGGGTGGCTTACCACTGCCCGGTTTCCATGCGGATGGCAACTTCACAGTCTTCAAAAATTTCCAGTTTCGCGATCTTGACCCGCACGCCCAGCACGCCGGGCAATTGCATCAGCCGGTGGGCCAGTTTGCCGATCAGCGTTTCCAGCAGGTTCACATGCTCGGCTGTGCACTCCGTGATGATGATCTGCCGCACCTTGCGGTAGTCCAGCACATGGTTGATGTCATCGTCATGCGGCAACAGCGGCTGTGTGCCTAGACTCAGCTCGGCGTCTACCTGAATGGGTTGGGGCGCGAGCTTTTCTGATTCCAGAATGCCCAGGTTGGCGTCAAAGCGCAGGCCCGTGAGGGTCAGGGTTTGGTGACCGGTGCCGGCCTTCATGCTCTCATCACGCATTGGCGCCTTTCATTCGGAATACTTCAACGCCTACCCCTGCACAGTCGGGGTACACGTCAGGTTTTTGGGTCGATAGGCGCACGGCGCGCACTTGCGGGTGCGCCAGCATCTGCTGCACGAGCTCATCGCACAAGGTTTCTTGCAGTTCGACATGGCCTCGCGCTACACGGCTGGCAATCAGCTGGCGCACAAAGTCGTAGTCCACCACCTCGGAGAGGCTGTCGGACGTGGGCGTGCTGCCCTCAAATGGCACGAACAGCTCCACATTGAAAATCAGCCGCTGGGTGACCCCTTTTTCAAAGTCGTGAGCGCCGATGCGCACTTGCACCACATGGTCCTTCAAAAAAAGGCGGCGGCATTCCAGCGCCAGGGTGACGAACGGATCGTGGCTCATGGGCATGTTTTCTCGGGTTGGGCATCCACCGCAAACATCACGTCGCGGGCCAGCGGCACAAGGTGCTGGCCGTTGTCCACGCACAAGGTGGTGCCGGTGATACAAGGGTTTTCCGCCAGAAACAGGCAGGTGGCGGCCACTTGGCCGGGGTCAATCGGCTCGCGCAGCAAATTCACCCGGGCGGCTTTGTCGAAGTTTTCCTGCGTTTGCGGGCCACTCAGAAACATCAGGCCCGGGGCCACACCGCACACCCGTACCGCAGGTGCGAGCGCCTGTGCCTGCAGGGCAACCGCCCGTTCGAGTGCGAGTTTGCTGACGGTGTATGAAAAATAATCCGGGTTCAGGTTGAACACCTTTTGGTCCAACACGTGAATCACGCTGTGCCCGCCCGCCAATGCGTCAGGGTCGAGGCTGTTGGCCATCCAGCGTGAGAGCGACAGGGGCGCCATCAGGTTCACTTCGAGTTGCTGGCGTGCGCCCTCGGTGTCTATCGCATCGCCAGCATCGGGCTCAAAACTGCTGGCGTTGTTGACCAGACAGTGCAGGGGGCCTGATTTGACGGCAATCTCGGCAATCAAATCGCGGCGACTGGTCTCATCGGCCAGGTTGGCGTGGATCGCATGTGCCTCATGCCCTTGTGCCCGCAGCTGTGCGCACAGCGCGAGTGCGGCATCCGCACTGCGTTGGTAATGGCACCAGACCTCCCAACCCGCAGCCGCAAAGCGGGTGCAAATCAAGGCGCCCAAACGGTGGGCTCCGCCGGTAACGAGTACGCGCTTCAACACAAATGATTCCTGAAATGGGAGTGGGGCGAGGGGGAAAGATAATCCGTGGCTTTACGCAACATAAAACAAACATCTATGTCCACGACGGAAAACATTCCGGCCAACCTGACCCGAATTATCGCGGATGCCATCGAGAAAGCCGGTGGATGGCTGGGATTTGACACATTCATGGCCATGGCTTTGTATGCGCCGGGGCTGGGCTACTACACCAATGGCTCGACCAAGTTCGGCCAAATGCCCCAAGGTGTGAGCACCGCAGAGGGCGTGCAGGGCGCGGGTAGTGACTTTGTCACGGCCCCTGAAATCAGCCCGCTGTTCGGTCAGGCACTGGCCCGCCAAGTCGCCCAAGTGCTGGAAGCCACCGGGACGGACGAGGTGTGGGAGTTTGGCGCTGGCACCGGTGCACTGGCAGGGCAGTTGCTCGATGCACTGGGCGACCGGGTGCGCCGGTACACGATTGTGGATCTCTCAGACTCCCTCAAAGCCCGCCAGCGTGAGCGCTTGGCCCGACACGCCGACAAGGTGCAATGGGTGAGCGAACTGCCGGCCGCCATGCGAGGAGTAGTGGTGGGGAACGAGGTGCTGGATGCGATGCCGGTTCAGCTTCTGGCGCGGGTGGCCGGTGTGTGGCACGAGCGCGGTGTGGCGCTTTCTGGTGGCGACCTGGTCTGGGCAGATCGCTTGACCGATCTGCGCCCCCCGCTGGAGGTGGATGGCGAGCACGACTACCTGACCGAGATCCACGCCCAAGGCGACGCGTTTGTGCGCACCCTGGCAGATCGCTTGCAGCTGGGCGCTGCTTTGTTGCTGGACTACGGTTTTCCGGAGAGTGAGTACTACCATGTACAGCGGTCCGGCGGCACCGTGATGTGCCACCAGGCCCACCAGGCCGATGCCAATCCGCTTGACCGGGTGGGCCTCAAAGACATTACCGCGCATGTCAACTTCACCGGCACCGCAGTGGCCGCGCAAGACGCCGGTATGGATGTGCTGGGCTACACCAACCAAGCGCACTTCTTGATCAACTGCAGCATGGTCGAGGCCATGCAGTCTCAGGATTTGGCGGCCCGTGTGGCGGCCAGCAAGTTGCTCATGGAGCACGAAATGGGCGAGCTTTTCAAGGTGATTGCCATCGGGCGGGGGGTGGACACGCCCTTGCTGGGCTTCGCCCGTGGCGACCGTACCCACCGGCTTTGATTTGACACGCCGGGCCATGGCGATGGCAGTGCCTGGGTTTGACCTGCGTCAGTACAAACCCGGATCGCTGAGGCTACAATCTAAATGCGAATTATTTTTATTCGTGACGGCGTCCGTTTATTGCGGCCGCCACAGATTCAAGAGCCCGCTTCATGAAACGCACATTTTTGACCTCCTTTTTCCGGCTCGCCGTCTTGGGCGCAGCCATGGGCAGCGCTGCATGGGTGCAAGCGCAATCCGTTACGCCTTCTGCCGAGGGCATCGTGGTGTACAACGCCCAGCACGCCAGCCTGACACAGGCATGGGTTGAGGCCTTTACCAAGGAAACCGGTATCAAGGTGACCTTGCGCCAAGGCGGTGACACCGAGCTGGGCAACCAGTTGGTGCAAGAAGGAGGCTCGTCCCCTGCTGACGTGTTTTTGACCGAAAACTCCCCCGCCATGACGCTGGTGGATGGCGCAGGTTTGTTTGCGCCGCTCGACCCTGCGACCATCAACCAGGTAGCACCCAACTTCCGTACGGCCCATGGCCGCTGGGTCGGTATTGCCGCGCGCAGCACCGTGTTTGTGTACCGCAAAACCAAATTCAGCAAAGACCAGTTGCCCAAATCCATCATGGATCTTGCGAAGCCCGAGTGGAAAGGCCGCTGGGCTGCCGCTCAGGCCGGTGCGGACTTTCAGGCCATTGTGAGTGCCATGTTGGAGCTCAAGGGAGAGGCTGCCACCTTGGCCTGGCTCAAGAGCATGAAAGAGAACGTGGTTCCTTTCAAAGGCAACAGCATTGCCATGAAGGCGGTCAATGCGGGTCAGGTGGATGGCGCAGTGATCTACCACTATTACTACTACGGCGACATGGCCAAGACCGGCGAGAACAGCGAAAAAGTGGGTCTGCACTACTTCCGCAACGAAGATCCGGGCGCTTTTGTCAGCATTTCCGGTGGCGGCGTGTTGGCCTCCAGCAAGCACAAGGCCGAGGCTCAGGCTTTTGTAAAGTGGATCACCGGCAAGGGCGGCCAAGAGATTTTGCGTACCGGCTCATCGTATGAATACGCGGTGGGCCAAGGTGCGGCTTCTCATCGTAGCCTTGTGCCGCTGGCTGACTTGCAAGCGCCCAAAGTGGAGCCGGCCAAGCTCAATAGCCGGAAAGTGTCCGACTTGATGACACAGGCCGGTTTGCTGTAAGCCTTGTTGTGACCACTCTTGCGGTGCATGTGAATGCGCCCCCGGCTCGCATGGTGCGCCGGGGGCGTTTGTCGTGGGTAGCAGGCGCGGCTTTGCTGGTGTCGGCATTGGCGTTGCTGCCTTTGGCTTTTGTCGTCTGGGTAGGTGTTCAAAGCGGCTGGGATGTGGTGGCGGCGCTGGTCTTCCGGCCCCGTGTCGGTGAGCTCTTGCTCAACACCACGGCGCTGGTGGTGTTGACGGTGCCTGTGTGCATCGTGCTATCGCTGGCCTTGGCCTGGCTGACCGAGCGATCCGACCTCCCCGGCGCACGCTGGTGGTCGTGGATTGCCGCAGCCCCCCTGGCTGTGCCGGCCTTTGTGCACAGCTATGCATGGATCAGCGTATCCCCCGGCATGCATGGCCTGTGGGCGGCGGTTTTGATTTCAGTGGCAGCGTATTTTCCGTTTGTGTATTTGCCGATTGCGGCCGCCTTGCGCCGCTTGGACCCGGCCATGGAGGATGCGGCCGCCTCTTTGGGGCTGAGCCCGTGGGCGGTGTTTGTGCGTGTGGTGCTGCCGCAAATGCGCTTGGCGATATGGGGTGGGGCTTTGCTGGTCGGTCTGCACTTGCTGGCCGAATATGGCTTGTTTGTCACCATCCGGTTTGACACCTTCACCACCGCTATCGTGGACCAGTTTCAAAGCACCTACAACGGCCCCGCCGCCAATATGTTGGCCGGCGTGCTGGTGATTTGCTGCTTTGGGCTATTGGGTCTGGAGGCTGGCACCCGTGGCCGCGAGCGCTATGCGCGGGTCGGTTCCGGCTCCGCCCGGCAGGTGCCGGTGCAGGCGCTCGGGCGCTGGTCGCTGCTATGCCTGCTCTTGCCCGTGGTGACGGCGCTGCTGTCCCTGGGGGTGCCTATGGTGACTTTGAGCCGTTGGCTGTGGGCCGGTGGCGCTGCGGTGTGGAATCTGTCCGAACTACTCCCCGCGGTGTGGCAAACCTTGTTGCTGGCAGGACTGGGCGCAGCCCTGACCACCGTGGCTGCGGTTCCTATGGCGTGGCTGTCGATCCGCGCGCCCGGCAAATTGCAACGCTGGGTGGAGGGCGCCAACTACCTGGCCGGTGCACTGCCGGGCATTGTGGTGGCGCTGTCGCTGGTCACCATCACGGTGCGGGTGGCGCGGCCTTTGTACCAAACAGTGTTCACGGTCATGCTGGCCTATGCCCTGATGTTTTTGCCCCGTGCGCTGGTCAGCCTGCGTGCCGGCATTGCCCAGGCGCCCAAGGAGCTGGAGCAGGCGGCCCGCAGCCTGGGCCGCTCACCGCTGCAGGCCATGTGGCAAATCACCATGCGACTGGCAGCTCCTGGTGCGGCTTCCGGCTACGCCATGGTGTTTTTGGCCATCACGACCGAACTGACCGCAACACTGCTGCTCGCGCCCAACGGCACACAAACATTGGCAACCGCCTTTTGGGCCCATAGCTCCGAGATTGACTACGCGGGTGCGGCACCTTATGCCCTCCTGATGGTGCTCTTGTCGCTGCCCCTTACCTGGTTGCTGTATATCCAATCCCGACGTGTTGCTGGACGATGACTACTCTTGAACTGCACGGCGTGCACAAATCGTATGGTGCGGTCGCCGCGCTCAAAGACATCCAACTGAGCGTCCCCCGGGGCAGCCGCACAGCCATCGTGGGGCCCTCTGGCTCCGGGAAAACCAGTTTGTTGCGCATCATTGCCGGCTTCGAGGCGCCAGACGCTGGCCGGGTGGTGTTGCAAGGCGAGGTGCTGGCCGATGGCCCGGACATCGTGCCTGCGCACCGCCGTGGCATTGGCTATGTGCCACAAGACGGGGCGCTGTTTCCGCACCTGAGCGTGGCGGACAACGTGGGCTTCGGCCTCGACAAATCAGCGCCGGATCGCCAAGCGCGCGTTGACGAGCTGATGGACATGGTGTCGCTGGACCGTACGATGCTGCAGCGCCGCCCGCATGAGCTATCGGGCGGTCAGCAGCAACGCGTTGCACTTGCCAGAGCGCTGGCGCAGCGGCCCAAGCTGATGCTGCTGGACGAGCCCTTTTCAGCCTTGGACACTGGCTTGCGAGCGTCCACCCGAAAGGCAGTGGCGCAGCTGCTGCAGGCGGCAGGCATCACCACCATTCTGGTGACCCACGACCAGGCCGAGGCGCTGTCATTTGCCGACCAAGTGGCCGTGATGCGGGCTGGCCAGCTCGCTCAAGTGGGCGCCCCGCTGGAGGTATACCTCCGGCCGAAAGACCCAGTCACCGCCAGCTTTTTGGGCGAGGCGGTGGTGCTGAATGCGCGCTTGTCACAAGGGTGGGCTGAGTGTGCGCTGGGCCGCCTTCCCACCGGTGACACTTTGCGCCATGGAGATGGGCAAATATTGCTGCGCCCCGAGCAGCTCAACTTCACCCCTTTGGCGAGCACACCGCCATCTGCCGGATCCGGCACCGTGTGTGCGGGCACCGTAGTCGAGTCGGATTTTTGCGGCGCGGTGTGTGAGCTGTCGGTGCAGCTGGACGAAGATGCCGGCGGCATCCTGGTGCATGTGCATAGCGCGGGCCTCGATGCCCCGTTGGTCGGCGCCCGTGTGGCGGTGTCCGCACGCGGCACTGCCCATGTATTTCCCGCATCCTGAAAACGCACAGTAACAAGCCAGTAACCCTATAGGGGGGATGCGGGGTAGTATCTGCGCGCCGTTTTAAGGATTGTTTAATCATGCAGACTACCTTGCGAACTGAGACGATTGAGCGCACCGAGCGCCCCTGGGGTTGGTATGAAACCATCTCGGAGGTGCCGGGCAACAAGATCAAGCGCATCGGGGTACACCCCGGCCAGCAGCTCAGTTTGCAAAAGCACCACCAGCGCGCGGAGCACTGGGTGGTGACCACAGGCACCGCGCGGGTGACGCTGGATGACCGCCAGTTTGACCTGCAGCCGGGGGAGTATTGCGACATCGCGATCGGGCAGGTGCACCGCTTGGCGAACCTGACCAACGGCCCTGTAGAGATTGTGGAAGTACAGTTCGGCAGTTACCTGGGCGAAGACGATATCGTCCGCCTGCAGGACGACTACGGCCGCGATTGAGCTTCCGACCCCCTGTTTTTTCAAGATTTGAGAGCGAGTGCAGCATGGCTTTGACCCACGACATTGAATTGAACATTGCCCCCGGCAGCAAGCCGGTTGCCTGTGTAGACATCGGCGGCACCAAAGTGGCAGTCAATATTGCCGACGCCGCAGGTGTGCGTGGCAAAGTCTCTGAGCCCACTGCCAAAGAAGGCACCAACGACGCACTGGCACGCCAGATCATTCGCATGGTGGGCGAGAGCTGCACCCTGGCGGGTGTGGCGGTGGCAGACATTGCCGCCGTGGGCGTTGCTACCTGCGGCCCTTTCGTGATCAATGGCGGCATGGTCGAGCTGGCAGGTCCCAACATCTGTGGTGGCTTGGCTGGCAAGGCCCGCGGCCTTCCCAATGACTGGGTTACCGCGCTGCTGGAGGCGCCACTTAAAGCCGCTTTCCCCAATGTCCGCGTCGAAAACGATGGCGTGGGTGCACTTGAAGCCGAGCGCCGCTGGGGTGCCCTGCAGGGGGTGGCCAACTGCGCTTACGTGACCTGGAGCACCGGCATCGGCATGGGCTTGTGTGTGGATGGCCACATCCTGCGCGGCAAAAACGGCAACGCGGGCCACGCAGGCCACACCTTCGTCAGCACCAACCAAGACGCGCTCTGCGGCTGCGGCAACGTGGGCGATGTGGAGGGGCTGGTGGCCGGCAACGCGATTCCGCGTCGTTTCGGTGCACAGGGTTACACCGATGCTGCTACGCTTTTTGTAGCAGCTAGCGCAGGTGAGACAGGCGCTCTGGCTATTGTGGACGACTTGTGTGATGTGATGGGTCGCACTCTCTACAACATGGTGGCCACACTCGATCTGCAGCGCATCAGCATCGGCGGTAGCGTCTTCTGGCACAACCGCGAGTTCTTGTTGCCCAAGCTGCAAGCGGCCCTCAAGGGCAAGTTGCCGGCGCTCACCGATGGCGTCGAGATCGTGCCGGCGGGCCTGGGCGAAAAAGTGGGCGACTATGCCGCACTGGCCCTTGTGCTTGGCTAAAAACCGCTTCTGCCCGCCGATTTCGAGCGGGTTAGGGAAACTCCTAGTAGTTTGGCGTTAAAAATTAATTAAAAATTAATTAATTCAAGTGGACATGGTGTCCAATTGAATTCAACGTTGCTTTCGGCCCAGAGCACAAAGGGCCGGACAGACAAACTTTATTTGGAGACAAGATGTTGAAGCTTTCTAAACTCGCCACCGCAGTGGCACTCGTGGTTGCTGGTTCGGCCGCTGTGGCTGGCGAAGTGGAAGTCCTGCACTACTGGACATCCGGCGGCGAAGCCAAGTCTGTGGCTGAACTGAAGAAGATCATGCAAGGCAAGGGCCACACATGGAAAGACTTCGCAGTGGCCGGCGGTGGCGGTGACAACGCAGCGACCGTGCTCAAGAGCCGTGTCGTGAGCGGTAACCCACCTGCAGCTGCCCAGATCAAGGGTCCAGCCATCCAGGAGTGGGCATCTGAAGGCGTGTTGGCTAACCTCGACGCAACTGCCAAGGCCGAAAAGTGGGACGACCTGCTGCCTAAGGTGGTGGCTGACGTCATGAAGTACAAAGGCAACTACGTTGCTGCTCCCGTGAACGTGCACCGCGTGAACTGGATGTGGGCTAACTCCGCTGTGCTGAAAAAAGCCGGCGTGACCTCCACTCCCAAGACATGGGACGAGTTCTTTGCAGCTGCTGAAAAAGTCAAGAAGGCTGGCCTGATCCCCGTGGCACACGGTGGCCAGAACTGGCAAGACTTCACCACCTTTGAGTCTGTGGCTCTGGGCGTGGGCGGTGTCAAGTTCTACAACGACGCTTTGATCAAGCTCGACGAAAAGGCTTTGACCAGCGCCACCATGACCAAGGTCCTGGAAACATTCCGCAAGGTCAAGGGTTACACCGACGCAGCCGCTCCTGGCCGCGACTGGAACCTGGCTACTGCCATGGTGATCCAAGAGAAGGCAGCATTCCAGTTCATGGGTGACTGGGCCAAGGGCGAGTTCTCCGCTGCTGGCAAGGTTCCCGGCAAGGACTACGTCTGCGCTGCTGCTCCAGGCACCGCTAACGCATACACCTTCAACGTGGACTCGTTCGCCATGTACAAGCTCAAAGACGCTGGCGCTCAAAAGGCGCAGGCTGATCTGGCTGCTTCCATCATGGGCACTGAGTTCCAAGAAGTGTTCAACCTGAACAAGGGTTCTATCCCTGTCCGTTTGAACATGAAGATGGACAAGTTTGACGATTGCGCCAAGACATCCGCCAAGGATTTCGTGGACACCGCCAAATCCGGTGGCTTGGTTCCTTCCGTGGCCCACGGCATGGCTATCAAGCCCGCTGCTGAAGGCGCGATCAAGGACGCCGTGTCCCAGTTCTGGAACGACGACAAGATCTCCGTTGCTGACGGCGTGAAGAACATCGCCAAGGCCGCTGCTACTAAGTAAGCCCTGGCCGGCGCCAGCAGGCGCCGTTCACCTTTTATAGCCCTATCCCTCCCGCAGGGGTGGGGCTATTTCAAATCTCGTGTTCTTCAGGTCAATTCCCATGGCTCTTTCTGCTTTCGCGCGCCGGTTTGTCGCTGCATGTGCTTTGTGCGCAGGCGCAGGCGTGTTCGCGGGCGAAGTCGAGGTGCTGCACTACTGGACCTCTGGCGGTGAAGCCAAGTCGGTGGTCGAGCTCAAAGACATGATGGGAAAACGTGGCCACACCTGGCGCGACTTCACCGTGACCGGTGGTGGTGGCCAGAATGCCATGGCCGTGCTCAAGCAGCGTGTGCTGGCTGGCAATGCGCCCGCAGCCGCCAATATCAAGGGGCCTGCCATCCAGGAATGGGCAGAGCTCGGCGTCTTGAGCAACCTGGACGCGATGGCGTCTTTTGAGAAGTGGGATGACACGCTCCCCAAGGTCGTTGCTGACCAAATGAAATACAAAGGCCGCTATGTGGCCGTCCCGGTCAATGTGCACCGGGTGAATTGGTTGTGGGCCAACTCCGCCGTGCTGAAAAAAGCAGGCGTTATCGCGTTGCCCAAAACCTATGATGAGTTTTTTGCTGCCGCTGACAAAATCAAGGCCGCAGGCCTGATCCCTCTGGCCCATGGTGGCCAAGACTGGCAGGACTTCACGGTGTTCGAGTCCGTGGTGCTGGGCGTGGGCGGTGCAAGCCTTTACGACAAAGCACTGGTCAAACTAGACCGCGCTGCCATCAACAGCGATGAGATGAAAAAGGCGCTCGAGACCTTCCGCCGCCTCAAGGCTTACACCGATACCGCCTCCGGCGGCCGCGACTGGAACGTCACCACCGAGCTCGTGATCAACGGCAAAGCCGGTTTCCAATTCATGGGCGACTGGGCCAAAGGCGAGTTCCTGGCCGCAGGCCAGACACCGGGCAAAGAGTTCACTTGCTCGGCCGCGCCCGGCACGGCCAATGCCTACACCTTTAACGTCGACTCGTTTGCCATGTTCCAGCTCAAAGGCTGGGAGGCCCAAAAGGCCCAGGGCTACCTGGCTTATTTGTTGATGGGCAAAGAGTTCCAGGAAAAGTTCAACCTGCGCAAAGGCTCAATCCCGGTGCGCATGGGCATGAACATGGAAAAGTTTGACGAATGCGCCAAAACCTCCAGCAAAGACTTTGTAGCCACGTCCGCTGCGGGCTCACTGGTTCCGTCCGTGGCGCATGGCATGGCATTACCGTCCTCGCAGCAAGCGTCCATGCGCGCTGCGGTGAGCGAGTTCTGGAATAACGACAAGCTGAGCGTGAGCGAAGCCGTCGCCAAATTGGTCGCAGTCAGCGCGCCAAAGCAAAAGTAAGACTTATGAAAACCATCGAAAACATCCTCCCCAAGCTGGTGATTGCCCCGGGCTTTGTGCTCGGCTTCGCCTTCATTTACGGATTCATGATCTGGAACGGCATCCTATCGGTCACCGGCTCGCGCATGCTGCCCAACTACGACGAGTTCGTGGGCTTGGAGCAGTACGTGCGCCTCTGGGAAATGGACCGCTGGTATGTGGCCTTGAAAAACCTGGGCATCTTCAGCGTGTTGTACGTCGGCGGCTCCATGGCCCTGGGCATGGGCCTTGCGATTTTCCTGGACCAGAAAATCCGCGCCGAAGGCGTGTTGCGCACCATTTACCTGTACCCCATGGCCTTGTCGTTCATCGTGACCGGTACCGCATGGAAATGGATTTTGAACCCCAGCCTCGGCCTCGAAAAACTGATGCACGACTTTGGCTGGACCAGCTTCAGCTTCGACTGGCTGGTGCAATCTGACACCGCTATCTACTGCGTAGTGATTGCCGGTATCTGGCAGTCCGCCGGTTTTGCCATGGCCTTGTCGCTGGCCGGCCTGCGCGGCATTGACGACAGCATCATCAAAGCTGCCCAGATCGACGGCGCCTCGTTGCCCCGCATCTACTGGCGCATCATTCTGCCCATCCTGCGCCCCGTGGTGTTTTCTACCGTGTTGGTGTTGTCGCACTTGTCTATCAAGAGCTTTGACTTGGTCATGGCGCTCACCTCCGGCGGCCCCGGCTACGCGTCTGACGTGCCTGCCACCTTCATGTACGTGATGAGCTTTACCCGCGGCCAGATCGGCCTGGGCGCCGCCAGCGCCACCATGATGCTGGTGTTTGTGGCTGCCCTTGTGGTGCCCTACCTGTACAGCGAATTGCGCACCAAACCCCACGACCGTTAATCCACGACCGTCCTCCACGATCGCACCTTATGCTGACCAAAAACCTACCCCGCATCCTGATCTACGCCACGCTGCTGCTGGCCGCCTTCTTCTTTTTGGCGCCGCTGTACGTGATGTTGGCCACCTCGTTCAAGGACGCCGAGCAAATCCGCTCCGGCAACTTGCTGAGCCTGCCCACCTCGCTCAACTTTGACGCCTGGTCTGCTGCCTGGTCCACCGCTTGTACCGGTGTGGACTGCCGCGGTTTGCAACCCTTCTTTACCAACTCCATCATCATGGCCGTGCCTGCGGTGCTGATCTCCACCGCGTGGGGCGCCATCAACGGCTACGTGTTGAGCATGTGGAAGTTCAAGGGCAGCGAAGTGCTGTTCGGCTTCATGTTGTTTGGCGTGTTCATGCCCTTCCAGGTGGTGCTGTTGCCCATGAGCCAGGTGCTCGGTTTTCTGGGCCTGTCCAGCTCGCTCGGCGGCTTGATCCTGGTGCACTGCATTGCTGGCTTGGCAGGTACTACGCTGTTCTTCCGCAACTACTACACCGCCATCCCCAAAGAACTGGTGAACGCTGCGCGCATTGACGGTGCCGGCTTCTGGCGCATCTTCTTCCGCATCGTGGTGCCTATGTCCACCCCGATCCTGATGGTGACGCTCATCTGGCAATTCACCAACATTTGGAACGACTTCCTGTTCGGCGTGGCCTTCAGCGGCGCTGACAGCAAGCCCATCACCGTCGGCCTGAACAACATGGCCAACACCTCCAGCAGTGTCAAAAGCTACAACGTCGACATGGCTGCGGCCGTGATTGCAGGTCTCCCCACCATGTTGGTCTACGTACTGGCAGGTCAATACTTCGTGAAAGGTCTCACCGCTGGCGCGGTGAAAGGATAAAAAATGGCAGCTTCTCTCCAAATCGCAGGCATCCGCAAAGTTTTCGGCAAGGGCGACAAAGCCGTTGAAGTCCTGAAAAAGATCGAAATCGACGTCGCCCCCGGCGAGTTCCTGATCCTGGTCGGCCCCTCCGGCTGCGGCAAGTCCACCTTGCTCAACATCATTGCGGGCCTCGAAGAGCCATCTGAAGGCGAACTGCGCATTGCCGGCAAAAACGTGGTGGGCGTAGCCCCTGCGCAGCGCGACATCGCCATGGTGTTCCAGAGCTACGCGTTGTACCCCACCATGAGCGTGGCCGACAACATCGGCTTTGCGCTGGAAATGCGCAAGGTGCCCGTAGAGCAGCGCAAAAAGCGCATCGCTGAAGTGGCTGCCATGCTGCAAATCGAACACTTGCTGGACCGCCGCCCCGCGCAGCTGTCTGGTGGTCAGCGCCAGCGTGTGGCAATGGGCCGCGCTTTGGCACGTGACCCCCAGCTCTTCTTGTTTGACGAGCCACTCTCCAACCTGGACGCCAAGCTCCGCGTAGAAATGCGTGCTGAAATCAAGCGCCTGCACCAAGTGTCTGGCATCACCAGCGTGTACGTGACACACGACCAGATCGAAGCCATGACCCTGGGCAGCCGCATCGCGGTCATGAAGGACGGCATCCTGCAACAAATCGGCACACCCGACGACATCTACAACCGTCCGTCCAACACCTATGTGGCCACCTTTATCGGCTCGCCCACCATGAACCTGATCAAGGGCCATGTGGAAGTGCCCGGTGCGCAAGGCCGCTTTACTTTCAACGGCAGCACCCTAGAACTGGCAACCCCAGCCACTGGCGACGCCACCCTGGGCGTGCGCCCCGAGCACATTGAGCTGATCACTGGCGATGCCGCTTGGCGCGGCGAAGTGGCCGTGGTGGAGCCCACCGGCGCTGACACCTATGTGGTGGTGAAAACTGCTGCTGGCGACGTGACCGTGCGCACCGCCCCGAGCGCTTCTTGGAAAGCCGGCGACCAAGTCGGCCTGCGCGTGAACCCTGCGAACACCAACTGGTTTAGCACTGCGACGGGTGTGCGTTTGGACGTTTAAGTCTTCAAGCCACTAACAAAAACCGGGCTGCCCTGATGGGGCAGCCCGGTTTTTTTATGTCTTCAACATGCTGGAAGCAGTCGTTAACGTTCGAGCTAAACGGGGACCAGGCGGCCCCCTTTGGCTCTTCGCTTGAGCGAGTGGTTAGGCATCCCCCGGCGTACTGACCGAATGGTTTGAAATGCTTTTGAATCGATAAACACGGCGCGATACCCGCTTTCCTGCACCCGAGAGTTCGGCGGCAACGCTTGTGGCAGAAGCCTTTATTCCGGCCTTTGCATCACCACCATACTCGTAAAACTCTTCTATTTCTACTTCGGCAGCGTTCTCTATACGCTTTGCTATCGCCAGTTCTTGAGCGACCTTGGCTTGTGCTTCTGCCATTCTCATCTCAATTTCCTGGCGTTCAGCCTGCAACCTAAGCTCTGCTATTTCCTGTGTTTTGGCTGATCCCGTAGTAGCGATGGCCTTTGATGTCGACTCGGCAATCTGACTGATCAGGTACCCGGACGGGTTCGCAACGAGTTTGACGGCTTCGACAGCAAGGGTTCCAACAGCAGTGACGTCCATGTATGAGATCCTTTTCGACGGTTAGAGAGAAAGTGTGATCGGGAGGCCTAAAGCAATGTAGACCGCAAAACCCGATTAATAAATCCAAGCATTAACGGTACTTAATTTGGATAAAAGGCTGGAAAGCCGCTTACCGTCTTGATGACCGTATTTTTTATGTGAGTTTGTACAGGTATAAAAATTCCGACAAACCCAACACTTTGTAAGTAATGGAGTGAGTCACTGATTTCACGATTTTTGCGCCTCAAAACCGGCTTGAACATCCCCCAATCGGGTGTTTTTTAAATGTCTGCTTCCGTTGCAAAGCTGAGGCTCCCACAGGCTGGAAGCCGACTTTGCTGGCGTTCCGAAATTGCCGCTCAAATAGGCAAGTTAACGTTTAAATTCAGTGGCACCGCTAGGCGTCCGCTGGGATGCAGGATTGGACGTCACCTCTGGCTCGGCAAGGGGTTCTGGTCTCGGTAGCCTGAAACGACGCAGTCGGGGAAAAAGCCGTACTTGCCAGTTTTGTATGTAGCCAAGAGTTCGGCGAGGACCTTGACATGCCAAGCCTTTATTCGAGGCCAAATCTCGTAGTCCATCGATCCGACATAACCGAGCAATTGCGTGCCAGGTAGCTGCGAAGTGATCGACATGTCCGCGAACTTCAAAGCGATTGCAATCTGTGGGAGTGGCCCATCGCATCTCACCAAATAGTGGTGATAAACAATCTCGAACTGCTGCCTCTGCTCAGCCCATTCGCCCTCACTGAGGGAGGTACCTGATTGAGCCTGGAACGCTGTCAGTTCACTTGCCAAACGACCTGACAAATACCAGACGAATTTGTCGTCGTACGCGAGGTTGCTGCTTGACTGCGCCTTTGCGCCAAAGCACATGAAAAACATAAAAATTGCTGCGAACCACGGTTTCATGATTTATGTCCAATGTGATTTAGAAGTGAAACTGACCTGGCCGGAAAGACCGCAAACGCTGCAAAGCTGAGACGTCTTCAGGCTGAAAGCGGTCTTAGCCACCGCCCCGAAGCAGTCACTCAAATGGCACGTTAACGTTGGAGGCCAGCGGCAGCCGAAGGATGTCGCGACTGGGCCGACGGGTTATGCAGCATTGCGACTCTCCAGGTAGCTGCGAACACCCTGCGCGTTGTTGAATGGCGCTGGGGATTCGAAAGTGCGCACCTCATCCAGCGCTTCCTTCAGCATTGCGTGGTGATCTTGCGATGCAGGCACAAGAGTGTAAGTACCGTTTTGCACAACGAAGAATCCTCGCTTGTTTGGAACTGTGAATTGTGGTTCGAGTGGCTCTCCACGGTCGCTCCAAAAAAGCCATACCGCCGCCTCCACATCAAGGCCCTCGCAATGCGCCACTGCCTCCATTTCGCTCGGGAATGCGATCAGAGTTCGTTCCTCAGTTTCTACAGCGAAGATCATGCGGCATAACGTTTGACAAGAGGGGCGGCTAAGGGCGATAGCCCTTGAACGACCCTCTCGATGGAAGGGCTAGACCGCATTCTCCGCCTATGCACCCAGCCGGCTCTTGGAGCCCCATACATAGTAGGAAGGCAGGCGCTTTTGAATACCAGAGCGATAGATCCCCACACCCTCGGTGAGACAAGTTTCCCTAATGTGCGGCTCTTGAATCGACCTCGCTGCGAGGAGCAGTTCCGTTTCAGAGAATGACTGGCCATTAGCGGCTTGAATCAGAACTGCTGGCTTTGAGCTGTCTCGCGGTCCGAACGGGACCAGGTAGATGGCTGGCACTTGCAAAGAATGTTCGTTCTCAGTTTGTATGTTCTCGGGCCACTTGTCGTACCAGGACAGTGACTGACGAGCCGCGAAGGCAAACGGAAGGTCTGGTCGATGAACTAGCACGTCCTTCTCAGAAAGCGGTTCCAGTTTCAGAAAGCGTGCGTGTGCCTCAAAGTATTCCCTGTGAAGGCGGTAGTAGGAATAGTTGCCTAGCAACTTGGACATTCCCCACGAGTTCCTGTGCGACCACCAGGTGTCGTACATCACGACGTCCGCGTCGAAGGCTATGACTCGAACCGGTTCCTGAGACCAATCTGCCTGGAAAACTGCTCCCAGCGTGACGGTGAATGCGCTCATGCGGTCTAACGTTGAAGCTAAGCGGAGCCGAAGGCCTCCGCCTTGGGCGACCAGTTAAATTGAAAGCAATTGCGGTACATAAGAGGTAGCCTCAACTAAACCATAAATGACAGCAGCAGCATAAGGGAGGAGCCAAATTGACCACAGAACCTTAGCCCATAAGTGAGTGCGTGAGCGGATGACCTCCAAGGTGCAATACCCTCCGATCACAACCCCGGTAAAGACAACGACTTCCCCCGTCAAAGTTCCACCGTGCATCAGCGGCTGGAGAACCAGCATGGGCAGCCAGCCACCAAGTGATGCAACTACACATGCCCAAACATACCCAGCGGGTGTTTTCCAGCGACGAGTGAGTGCTTTTCCCATTGCAATTTAACGTAATGTACACCTCAAAACCCTCGGAATATTCTGGAAGCTGCAGCATAAACTGGATGCAAATTGCACCGGGAAGCCTTGTGCAGGCTCAATCTCCGAGATATTCATGTGCGTTTGTACAGGCATAAAAATCTCGACAAACTCCGCACTTTGTAAGAAGCGGAGTTAGCCGCTGATTTCACGATTTTTGCGCCTCAAAACCAGATTGAATACCCCCCAGTGGGGTGTTTTTTGAACGTCCGCTTGCCGCTGCAAAGCCGACCACCATCACCCCTGCAACGGCAACTCCAACCGAATCGTCAATCCATGCGGCAATGTCGTCTGCGCTGTCGCCGTGCCGTTATGGCGCCGCGCGATTTCCGCCACGATGGAAAGGCCTAAACCGCAGCCGCCGGGGAGTTCGCTGGCGCGCCAGAAGCGTTCAAACACGCGCTCCAGGTGCTCGGTCGAGAGGCCGGGGCCGGTGTCTTCCACGTCCAGCCAGCAATAGCCGTCGTGCACCGTGGTGCGCAGGGTGACCACCGCGCCTTTGCCTGCGTAGCGCAGGGCGTTGTCGATCAGGTTGCTCAGCACTTCGCGCAACAACAATTTGTCGGCGGGCACCATGACGCTGTCTTCGCCCTCGAAGCCCAAGTCCACGCCAGCGGCCAAGGCGCGGCGGGTCCATTCACGGGCCACCTCGCGCGCGAGTGACGCAGCATCCACCGGCACCAGGCTCACCTCGGCCTCAGTGCGGGCCAAAGACAGCAGCTGGTGTACCAGGTGGGCGCTGCGCTGGGCGCCGGTGTGCACTTTGGTCAGGCGATGTTGCAGGGCCTCGGGGTCTTTCTCTTGCATGGCCAGCTCGGTCTGGCTGATCAGGCCCGCAAGCGGGGTGCGCAGTTGGTGGGCGGCGTCGTTCAAGAAGCGCTTTTCCTGGCTCAGGCTGCGGCGCAGGGTGGTGAGCAGCTGGTTCAGGGTGTTGGCCAGCGAGTGCACTTCCTCCGGCGCTTGCGTCATCTCGATGGGCGAGAGTGACGCCATGTTGCGGTTGGCCAGCTGCGCCTCCAGCCGCTCCAGCGGAGCTAGGCCACGGCGTATGCCCTCGTACACCAGCACGCTCAGCACAGCGCCCAATATCAAAAGCGGAAAGAGCACATCGCGCACCAGCTCGCGGGCAATGCGCTGCTGCGCCACCAGGCTCTTGGCCACCTGTACCCGCATGCGCTGGTCGGTGAAGCCATCGCCAAAGCTCAGGTCGATCGAGGCCACCCGCATGGGTTTGCCGTCCATCACCACCTCGTACAACACGGGCTCGTTGGCGGGGGAGTAGAGGTCGGGTGTTTGGCCGGGGATTTTGGTGTTGCCCAGCAAAAAACTGCCGGGTGGCGACGACACCATATAGGCCACGCGGTCGTCCGGGTCCTGCTCAATGATGTCGCGCGCTGCGCGCGGAAAGTCGATCAACAAACCCGAGCCCATGGGCTTGACCTGCCGCGCCAGCGAGCGCACCGATTGGGTGAGCGACTGGTCAATCGTTTTCTCGGCATAGGCCAGCGCCACCCGGAATGCCAGCGCGCCACCCATGAGCCACAGCACCAGCTGCGGCAGCAGCAGCCAGATCAGCAACTGCCGCTTGAGCGAGAAGCGAGCCGGGCGGCTCACGGAGTGTCCGATTCCAGCATGTAGCCCAAGCCGCGCACGTTGCGGATGCTCAGGCCGCTGTCGTTGAGCTTGCGGCGCAGGCGGTGCACATAGACCTCCAGCGCATTGGAGCCGGCAGCGCCGCCTTCTTGCGGCGCGGTTTGCCACACGGCCAGCACGTCTTCCCGGCCGACCACCTGGCCCATGTTGTTTACCAGCAGCGAGAGCAAAGACCATTCGCGGTGGGTGAGCTCCATAGCTTCTTCCCCCAGCCAGCCCAGAGGCAGCACCGGGTCGAGACGCAGGTTTTTGCTGGTGCTGCTCTGCACTTCAAGCGAACCACCAAAGGCGGGCAGCCGCGAGCGGCGGAGCATGGCTTGCAGGCGGGCGAGCAGCTCTGCCATTTCAAAGGGTTTGGTGAGGTAGTCGTCAGCCCCAGCGTTCAGGCCTTGCACCCGGTCTTCCACGCCATCGCGCGCGGTGAGGATCAGCACCGGCAGCGCAGCCAGGCGCTGGCGTATCCAAATCAGCACGGTAATGCCGTCTACCACTGGCAAGCCCAGGTCGAGCACCACGCCGTCAAAACGGGTGGACTCCAGCAGGCTTTGGGCTTGGGCGCCATCGCTGGCGCTGCTCACGCTGTGGCCGGCGTGCACCAGTTGCGCGCACAGGCCGTCGCGCAGCAATTCGTCGTCTTCAACAATCAGTAAATGGGCCATTCCCCAAGCATACCAAGGCAGGTGGCACGCTTTGCTGCGGTGCAACCCTCAGGTGACGGTGGCTGTCTCTAGCCCTGCGGCAATCGCCTCGGCGCGGGCGGTTTGGATGAATTGACCAATCTTTGGGCCGTTAGCGCCCGCCGCTATTGCGCGAGCAGCTATGGAATCTGTAGCAACCGCCAGCGCGAAGTCCAGTGCCTGCCCCAGCCGCTGGGCTTGGGGGTAGGGTGTGTCGGTCAGCCCAAGGCGGCCTTGGGCATCGCACTGGCAGGCCAGCAAGGCGGCGCGAAAGCGCTCGGGTTTGCGGATCGCGTCGCAGCGCTCCAAGAGGCGCAGCAGGGCAGCCGCATTGAGCGAGCCGCTGCGGTGGATGTTGCCGTGCTCGCGGGCAACCACGTCAGCCAGCTCGGCGCAGTCGTTGGGCACCCGCAGGCGTTGGCACACGCCCTTGAGCAGGCGTGCGCTGCGCTCTTCGTGGCCAATGTGGCGGGGCAGCACGTCGGCGGGTGTGGTGCCTTTGCCCAGGTCGTGGCCCAGGCAGGCAAAGCGCACCGCCAGCGGCGCACCCAGCTGAGCGGCACGATCCAGCACCAGCATGACGTGCACACCCGTGTCCACCTCGGGGTGATGCTCGGGGCTTTGGGGCACGCCCCAGAGCCGGTCCAGCTCAGGCAGTAGGCGCTTCAGGGCGCCGCAGCTGCGCAGCACCTCGAACATGCGGGAGGGGCGAGCTTCCATCAGGCCTTTGGCAATCTCTTGCCACACGCGCTCGGGCACCAGGTGGTCCACCTCGCCGTCTTCCACCATGGTTTGCATCAGGGCGGTGGTTTCAGGTGCCACGGTGAACTCGGTGAACCGTGCGGCAAAGCGGGCGACCCGCAGGATGCGCACCGGGTCTTCGCGGAAGGCGGGGGTCACATGGCGCAGCACACGCGCCTGCAGGTCGGCCTGGCCGCCGAAGGGGTCTATCAGGTCTTTGGTGTCAAAAGTGCCATTGGCGCAGGTATTGTCTGCGCGAGCTGCTATGGAATTGATAGTAAGGTCGCGCCGGGCCAGGTCTTCTTCCAGCGTCACATCCGGTGCGGCGTGTACCTCAAAGCCCTTGTAGCCGGGCGCGGTTTTGCGCTCGGTGCGGGCCAGGGCGTACTCCTCTTGCGTTTGCGGGTGCAAAAACACGGGGAAGTCTTTGCCCACGGCAATAAAGCCCGCGTCCAGCATCTGCTGCGGGCTGCTGCCCACCACCACCCAGTCGTAGTCTTTGATCTCCAAGCCCAAGAGCGCGTCGCGCACAGCGCCGCCCACCAGAAAGGTGCCAGTGGTGCTGGTGGAGTCGGGTGAGGGGGCGGGCATAAAAGGCAGGGGCTTTAGACGTAGTTCAGCGTTGCAGGCGGTAGGGTTCTTCAAAGTCGAGAAAGTCTTTCTCTGCCAGCGCGCCGGTGATCCAGTCTTGCACACCGGGCAGGGCCAGCACGCGGGACACATAGGCCCCCAACACTGGGCTGACCGGCAGGCCATAGGTTTTGAGGCGGGCACACACCGGGGCGAAATACGCATCCGCCACCGAGAACGGGCCAAACAACATGGGGCCGCCGTACTGGGCCAGCAGTTCGGTCCACATGGCGCTCAGGCGGGCTACGTCGACGCGGACGGCGGGTTTGTCGCGCCAGATGAGGGCGCCGGTTTCGAGCAGGGTGGCCTCGATGTTCATCGGGCAGTTGCTGCGCAGGCCGGTGAAGCCGGAGTGCATTTCCGCGCACACACTGCGGGCCCGCGCACGGGCAGACTTGTCAGCAGGCCAGAGCTGCAGGTTGGGAAAGCTCTCGGCCACGTATTCCGCAATCGCCAGGGTGTCCCACACCGCCAAGTCGCCATCGACCAGCAGCGGCACTTTGCCGGTGGGGGAGAGCGGGGCTAGCGTAGTTTTGAATTGGGATTGGCTCTCGAACGAGTCAAACCGCACCATGACCTCTTCAAAATCGATGCCCGCCTGCTTCAAGAGTACCCAAGGGCGCATGGACCACGACGAGTAATTTTTGTTGCCGATGTAGAGCTTGATCATGCGCAATCCTTGGTCAAATTCGCATGATAGTCGGGCCTAAAGGGGTTGGCGACTCAGAGGGGGCCGCCCTATACTGAATGCACAAGCGCAGACTTCCAAGTTGTGCCAACACCGGGAGGGAGATACCCATGTCGTACCAAGCAGTTCGCCCTGATCGGCGTCATTGGCGTAACGGCCTGTGGTGGTGTGTGGCTGTGTGTGCAGGCTTGCTCTCGGGTGCTGCGGCCGCCCATACGATCCGCTTTGCGCCGGAGAAAGACTACCCCCCATTTGTGAGTGCCGGCCCTGCGGGGCATGTGCAAGGCTTGTCGATGGATGTGCTCGAGATCTTGCGGCCGCGCCTGGGCGGCGAGCTGCAGATGTTGCCCCCGGATAACCTAGCCAACATTCTCGATGCGGCCCGCCGCGGGGAGGTGGACTTGATCTCTTCACTGCGCCCCACCCCCGAGCGGGCCGAGTTCTTGGCGTTTACCGAGCCCTACGTCAAAGTGCCTGCCGTCTTGGTGGTCAAACAGGGGCCGGCGGCTCCCGTTTTGGCAGACCTTGCAGGCCGCGCGGTGGCGGTGGGCAAAGGCTATGCGGTGGAAACTTTTGTGCGCACCCACTACCCGCAAATCCGCTGGGTGGCCGTGAGCGATGACATGAGCGGCTTTCAGCTCTTGATGCGCGGCGAGGTCGATGGCGTGGTGGCGGATGTAGCCAGCATCAGCGATGCCAAGCGCCACAGCGGCGTGCGGGGGGTGCAAGTCGGCGAGACATTGCCCTTTGAGTACGCGCTGAGCTTTGCCTACCGCAAAGAATTGACAGCTCTGGGCAGTGCCCTTAACACCGCCCTCCAGGATATTTCGCCCGCTACCCGCCAGGCGCTGCTGCGCCGCTGGATCGATGTGGACACCCTGACCTACGAAGACCCGCTCCATCTCTGGTTGCGCCGCGCGGCGTTGGGGTTGACGTTCCTCGGGGTGCTGGTCATGCTGGTTTGGCGCGCACGCAAACCCCTTTTGAAAGACAGGCACCCCCGTGCAGACTGATGCCCTTCGGGCGGACAACGCCGTTTCCTCCAGTCTGTTGGCCCCGCGTGACCGCACCCCGGGGTGGCTGTGGCAGTGGGCCTTGCTCGTGGGCGCGGTGGCGTGTGTGTCGCTGGCGATCTCCGATCCGCGGCCGGGGCAGGTGATGGTGTGGTTTGCCAATGCCTTTGGTGCTGTCGCCCTGATGCGCTTGCCCAAACGCCAGTGGCCGTCGTTTCTTGTGCTGGTGGCGCTGGTTCTGTGGGCGGCGCATGGCGGCTTTGCGCTGGTGTCGCCAAATGTGGCTGTCAGGCAGGCCGGTGGTTTACATGCGGCTTGGGTGGCTTTTGCCGACGTGCCGGGCTATTTGTTGGGCATGGCGCTCGCCGCCCTGTGGCTGGAGCGGCTGCCTGCGCTAGAGCAGGCCGGCGAGAGCCCTACGGTTCAAGCGCAAGTCTTGCTGCGCGGAGCGCTGTTGCCCGCCATGGCGTCTGCACCGCTGGGCGGGCTGGCGGGTATGTTGGCCTTGCGGGGCGATTGGTCGAATATGGCCTTGAACTGGTTGGTGGGCGGCACCATTGGCTCGGTGGCGATGCTGCCACTGGTGTTGCTGCTGGCGACCCGAGGTGTGCGCAGTGCGGTCCGCGGGTGGTTCCAGCCGGTTCATGTGGGGATGGCGCTGATCAGCCTGTCTGTGATGTTGTGGTCGGCCACCAGCTTGCCCAAACCCTTTGTGGTGATGTTGGCGCCTATGGTGTGGGTGGCGGTGCGCAGCACGTTGCTCAATAGCCTGGTGATCAATGGGCTGATCGCGCTGGCCATGGCCGCTTTGATACGTGTGGGCGTTTTGCTGCCGCCCCCCTCGTCGCTATGGTGGGGCGATGCGGTGTACTACATCTCGGTATTGGCGACCCTGTTGCCGGGTTTGTTTCTGGCTGTCCTGTCCGAAGGGCAGCGCCGCACGACCCAGGCGTTGGCGGACCGCGAGGCCCGGGCACTGAGCCTTTACCGCGCGACGCCAGCCATGTTGCACTCGATCGATGGCAGCGGCTGCATCGTGCAGGTCAACCAGCTGTGGCTCGACACACTGGGCTACCAAGAGGCAGAGGTGTTGGGGCGGCACATTGCGGATTTCATGACATCCGGGTCCGCCCGCTATGCGCGCGATGTGGTGATTCCGCAGGCATTGCACGACGGCCGCTGTAACAACGTGGAATACCAGTTTCTTACCCGGGACGGCGCGGTGCGCGATGTCTTGCTGTCTGCAGTGTGGGAGTTCGATGCAGACGGCAGGCCCGAGCGCAGCCTTGCGGTACTGCAGGATGTAACCGAGAAAAAGCGCTTGCAGGCCCGCAGCCACTTTGCCGAGCACGATGCCCTGACCGGCCTGCCCAACCGTGTGCTGTTGCACGATCGCTTGAAAATGCTGTGTGCCCACCACGACCGGCACAACGGACTGTTTGCAGTCGGCTTTTTGGACCTCGACCATTTCAAAGAGGTCAACGACATGTATGGCCACGACGCCGGCGACGCCCTGCTGCAAGCCGTGGCCCGCAGGTTACAGGGGGTGTTGCGGGCGGAAGATACCGTGTCCCGCCTCGGGGGCGACGAGTTTGTGATGCTGCTGGGTGGCCTGTCTCACAGCGGCGAGCTCTCGACCTTGGTAGCCAAAATCATGGCGACATTTGCGGAGCCCTGCCATTTGGGCCCGGGGCCGGATGGGCCAGTGGTTCAGGTAGCTGCAAGTCTCGGCGTGGCCATTTACCCAGGGGATGGCACAGACCCGCAAACCTTGTTGCTGCATGCCGATCAGGCGATGTACGAGGCCAAGCGCAGCGGCCGCAACCGCTGCGCGTTTTACCGCCGGCCGGCTTAAGGCAGGTCGAGGCCACCTTCCGTGGTGCTCGCATCGCGCGGGCCCACTACACCCAGCCGTGCTTTCAGCGACTGGGGTTGCCCGGTGATCAACGCGGAATAGAGCGTGGTGTTGGCCAAAACTTTTTTCACGTAGTCGCGGGTCTCGGTGAACGGCACGTTTTCCGCCCAGATAGCGGCTTCCCAAGTGGGGCCACCGGCTTGCCCGCGCCAAATACGCGGCCGTCCGGGGCCCGCGTTGTAGGCGGCTGCTGCCATGGGCATGGAGCCGTTAAAGCTGTCCAGCACCAGTTTGAGGTAGCCGGTGCCGATGGCGATGTTGGTGTCCCGCTCGGTGATCTGGTGGGCTTGGAAGTCGTTGAGCCCGATTTTTTTGGCCGTCCATTTCGCAGTCGCAGGCATGACTTGCATCAGGCCAGCCGCGCCTACGACCGACTTGGCATCGGTGATAAAGCGGCTTTCCTGGCGGATCAGCCCATACACATAGGCCGGATCGAGCCCGATCAGCTGTGTGCGCGCCACCACCGCCGACTTGTGGGGCATGGGGTAGCGCTGGTCCATGTCGACCATGCCTTTGGTGCGTTCGCTGGTGTTGATGCAGCGGTCCCAGACTTCGGCCTTGCAGGCCAGGTCTGCAGCCGCAAGCAAGGAGCGGTCGTCCAGCCCGCCGCGGTTGTGCAGGTTGGTGGTGTAGTTCCACTCCCGCACCCCATCGCTGCGCAAGCCGATGTTGATGGCGTGGAGCGCACGCGCCAAGCCGGGGTTCTTTTTGGCTTGGTCTTTCTCTTCCGCGGTGAGCGGGGCTGGTTTGGGCGGCGTTACGATTTTCTGGCCCAGTTCTTCGAGGGCCAGCATTTCGTAAAAGCCCTTGGTGCCGGCAATCGACTCCAGCAGGGCTTGGCTTTCCATCTTTGCGGACTCCACATTGCTGCGGCGGGCCAGCGCACGGGCGCGCCAGTAGACCCAGGTCGAGTCGTTGCGCAAGGACTCGGGCATGGCGGTGATGGCGTCTGCCACCTGGTTCCAGCGCCCGGCGCGCAGAGCGGCACGGGCGGCCCACGCGAGGTGGTCTTCATGCATCTGGCTGAGTTGGCCTTTGGCGAAGTAGTTGGCGGCGTCGTCGGAGAGCTTTTGCGCCGCCCGTTTGCCGATCACACCCCAGATCCAGCTGCGCTCTTCTTGGGTGAGCTGCGCCTTCCAGCGGAGCTTGTCGACTTCTTCAGCCGCTTCTTGCGGGTCTTGATACGCCAGGCGGATGATGGCCAGTGACACAAATTCCCGGGTCTGCGGCCGCAGCGCAGTGACCTTGTCATTCAGGTATTTGGCCGGGGTGTTGTAGATGGTGTTGATGGTTTTGACATAGTCTGTATCCAACGCGCCGGCGGCTTGGGTTGCGACCCGCAGGCGGTCGTTTTCCATGCCGAGGCGCGCCCGGACCCAGACGCTGTGGGAACTGATTTTTTTGTCTTTGACTAGCTGGGTTGCCAGGCTGCCGCAGGCATCGTCGGCCTCTTTCAGGCCCCACCACACCGACTCCAGGGCGGCCGTCACGTCGGCTCCCCGGGTGCTGTAGTCCGCCCAGAGGGCATAGCAGCGCACGGACCGGTCGTCGTTCATCCGGTAGAGCGGGTATTCGCGGCTGAAGGTGTCCCAATCGCGGGCACGGCCTAGCTGCAGCAGCCACTCCGCGCGCAAGCGGTCTTCCTGGTAGGTGCCGTTGTAGCGGTTGAGGAAATCCTGGATTTCTGACTTGCTGGCATCGTCCAGCCGGGCGGACATGTCCCAGTAGGCCGCCCAAGGCTCGAGGATGTGCCCGCGCATTCCCGGCAGCGCTGCGGCAAGGCGTTTGCGGTCGCGGTTTTTATAGGCCTGTGACAGGTCCAGAATAGTCTCGTCCAGGCGGCTAAGGTCGCGCCCTTGGGCGTATGCTGAGGGGGTAGTGGTGGACATCAGGGCGCCGCAAAGGGCGAGTGATGTCAGAATGGCTGAAAACTGCATGTGGGGATTATGGACAACTCGGACGACAGCAAAGCTGCACAAAAGAAAGCCCTTCGCAAGGCGCTATTGGATCAACGTCTGGCCATGCCGGATCGCCTACAGCGCGCCGATTTATTGCAGCGCGTGATGCGCATTTGGCTGGTAGGCAGGCCGGATGCGGTCATTGGCGCCTATTGGCCCATCAAGGGCGAGTTCGACCCCTTGCCCGCTTTGCACCGCTGGAAAGAGGACGGCGAGCTGATTGACCAACCCCAGCCGCGCCGCATTGGCTTGCCGGTGGTGAACCGGGAGCACAAAACCATGACCTTTCATGCGTGGTACCCCGGCTGCCCGATGGAAGAGGATGCGTATGGCATTCCCAAGCCCAAAGACACCGAGCTGATAGTGCCCACCCTGCTGTTTGTGCCTTGTGTCGGCTACGGGCCCGGTGGCTACCGTTTGGGCTATGGCGGTGGCTTTTACGACCGCATGTTGGCAAGCTTGAGCCCGCGCCCCTTTACCGTGGGCCTGGGGTTCGGCACAGGGTTTGTCGATGACTTCGAGCCGGAGCCCCATGATATGCCCCTGGATGCCATCCTGAACGACCACGGAGTTGTCTGGCCGGTTTGATGCCGTGGGCCGGGAGGCCCGGCGGAGTGCGGATCAGCGTTGCATGAGCACGCGCACATCCGCCTCGTAGGCTTGCAAGGTTTGCTGGAGTTTTTGGCGTTGTGCCGGGCTGCTGCCGTTGTGGAGCTCGGCGGCAGATTCACAAAAGCTGCTCCTGATCCGCTCGGTGTATTGCTGAAACGCCGGGTCAGGTGATTGGGTGCTGCGCAGCAGCAGCGCCCGCACCTCGGCTTGCTGCTGCAGTTCAGTCGAGGGTGTGGCCTTCTGTGCACGCAAGGTCTGCAAAATGTCCTTTTGGCGGCGCATGGTTTCTTTGTATTGCGTGGCAGCGTCAAACGCGGACGCATCCAATTGAGCGCGTAGCGCTTGTTTCTGGGTGTCGCTCAGGCGGCCGTAAAAACTTTCTGTGCGATCGAGTGCAGATTTCATCCGGCGGTTCAGGCGGTCTTGCGGGGTGCCGTCCATCCACTCTTCCCGCCACTCTTGGTTGCGTTTGTCCCACGCACGGGCAAGGTGGTCGAGTTGCGCAAGGGTTAACGTCGGTGCAATTGCCAGCGCGGTGGGCGTGGTGCGGTCCAACACGGTTTGGAGTCGTGTTTCCAGATAGCGAGAGAGCTGGCATACCTGCTCACCCGTCACGTTGCTGGTGGCCGCCGCTTGCAGGTTCTTGAGCATGTCCGCGATCTGCGGGAGTTCTTCTTTTCGATGCCAGGTCTGCAGCGCTTGCAGATCGCTACGTAGCTTGAGGCTTTGGGGGCTGTCCAGGTCCAGGTAGCCATCCAGCCACCAGTAGGATAAATCCGGTGCGTTGTTGTAGGCCAAACGGACTGCTCCACAGCCAGTCAAAGTCGCCGCGACACTCAGCAGCCCGATAATGGCGAACCAGCGCCGGGCATTGCGCCAGAGGCGCGCTAACTTTCCAAGTTTCAATAAAGGCATGGCTTTGACTTCTAATTCCCCTTTTGCAAACGTCGAATCGTCTACTGCACCGGTGGATGTGGTCATTATGGCGGCGGGCAAAGGCACGCGCATGCGTAGCAAAATTCCCAAGGTCTTGCAGCGCTTGGCCGGCCGGCCGCTGTTGCAACATGTGGTCGACACGGCTGCCGACTTGCAGGCCCGCCATGTGGTGGTGGTCACCGGGCATGGTGCTATCGAAGTTGAAGCAGTCTGCGCAGGTTTTTCGGGGGCTAGCGCCGGTTTTTCTCTGAATTTCGTGCGGCAGGAGCCTCAGCTCGGCACAGGGCATGCGGTCCAGCAGGCTACGCCGGTGCTGCCCGATGACGGTGTGGTGGTGGTCTTGTCCGGTGATGTGCCCTTGACCCAGTCGGACACGCTGTTTCACCTGATCCAGGCCAGTGGCGGTGACAAGCTGGCCTTGCTGACGCTGGAGCAAAGCAACCCGGCCGGTTATGGGCGTATCGTGCGCGACGCCAGTGGCGCGGTTCAGGCCATCGTGGAGCACAAAGACGCCAGCGAAGCGCAGCGCGCCATTACCGAGATTTACAGTGGAATCATGGCGGTGCCTGCTGCGCGGCTGAAGGCCTGGCTGGCGCGCCTGGACAACCGTAACGCCCAACAAGAGTATTACCTGACCGATGTTGTGAAATTCGCAGTGGCGGATGGTGTCGGAGTGGTCGGGCACAAGATTACCGATGCGGTGCAGGTCGCCGGCGTTAACAGCCCGGTACAACTGGCAGAGCTGGAGCGGGCCTACCAATTGCAGCAAGCGCACCGGTTGATGGAAGAAGGTGTGCGCCTGGCGGACCCCGCCCGCATTGATGTGCGGGGCGATTTACTCTGCGCCCACGATGTCAGCATCGATGTGAACTGCGTGTTTGCGGGGCAGGTGAGTTTGGGTGAGGGGGTTTCGATCGGCGCGAACTGCGTGATCGCGAATGCCGTGATCGAAGCGGGTGCTGTGATTCACCCTTTCACCCATATCGATGGCGAGAAGCAGGGCGTGAGTGTGGGTGCGGGCGCGCTCATCGGGCCGTTTGCCCGCTTGCGCCCCGGCGCGCAGCTGGGGCCCGAGGTACACATTGGCAACTTTGTAGAGGTGAAAAACTCCACCATGGCGGCCGGTGCCAAAGCCAATCACCTCGCCTATTTGGGCGATGCTACGGTGGGTGAGCGGGTGAACTACGGTGCCGGCAGCATCACCGCCAACTACGACGGTGCGAACAAACATCGCACGGTGATTGAGGCAGATGTGCACATCGGCAGCAACTGTGTGTTGGTAGCGCCTGTCACGATCGGGGCCGGTGGCACCGTGGGTGGTGGTTCCACCATCACCAAGAGCACTGAAGCCGGCGCATTGAGCGTGGCCCGTGGCAAGCAGGTGAGCATTGCCAACTGGAGTCGCCCGGTCAAAAAAACGAAAGCTTGATGCATGCCGGATCCGCTTTCCCACCAAGATCTGCAGCAGCGGGTTGACGCACTCGAAGCGGAGCTGGCCGTTAGCCGTGCGAGCTTGCAAGAATTTACCTACGCGGTATCTCACGATTTGCGGGCGCCTCTGCGGCACTTGGTGTCGTTTGCGCAGTTGCTGGAAGATGAGGCCGGTTCGCAACTGCAAGGCGAAAGCGCTGATTTTTTGCGGACGATCTCTGCATCGGCCCGGCACATGGGCGAGCTGCTGGATGCGCTGGCGGGTTTGTCGCGTATCGATGGTTTGCCGGTGCGATGGTCAGATGTCGCGTTGGAGCCGGTGCTCAGAGATACCTGGGCCGAAGTACAAGCTACGGACCCGGCGCGGGAAGTGCCGGTGGCCTGGAGCGTTCCGGCAGGTGTGGTGCTGTCCACAGATCCCCATTTGTTGCGCCAAGCTGTTTTGCAGGTGCTGGGCAACGCTTTCAAATTTACAGCCCGTACGCCACAACCGCAGGTTCAGGTCACGGTGGATTTGGAGCCTGGCGGTGACTTGGTGTGCCGGGTGGTGGATAACGGTGCGGGTTTCAACCCTGCCATGCACGACAAGCTTTTCAAGGTGTTCGGGCGCCTGCACACCGCCAAGCAGTTTCCCGGTTTGGGGGTAGGGCTGCTGACTGCACAAAGGCTGTTGCACAAGGTGGGTGCAAGGGTGAGTTTGACCGCAATAGCACCGTGCGGAGCGGTCGCCGAGATCCGGTTTCAAGGCGCAAAAGAAAGCCCGGTCTGAGCCGGGCTTCAAGCTTGACGGACCCTGCGTGCGGGTCCGGGGCTTGGCTTACCAAGTCTTCACTTTGTCCAGTTCAGCGTAGGGGTCAGCCGCTGTGGTGCTCTTGGCATCTTTGGCAGCCTTGGCTGCAGCGGCCTGCTTTTCTGCGGCCTGGGTCGCAGTGGCAGTGTCTTGGGCCATGGCTTGACCTGCGAAGGCAGCAGCCAATGTGAAAGCGATAGTGGCGATAGTGGTCTTGTTCATGATGAAGTTCCTTTCCAAAGTTGAAGATTCCGCTGCGGCGGTTTTCAGTCCGTCTGAACAGCATCGATGGGGCGGTAAATGCTTGCGTCTCGTCGATGGGATGAACTGTAAAATTTCTGAATTCAAAGATAAATAATCAAAATAACACTGCGGCATTGCTGAAACGGAAACAATCGATCGCGTGTAACTCGCTAAAGTGACTCCATGGACCGTTTGCTCTCAATGCGTGTGTTTCAAAAAGTCATCGACGAAGGGGGCTTTGCGGCGGCTGCCCGGGCCTTGGAGATGTCGCCGGCCGTCGTGACCCGGCTGGTCGCTGACCTCGAGGAGCACTTGGGCACCCGCTTGTTGCATCGGTCGACCCGGCGTGTGTCATTGAGCGAGGCCGGCGACGCGTATCTGGCAAGGGTGCGCGCCATCTTGCAAGACATCGACGAGGCGGATGCCATCGCCCACCTTCACACCCAGGAGTTGTCAGGCGAGCTCAATGTGCTGTCTACGCCCGTGCTGGCGACCTATGTGTTGGCGCCTTTGCTCGCGGGCTTCAGGGCGCAGTACCCCAAAATCACCTTGCATGTGCAAGTGGAGTCCTTCGAAGAGCCGCCAGTGGAAGCACACGACGTGACGCTGTTCACTGCGGACGAGGCTTTTGACGGCACGATCGTGGCCCGAAAAATCGCGTCAACCCGTGGCATTCTGGTCGCTACCCCTGACTATTTGCGCCGCATGGGGATCCCTGTTAATCCGCAAGACTTGGTCAGCCACCATTGCCTCGAACTCAAAGGTGGTATTGCGCGTCACCGGCGTTGGCATTTGCGCAATGAGCTGGACTTGAACGAATCCATAGACCTGAATCTCACCCCGGTTCTCAGCTCCAACCATATTGAAACCTTGATTTCTGCCACGCTGGACGGTGCGGGCATCACCCCTTGCACGGTGGAGTTGGTTGCCCCATTTTTAGCCAGTGGTGATCTGGTGCGGGTCCTGTCGCCGTGGGTTGCAGGTCAGTTGCACCTCTATGCAGCCTTGCCCAGCCGGCAGTATTTGCCGAGGCGCACCCGGGTGTTTTTGGACTATTTGTCGGAGCAAACTGCATTGCTGCTGGCAGGAGCCCACGAGGCCTGCGGCGGCCAATGCCAGTGAATTGAACTCATGCCCTAGCGGGGCGCATGCATCGGCAGCTCCGTGCCAAATTTGCTGCGGTGTACGCTGAAGAACGCTTTCACGTTGCGCACATTGGCATCGGTGGTGAATAAGCGTTGGGTGAGGGCCTGGTAAGCCGGCATGTCCCAGGTGTGGACCACAAGGCAAAAGTCAGGGCCCGGGGACACCCGGTAGCACTGCTGCACTGCGGCCTCTACAGCCACTCTTTTCTCAAACGCTTCCAGTGCGCCGGTGTCTTGCCGGTCCAAAGAGACTTCTACGATCGCCGTGAGCCCGTGGCCCGTGTGGGCCGCCAGGGTTTGTGGGTTCAGCACGGCCACTTGCTTTTCAATCAAGCCGCTGTCACGCAGGCGTTTGACACGGCGCAAGCAGGTCGGCGCCGAGGTGTGAACCCGGTCGGCCAAGACCTGGTTGCTCAAGGATGCGTCTTTTTGAAGTTGCTCCAGCAACTGCAGATCGATGGCATCAAGCTCTATTTCTTTCATTGAATGACATTTTTTTGAAATAAAATTATATTGTCTCGTAAATGTGAAATTTAAAGTCAAAAAATTTTGAATTTCAATCGGTAATTTCTCATCAAAACTCTACCATTCGCTCCATTGTTTGTTTTGGAGGTTTTCTATGTGCGGCATCGTCGGCGCGGTTTCTACCCGGAATATTGTTCCCGTTTTGGTTCAAGGCTTGGAGCGCCTGGAGTACCGGGGGTACGACTCCTGCGGTGTTGCGGTGTACGGGCTGGGGGCACAGAGCGGCCTGCGCCGCGCGCGCAGTACGGCACGGGTGTCTGAGCTGATGGAGCAGGTGGCTGCAGGTGATGTGCAGGGACATTTGGGCATTGCACACACCCGCTGGGCCACCCATGGCGCCCCTGTGGTGCACAATGCCCACCCCCACTTCAGCCACGGAACCGGTGCAGATGCCGAGAGCAAGCCCGGCCGCATCGCGCTGGTGCACAACGGCATCATTGAAAACCACGATGAACTCCGTGCCGCCCTCAAGGCCAAGGGTTATGTGTTTCATAGCCAGACCGATACCGAGGTGATTGCCCACTTGGTCGATAGCCTCTACGACGGTGATTTGTTTGAGGCCGTCAAGGCCGCTGTTTTGCAGTTGCACGGTGCGTATGCGATTGCGGTGTTTTGCAAAGATGAGCCGCAGCGTTTGATTGGTGCCCGGGCGGGCTCGCCCCTGATTTTGGGCGTGGGCAAAGACGGACAAGAGCACTTTCTGGCGAGTGATGCGATGGCCTTGGCCGGTGTGACCGATCAGATCGTCTACCTGGAAGAAGGTGATGTGGTCGACTTGCAGCTCGGCAAGTACTGGTTGTTCGACAAAGCGCACAAGGCGGTTACACCTGCACAGCGCCCGGTCAAAACCGTGGTGGCCCACAGCGGCGCGACCGAACTGGGCCCGTACCGCCACTACATGCAAAAAGAGATTTTCGAGCAGCCCCGCGCCATTGCCGATACGCTGGAAGGCGTGGAAGGCATCGTGCCGGAGTTGTTTGACCAACAGGGCAACCACCAACCCGGTGCCAATGCGGCCCGGGTGTTCCAGCAAATCGACAATGTATTGATATTGGCGTGCGGGACCAGCTATTACAGCGGCTGTGCTGCCAAATACTGGATCGAGAGCATTGCCAAAATCCCATGCAATGTGGAAGTCGCCAGTGAATACCGTTACCGGGACTCGGTTCCCAACCCCAAAACCCTGGTAGTCACCATCACCCAGAGTGGCGAAACCGCAGACACGCTGGCGGCCTTGCGCCATGCACAAAGCCTGGGCATGCAGCACACGCTCACCATTTGCAATGTGGCTACCAGCGCCATGGTGCGCGAATGCAGCCTGGCGTATGTAACGCGGGCGGGTGTGGAAATCGGCGTGGCTTCGACCAAGGCCTTTACCACCCAGTTGGCAGGTCTGTTTTTGCTGACCTTGTGCCTGGCCCAGGCCAAGGGCCGTTTGAGCGATACGGATGAGGCCCGCCATTTGAAAGCCATGCGCCATCTGCCGGCAGCGCTCCAGGCGGTGTTGGCTCTGGAGCCCCAGATCATTGCGTGGGCCGATGACTTTGCCAAAAAAGAAAACGCCCTGTTTTTGGGCCGTGGTCTGCATTACCCGATTGCCCTCGAAGGTGCGCTCAAGCTCAAAGAAATCACCTACATCCACGCAGAAGCCTATGCGGCGGGCGAACTTAAGCATGGGCCTTTGGCCTTGGTGACCAGTGACATGCCTGTCGTGACCGTGGCGCCGAATGACGCCTTGCTTGAAAAGCTCAAGAGCAATATGCATGAGGTGCGCGCCCGCGGTGGTGTGCTCTACGTGCTGGCCGATGCCGATACCAAAATTGAGAGCGGCGAAGGCTTGCACGTCATCCGCATGCCGGAGCATTACGGCGAGCTTTCACCGTTGCTGCACGTGGTTCCCTTGCAATTGCTGTCGTATCACACCGCCTTGGCCAAGGGCACGGACGTCGACAAGCCGCGCAATCTCGCCAAGAGCGTGACCGTCGAGTAAGCCTCTATGCGCATTTTCGGAATCGCCGGCTACTCCGGCATGGGAAAGACCACGCTACTGGAGCTCCTGATTCCGGAAATCAAACAGCGTGGGTTGCGGGTGTCGTTGATCAAGCACAGCCACAAAGACATCGAAATTGACCGACCGGGCAAGGACTCTTTCCGCCTGAGGGAGGCGGGTTGTACCGAAGTGCTGCTGCTCGGCCGAACCCGCTGGGCGCTGATGCATGAACTGCGTGGTGAGCCGGAGCCATCCCTAGACTATTTGCTGACGCGATTGCAGGACTGTGACTTGGTGCTGGTGGAAGGCTTCAAGGAAGGAGACTTCCCCAAGCTGGAAGTCTGGCGGGCCAGTGAGGGGAAAAGTACGTTGTGGCCACATTGGCCGGGCATTGTGGGCATTGCGAGCGACAGCCCGGTCCCCGATTGCACAGTGCCTGTACTTGACCTGAAAAACGCAAGCGCTATCGCTGATTTTGTGTTGAATCAAGCGATAGCGTTGCGCTGATAGCACCCATTGCCGCAGCAGGGCGCTTGCGGCGCCCGGCGGGCGTGAGGGGGCTTACTCGGTGATGAGGCTGCGCAGCATCCAGGCCGTTTTTTCGTGGACGTCGATACGCTGGGTCAAGACATCTGCGGTGGGCTGGTCATTGGCGGCGTCCACCACGGGAAACAGCTTGCGGGCAGTGCGCGCAGTGGCTTCTTGCGCGGCCAGCAGGTGGTTAATCATCTCGTTGGCTTTGGGCACGCCCTCGACCTCTTTGATACTGGCAAGCTTGGTGAACTCTTTGTAGGTGCCTGGCGCTGGAAAACCCAGTGCGCGGATGCGCTCGGCAATCAGATCCAGAGCGGTCCACTGCTCGGTGTACTGCGCCATGAACATGGTGTGCAAGCTGTTGAACTGGGGGCCTGTCACGTTCCAGTGAAAGTTGTGTGTCATCAGGTACAGGGTGTAGCTGTCTGCCAAAAGACCTGACAAGCCTTCGGCAATTTTCTTTCGCTCGCGTTCGCTGATACCGATGTCGATCGACATCTTGGGTGCCACATTTTTAGCCATAAATAGCGCTCCTAAAAAACAGGTCCTCGCACGACAGTGCGCGGTGAACAAGGGTGATCCGCCCCGGGGGCAGTGTCTCAGTCTAGCGCGCTCACAGCAGGATAGTGCAAGACTGCACCAAAACCTGTGGTGCCACTCAAAGGCTGCGGTTAGATCGACAATGCGGCGTCATGAGGCTCCTGCTGCGAGGCTTGGAGGGCTGCGAACGCATCAGGCACCGAGTGAAAGAACTCTCCGGAGAGCTCCGTCCACAGGGGCGTGTGCACCAAACGGTCTTGTACCGGACCTTTCACCTCTGCAAAATGCATGCGAATGCCGCGATCCTTGAGGTCCCGGTTCAAGTTGAGCAGAGCCGCCATGGCAGAGGTGTCTACCCAGTTCACCGCGGTCATGACCCACACCACATCTTGGGTGTCTGGCGCCCGGGCGAGTTCCAGTCCGAGGCGTTCTTCCACCGCTTGCAAATTGCCGAAAAACAGACTCTCGTCGATCCGCAACATCAGTGTCCGGGGCAGTGTTTCGGTGGCGTATCGGTTCACATTCCGGAACGATTGTGTGCCGGGCAAGCGGCCGATGACAGCGATATGGGGAGAGCTGGTGCGCCACAAAAGGGTTGCCAGCGACAAGCCGATACCCACGGCAATCCCGGTTTCAAGCCCCATAGCCAGCACCCCCGATGCGGTACCCAGCCATGCAATCGCATCCGCTCGGTCATAGGCCCATGCCTGGCGCAAAGCGGTGAGGTCGATCATTCCCCAGGCCGCAATGATGATGTTGGCCGCCAGAATCGCCAAAGGAACGTTGTTTAACCAGTCTGTGCCCAGCAGCAAAACAGCCAACATGCTGATGCCGGAGACAATGCCTGCCAAGGGCGTCTGTGCGCCCGACGCCACGTTGATCGCCGAGCGACTCAGGCCGCCCCCGACTGGCATACCACCGCTGAAAGTGGCTGCGATATTCGCAGCCCCCAGCCCGAGCATTTCCTGGTTGGCATCGATGCGCTCCCGCCGTTGGGTGGCCAATGCTTGTGCCATGGTGATGCCTTGCACCATGCCGATAAAGGCGATCAGAAACGTCGGGCCAACCAATGCGCTGAATACGGACGGGTGGGGCATCGAAAAGTCGAAAGATGCCCACTCCAGAGACACAGGGCCCACCACTGCCATACGCTGGCCCGGGTCCAAGGCCAGCCCTTGCACTACCCAAGGGCAGACCAGTATCAACAACAATGGAAACAAGCGTTGCCACATAGGCCAGCGCTTCAGACCTGTGCGCGCCAGGGTCAATGCCACAACGGCGCCTACTCCCAGCAGGAGGGTTGGAACATGGATGTCGGGCAGCCAAGCCCAAAGGCTATGCAAGAGCTGCCAGCTTGTATTTCCTCGGGCATCTATGCCGCCGATGAATCGCAGCTGGCTCAAGATGATGAGCAGTGCAGAGCCCGTGATAAACCCACTGACCACAGGCTTGCTCAGCAGTTGGGACAAAAAACCCAAGCGAGCCAGCCCGCACAACGTAATCAGCACGCCAGAGCCCAGGCTCAGCCACACGGCCAGCTGAAGGTAGAGCGCGCTCCCAACGGGTGCCAAGGGGCCCAGCACACTGGCCGTCATGATGGCAGTAATGGCTACCGGCCCTACCGCCTGCACCATGCTACTGCCGAACCAGGCGTAAGCGATGGCCGGCAATATGCTCGCATACAGCCCGGCCTGCGGCGGCAGGCCAGCCAGCAGGGCATAGGCCAAGCTCTGGGGAATGACCAGAACGGTGAGCAACACACCCGCTATCAAATCGTCTCGCAGGTGCTGCCTCGGGTAGTGGCGAATCCAGTGGGGTGTCAAAGGCATGCCGGATGCTAACCGGTGGGGCGGTGCTGTCTCTTTTGGTAACACAATGCAAATGCGTCAGCCTGCACCGGATGTGTAGCGTTGTGCGTTGAGTGCTTCACATTTATTTGAGGGTTTTTATGCGTGCTCCTTTTCCCCTGGCGGCTGCCGCCTTGCTCGTGGTCACTTTTGCTGTTGGGCCTGCTCAAGCCCAGGAGCAACGAAGCACTCTCGCCGACCAGCAAGAAGTGGCGGTAACGATCTACAACGACAACCTCGCCTTGGTCAAAGATGTGCGCAAGGTACCGCTCAAGGCGGGCGTATCGGCGCTGGCGTTCCGCGATGTCAGTGCCCGTATGCGTGCTGAGACTGCGTTGATGCGCAGCTTGTCTTCCCCGGGCGCCCTGCGCGTTCAGGAGCAAAACTTTGACTTCGACCTCCTCACGCCCCAAAAAATGCTTGAAAAGTATGTGGGCAAGCAGGTCAAAGTGGTGCGCACCCATCCGACCACGGGTGCTGAAACGGTAGAGACCGCGACCGTTCTGTCGGCCAACAACGGCGTCGTGCTGCAGATCGGTCAACGCATCGAAACCGGCGTTCCCGGTCGCTTGGTGTTTGACGATGTACCGCCTAATTTGCGGGACCGCCCCACGCTGGTCATGAACTTACAGAACACCGGACCGGCTCAGCAGGATGTGGAGCTGAGCTATCTCACAGGCGGCTTGTCGTGGAAAACCGATTACGTGGTGGAGCTCAATGCGGCAGAAGATGCGCTGGATGTATCCGGCTGGGTCACCCTGACCAACACTAGCGGTGCAACCTATCGCAACGCCCGCTTGCAATTGGTAGCAGGCGACGTAAACCAAGTGGCCCCCGAAATGGCTACACGCGGACGCCCGCAGCTGATGGCGGCCACCGCCATGGCCAAAGCTGAAAGCGATGTGGTTGAAGAGTCACTCTTCGAATACCACCTCTACACCCTCGAGCGCCCCACCACGATTGCAGAGAATCAAACCAAGCAAGTCGCCTTGTTATCTGCATCCGGCGTTCCGGCACGCCGCGAGCTGGTGCTGCAGGGGGCGGACTATTACTACCAAGGGCTCTCGGGGGACCTGGGCACCAAGCTGAAGGTAGCGGCTTTTTTGGAGTTCGACAACAAGGAGGCGTCCCGCTTGGGTGTGCCTCTGCCCAAAGGCGTGGCGCGGGTCTATAAAAAAGACAAAAGCGGCAATGCCCAATTCATTGGCGAAGACCGCCTGGATCACACCGCAAAAAATGAGAAGGTCCGGCTGAAGCTTGGCAACGCTTTCGACGTGTCGGCAGACAAGAAGCAAACAGATTTCAAGCGGCTTTCCAACACCTCCAAATTTGGATTCGTTGCCGAGAGTGCCTATGAAATCGTTCTGCGGAACGCAAAAAAAGAACCGGTAACTGTGACGGTGCAAGAGCCGATCCCCGGGGATTGGCAAATGCTGGCGGCCAGTCAGCCCCACACCAAGGTTTCGGCGAATATGGCTGTCTGGAAGGTGACAGTTCCTGCGGAAGGCAAAACAGTTTTGACCTACCGCACCTTGGTCCGGTATTGACCGTGGCGGGGCTTTGTCGGGATACTGCCCTTTTGATCTCTACCGACAAAGCCCATGAAGTCACTCAGCATTGCTCTCAAGTTGTGGCTGCCCGCCATCTCCGTCAGCATCGCGCTGGTCGCCATGGCGAGTGGCTCCGCACTGAGGACCATCCGCTCGCAAGCCGTGACAGTCGCGGAGCAATCTGAGCAACAAAGCAAACTAGAGATGAGTGCCCGCTGGTATGGCGTGGCGCAAGCCCAAGCCTTGCGCGGGATAGGCGCTGTACTGGCGAGCGAGCCCGCAGGAGCCCAGTTTTTGCTGGCTGGGAAAGAGGCCGGCGCGCAGGAAGAGGCCCGCTTGGAGTCTGAGCTCGGCCGCCTGATGCATAGCGACGCCGAGCGCGCCGCCTTGCAAGAGGTCCAACGCAGGGCGAGCACCCTGAAAGCGGCGATTGCTCGTGCCGAAGCCCTGAAATCCGCAGGCGACATGTCGGCGGCGCTCACGCACCTCCAAAACGTGACCCAGACCGAGCTCACGGCCTTTCTGGCAGCCCAACAAGCCATGGTCAAGTTGACAGAGGAGGGGGCCACCGCATTGCGCGAAAAGGCAGGCGCAGAGCGGATGCGCACTGTTTGGTCCGTGGCCGGCATCATGGCTTTGATCGTGGTGCTGATATCGTTGGGCACACGATTGCTGCAGCGCAACGTCTGCGATCCCTTGGACGAGGTGGTCCAGGTGGCCACCGCCATCGGCAATGGCAATCTGAACGTCCGTATCCACACCGAGCGCCAGGACGAAATGGGCGATGTGTTGCGCGCGCTCGCGCACATGACCCGCTCTTTGGCGGACCTGGTGGGCCAAGTGCATAAATCGACCGGCAGCATCACGGTGGCGAGCTCCGAGATTGCGCATGGCAACCAGGACCTCTCTAACCGCACGGAGACTACTGCTTACAACTTGCAGCGCGCAGCGTCTTCCATGGCGCGACTCAATGGCTCTGTGCAGCAATCGGCCGAAGCAGCGCGGCAGGCTAATGCCATGGCCGGGTCTGCCTATTCGGTGGCGGAAAGTGGCGGCACTTCAGTAGCGCAAGTGGTGAGCACCATGCATGAGATCCACGGGTCGTCCCGCCAGATTGTGGACATCATCGGGGTGATAGACGGTATCGCGTTTCAAACCAATATCCTGGCCCTGAACGCCGCCGTCGAGGCGGCACGGGCGGGAGAGCAAGGGCGCGGCTTCGCCGTGGTGGCCAGCGAAGTGCGGGCACTGGCCGGGCGCAGCGCCGAGGCGGCCAAAGAGATCAAATCCTTGATCGGCAGCTCGGTGGCGAATGTGGAGCACGGCTCCCGCTTGGTGGATGGCGCCGGGCAGACCATGCAAGAAGTAGTGAGTGCGGTGCAGCGGGTCAGTGGAATCATTGCCGACATCACGGCATCGAGCGCTGAACAAAGCCAAGACATGCATGAAGTCAACGAGGCAGTGGGCGAGCTGGAGCAAATGACCCAGCAGAATGCAGCGCTGGTCGAGCAGAGCGCCGCAGCAGCCGCGTCACTGCGGGAGCAGGCGGCATTGTTGGATCAATTGGTCGGGCGGTTTACTTTGCCCAATGCAAGCGCTACAGCGCTTTTGCCTCACGCCGCTTCTTGAGTGCTTGCTTTCCGTCCGGCGCAAGGCTGGACGTCTTTGCACCAATGTGGTGCAAATGGAGTGTGAATAGGCATGGTCGGAAGTTTTTCTAAAAATTTTAGAAAAAGGCCTAAATAACCCCCTAAATCTGCCGTTAAGAACAGTACGTCAACTCCTAAAAGCCACCGGAGGGGCCGCAAGGTCTACCCAAAATGCAACTGCCAACCATTGAGCGAACCCCGAATATGCGCCCCGCCGGCGTAGATGCGGTGTCGTCTGGGGCAAATAGGGTTCTCCCAGTTGCTCCGGTCAACCCGCCTGCCGGTGTTACCAAGTCGATCGAGTCCAGTCCGGATGTGATCGACAAGGTGAACCCCGCACTTAAGCCCCAAAACAGCGGAGACGCGCCCTACGAGAGTGTGGCCGACCCCATGAAGAAGGGCAGTGACGCGGTGGTGGAGAAAGACTGGACGATTCAACGGCCCGCGAAGGAAAAGGTGGAGGATCCTCCTCCCAAGCCGATTTCACAGGTGTTGATGGACCATCTCAAAACCATGTGGACCGCAAGCGCAAGCGCGGTGCAGATCGAGCAGGTCAAGAATCAGCTCACCACGCCACAGCCGGTGTCGCCAGCCGATGCGCCGGGACAGCTGGCCAAACAGGCGCTGGTGTATAGCCCCAGCAAAATCAAGAAAACAGAAAGCATGTGAGCTGACTCCACTCCGATCGAGTTCGCCCGTCCACCTTGGGGTGGTCTAACATCTCGGACATGCATACATCCGCACTTGTCCTTTTTTCCGGCGGTCAGGACTCCACCACCTGCCTGGCCTATGCCCTCGAGCGCTACGAGCGCGTGGAAACCATCGCTTTCGACTACCGCCAACGCCACAACGTGGAATTGACCGCGCGCCTGAATGTGTTGCGTGAGATAAAAGCGCGCTTTCCGCAATGGGCCACCAAACTGGGCGAAGACCATTTGCTGGATCTGGCGGTGCTGGGTGAGGTGAGCGAGACCTCGCTGACTCGCGACACCGCATTCAAGATGGAGGCCAACGGGCTGCCCAACACCTTTGTGCCCGGGCGCAACCTGCTTTTCATGACCCTCGCTGCCGCACTGGCCTACCGCCGTGGACTGCAAGTGATCGTGACCGGCGTTTGCGAGACTGATTTTTCGGGCTACCCTGACTGCCGGGATGACACCATGAAGGCGCTACAGCTGGCCTTGTCGCTGGGCATGGACCAGCGCTTTCTGATTGAGACCCCGCTGATGTGGATCGACAAGGCCCAAACCTGGGAGCTGGCCCATGCGCTGGGCGAGCGCTCGGGCGAGCCCGGAGGCGGCGACGCCTTGGTGGACTTGGTGGTCGAACACACCCACACCTGCTATCTGGGTGACCGCACCCATCGCCAAGCATGGGGCTATGGCTGCGGTACCTGCCCGGCGTGTGAGTTGCGGGCCAAAGGCTATGCCGGCTTCACAGACAAAGTGAAGCGCGCAGCCGCCTGAGCGCCGGGGCTGGCCGGTTCTGCGGCTTGCGGGTTGGGCTCCAATATCCAGCGTTGGTTATGGAAGGCTGCAACACCCTGGCGGTGGGCAATGGATACCAGAGTGCCGCCCTTTTCGGCCACCAGATCGCACATGCGTTGGTAGAGGACCGCTTCGGCAGCTTCGTCGAGGGCGCTGGTGGCTTCGTCTGCAAATAGCCATTGGGGTTTTTTAAGCAAAACACGGGCGATGGCCAAGCGTTGTTGCTCGCCGCCCGAGAGCTTCTGGCTCCAGGCGTCTACGACATCCAAGGAGTCCGCCAGATGGGGCAGCAAGGCATCGCGCAGTGCCTGTTGCAGTGCTGCGTCGGGGTATTGCGGCGCCAAAGCGGGGTAGGCGAGGGCGTCACGCAGCGTGCCATTGGGGAAATAGGCGCGTTGGGGCAGAAACATGCTGTCCGCGGGCAGGGCCACCGCCCCTTCCGAGTAAGGCCAGATGCCCGCCAGGGTGCGGAACAGGGTGGACTTGCCGCTGCCCGACGGGCCTTGCAGCAGAATGCGGTCGCCCGGCTGCGCGTGCAGGCGCGTGTGGTCCAGCAGCGTAGTGCCGCCCGGCAAAGAAATACGCAAGGGGCTGGTGTCCAGCTGAGGTGCATTTGCTACTGTATTTATAGCAGCTTGCGCACGCTCTGTGAGGGCTATTGACTTAAAAGACTCTTCAAAACTCGTGAGGCGATCGGTGGTGGCGCGCCAGCTGGCGAGGCTGCTGTAGGTGTCAACAAACCAGCTCAAGGCGCCCTGCACCTGACCGAAGGCACCTGAAATCTGCGTCAGCTGGCCCAGCTGAATGGCACCACTGAAAAAGCGCGGGGCCGCCACCACAAACGGGAACACCACCGCAGCCTGCCCGAAAAAGCTGGTGAACCAGATCAGCCCTTTCTGGGCCTTGATCAGCGCCAGGTTGTTGCTGAGCACCCGGCTGAAACGCTCTGCCATTTGCTCCCGCACGACGCGCTCCCCACGGTCCAGCGCTATAGATTCGCTGTACTCGCGCGCCCGGACCATGTGGTGGCGAAAATCGGCTTCCACCCGCTGTTGCTCGAAATTGAGCGGGATCTGCTTGCGCCCGATGTAGTGGGTGATCACGCTGCCCACCGCGCAGTACAGCACCGCCATCCAAACCATGAAGCCGGGAATCGAATAGTCCTGCCCCCCGAGCGTGAACGCAAACGCACCGGAAAGCGACCACAAAATGCCCACAAAGCTGGCCAGGGTAACAACAGAGTTCAACAGCCCCATGCTGAGCGAGATGGTGTAGCTTGTGAATTGGTTGATGTCTTCCTGAATCCGTTGGTCCGGGTTGTCGGTGTGGGCGCCGTGTGCGGCGGGTGCAAAGCGGGCCAGTTCCATTTGGTAAAAAGCTTGGTGCGACATCCACTTGTGCAGGTAGTGGTCGGTCATCCAGGCGCGCCAGCGCATTTCGAGCAATTGGGTCAGGTAGAACTTGTAGACCGCGATCACGATAAAGCCAAAAGCCAGGTAGGTGAATCGCCCAAGTTGCTCCCAGAACACGGTTGCATTCTTCTCCTGGAGCGAGTCGTAAAACAAGCGGTTCCAGTCGTTAAACACCACCGCCATGTAGACCAGGGCCAGGTTGAGGGCCACGATGGCTGCCAACATGCCGCGGGCTTTCCATTTGTCCTCAGACGAAAAGTAGGGCGTGGACAGCGCCACGGCGCGCTGGATAAATGCCCGGAACGCCGCCCATTTGGCGGACACAGATGCCACAAGTGCCATGCAAAAAATCTCGGTTGAGGGAACAAGGCCGGCACCGCGCGGGGCGTTGCCGTGAGACCACGGGGCATATTAGCCGCGAAGTCCCGTGTGCCGCGGCTAAAGCCCTTGGAAGCCGCTGTGGTGGCCGTCGTCAGAGCGGCCGGACTCGTCGTCCTGGAGCTCGGTGTCCGCCGCCTCAGCGCGGCCTGTGTGCATTGACTCCGGGTTTCGCCGGTAGCCCACAAGCGCCCACCTGCGCCACGCTTGCGCATTGGCAGACAGATGGGCTTCGCCCGGTTTGTCCGAACCTTCGCCGGCAAGCGGCTTGCGCGTGCGGGAGGTGAGGCCAGTGGATGAGTACGACATGGCACTCAGGATAGACCGCCCCGTCGTGGCTGTCAGCCGGTTTTACATTGCTTTACCAAACCGGTTCTTGCGTTTACATCTGGCGAATACAGCTAGTTGCGCACCCCGCTGGCGACATGTCCGCTAGGGACGTGGCGGGCGGCGGATTCGATGTGGCCGGTCTGGTCGTCAAAGAAAAAGTCCGGCTCAAACTCGCGCAGGAACTCGCCTTTGTCCAGTCCGCCGAGGAACATGGCCTGGTCAACATCGATGTTCCAGTTCATCAAGGTCAGAATCGCGCGCTCATGGGCAGGTGCGCTGCGGGCGGTGACCAGTGCCGTGCGGATACGGATGTGTGGAATACGCGCTTGCTGCAGGCGGTGTAATGCGACCAGCAGAGGCTTGAAGGGGCCGTCCGGCAGCGGCTGGGCCACCTTGTCCATCTCGTGTTTTTGAAAAGCGGTCAGGCCGCCGCTCTGGTAGACCTGTTCGGCCTCGTCACTGAAGAGCACGGCGTCGCCGTCGAAGGCAATGCGCACTTCATTGGGGTGGTCGGCGCTGGCGTGTGCGCTGTGCGGGTACACCTGCGCGGCCGGTACGCCCGCTGCAAGGGCAGCGCGTACATCGCTCAAGTGGGTGCTCAAAAACAGGTTGGCGTGCAAGGGCTTGAGGTATCGCCAAGGCGCCTCACCGCGTGTGAAATTGCCACGTTGGATCGCAAGCCCGTAGTGTTGCGCAGAGCGAAACACCCGCATACCCGAGACCGGGTCGTTGCGCGACAAGATGACCACTTCCACCCGCTGCGAGTCCGGCTCATTGAACGCCAGCAGCTTCTTGACCAGTGAGAACGCGACACCGGGCTTGGCCGGCACGTCTAGCCGCTGGCGCTGTAGCTGCATGTAGGCGTGGTCGTCGTTTTGTTCGAAAACCTGGTTTTCTTCTTCAAAGTCAAACAAGGCCCGGCTGGAAATGGCAACCACCAGCTTGCCGTCGAGGGTCAATCCCATGAAAAATCCTTATTTCGCATTCACGATGCCCTTGAAGTCGTAGGGCACCACAATGGTTTGTACTTTGCCGTTCGCCACGCCTTCGGCGATCTTGAGGTTGGCCATGGCATTCATGTAGCCGATGGCGCCGGCATTGGCGTTCAGGGCAGCAATGCGCTCAGCTTCTTTTTTCGCCGTTTGCACTTCTACCTCTTTGGTTTTGAGCTCGTTTTGGGCGCGCACCAGTTCGTTGGCGCTTTGCACAATCACGTCAGCCGGGGTGATGGCGCGCACCTGCACTTGGGAGACGGCAATCTTGTCGCCCAGCTTTTCTTCGGTCAGGGTTTTGATGATGCTCTCGCGGATCTGCTGCTCCATCAGGGGCCGGTTGTCCGCCATCTTGAGTGACTCGTAGCCACGTGCGACCTTGTAGGCCGCGTTACGCGCACTCAGGGCCACGTAGTTTTGCATCAGCAGGATGTCGCCCCCCTTTTCCGAGATGCCGTGGAAGGTGCGGTTCTTGGTGGTCCACAGCTCGGACACCGCCGAGGGGTTGACGTTGTAAACCACCGTCATATCGAAGTCTTTGACGGTGGAGTTGTCGGAGGCCAGCGGCGTCATGTTGTCGACGCCCACCGCCACATCCTGGATTTTGAAGGTGAGTATTTCGCCGACCACGGTCTGGTTGAACGAGCCGGGCAGGCGTTCGGTCGGGTCCACGGTTTTATCGAAATTGACGCGCAGGCCCACTTCGCCGGTTTCGATCCGGGTGCAGGCGCTGAGGCTCAGGGTGAGCGTGCCGATAACGAGCAGCAGTGGCAGGGAAAGGGGTCGCATGTGAACAAAGCCTCCTGGGTTTTCTGGGTTTTATTTGACGAGTTGGTTGAGCTGGATGATAGGCATGAGCACCGCCAGCACGATCAGCATCACCACCAGGCCCATGGCCCCGATCAGCAAGGAGATCGGAAGAGCGGCG
>DGQR01000039.1 GCA_002390825.1 Rhodoferax sp. UBA4409
GGTTGCCTGGACATCAAGAGCTCTATCAAGGCCGCGCGCTTTGTGCGCTTCTGCGATGCGTTCAATATCCCCGTGGTCACGTTTGTGGACGTGCCCGGCTTCATGCCCGGCACCAGCCAAGAGTACGGCGGCATCATCAAGCATGGTGCCAAGTTGCTCTATGCGTACGCCGAGTGCACCGTGCCCAAGATCACCGTGATCACCCGCAAAGCCTACGGTGGCGCGTACGACGTGATGGCTTCCAAGCACCTGCGTGGCGACGTGAACCTAGCTTGGCCCAACGCTGAAATTGCGGTGATGGGTGCCAAGGGCGCCGTGGAAATCATCTTCCGTGAAGACAAGGGCGACCCCGCGAAGCTGGCGGCCAAAGAGGCCGAATACAAAGCCCGCTTTGCCAACCCCTTTGTGGCCGGCGCACGCGGCTTTATCGACGACGTGATCCTCCCGCACGAAACCCGCAAGCGCATCTGCCGCTCGTTGGTCATGCTCAAGGACAAGAAGCTGGAAAACCCGTGGCGCAAGCACGGGAACATTCCACTCTGATCGCCGAAGAACAAGAAAAGGACAAGCACCATGTTCACCAAAATCCTGATTGCTAACCGTGGCGAAATTGCCTGCCGCGTGATTGCCACTGCCAAGAAAATGGGCATCAAGACGGTTGCCGTCTACTCCGATGCCGACAAGGAAGCCCGCCACGTAGCGCTGGCGGATGAGGCCGTCAATATCGGCCCCGCGCCCAGCCGCGAGAGCTATCTGCAGGCTGAAAAAATCATTGCTGCCTGCAAGCAGACCGGCGCACAAGCGGTGCACCCGGGCTACGGCTTCTTGAGCGAAAACGAAGCGTTTGCCAAGCGCTGCGAGGATGAAGGCATTGCCTTCATCGGGCCCAAGGCGCATTCCATTGCCGCCATGGGCGACAAGATTGCCTCCAAGAAACTGGCCAATGAGGCCAAGGTCAACACCATCCCCGGCTACAACGACGCCATTGCGGGCCCAGAGCAGGCGGTGGAAATCGCCAAAGGCATTGGCTACCCCGTGATGATCAAGGCCTCGGCCGGCGGCGGCGGCAAGGGCCTGCGTGTGGCCTTCAACGACAAAGAGGCGTTTGAAGGTTTCTCCAGCTGCCAGAACGAAGCCCGCAACAGCTTTGGCGATGACCGTATCTTCATTGAGAAGTTTGTGCAGGAGCCGCGCCACATCGAGATTCAGGTGCTGGGCGACAGCCATGGCAATGTGATCTATTTGAACGAGCGTGAGTGCTCGATCCAGCGTCGCCACCAGAAGGTGATTGAAGAGGCGCCTAGTCCCTTCATCAGCGATGCCACGCGCAAGGCCATGGGCGAGCAGGCAGTGCAACTGGCCAAGGCCGTGAAGTACCAGAGTGCCGGAACCGTGGAGTTTGTGGTCGGCAAGGACCAGGACTTTTACTTTCTGGAAATGAACACCCGCCTGCAGGTGGAGCACCCGGTGACCGAGTGCATCACCGGGCTGGATCTGGTGGAACTGATGATTCGCGTGGCCGCGGGCGAGAAGCTGCCACTGACGCAAGCCGACGTGAAGCGCGACGGCTGGGCCATTGAATGCCGCATCAACGCCGAAGATCCGTTCCGCAACTTCCTGCCATCCACTGGCCGCTTGGTGCGCTTTGCGCCGCCTGAGCAGACCATGTGGCAGGGCGACACCGAGCACTTGCAGGGTGTGCGCGTGGACACCGGTGTGCAGGACGGTGGTGAGATCCCGATGTTCTACGACTCGATGATTGCCAAGCTCATCGTGCACGGCAAGGACCGCAATGACGCGATTGCAAAGATGCGCGAGGCTCTTAACGGCTTTGTGATCCGCGGCGTGTCCAGCAACATTCCGTTCCAGGCCGCGTTGCTGGCCCACCCCAAGTTTGTGAGCGGCGATTTCAACACCGGCTTCATCGCCGAGAACTACGGCAAAGGCTTCTTTGCCGAAGACGTGCCGCATGACGACGCAGCATTTTTGACCGCGCTGGCCGCCTTTGTGCGCCGCAAGTCGCGCGAGCGTGCAGCCGGCATGTCCGGCCAGTTGCCCGGTTACGCTGTGGACGCAGGCAAAGACTATGTGGTGGTCACGTTAGATGCCGCGGGCAACAACAGCTACACCGCTGTGCATGTGGACGAGTTTGAAGGCGAAACCGGCTCTGCCCAAGTACGGGTGGGCGCGAGCAGCTATGTAATTCGTAGCAAATCCCGCCTGAACGACATCGCCATTACCGGCACGGTGAACGGCAAGGCCTTCACCGCCCAGGTGGAGCGCGGCACGCCCAAGAACCCGCTGGCTCTGCGCGTGCAGCACAACGGAACCCGCATCGATGCGCTGGTCATGTCCCCCCGCATGGCCGAGTTGCACAAGCTGATGCCACACAAGGCACCGCCTGACATGAGCCGCTACGTGCTCTCGCCCATGCCCGGTTTGCTGGTGGATGTGGCGGTGGTGCCCGGCCAGAAGGTGCAGGCCGGTGAGCGTGTGGCCGTGATCGAAGCCATGAAGATGGAAAACGTGCTGTTTGCCGCCGCCGATGGTGTGGTGGGCAAGGTGCTGGCCGCCAAAGGCGAGAGCCTGAGCGTGGACCAAGCCATCGTGGAGTTTGTATGACCGGTTCTGCAGCGAAACGCCCCTTCAAGGTCTTGGGTATCCAGCAGATCGCCATCGGCGGCCCTGACAAGAAACGTCTGCAAACCCTGTGGGTGGACATGCTGGGCCTGGAGGTCACGGGTACCTTCCAAAGCGAGAAGGAAAACGTGGACGAGGACATCTGCGCCATGGGCTCCGGCCCGTACAAGGTGGAAGTCGACCTCATGCAGCCCATGGACCCGGACAAGAAGCCTGCGGTGCACACCACGCCCTTGAACCATGTGGGCCTGTGGATCGACAACCTGCCGGTGGCGGTGGAGTGGCTCACGGCCAAAGGCGTGCGCTTTGCACCCGGCGGCATCCGCAAGGGCGCGGCGGGCTACGACATCACCTTTTTGCACCCCAAAAGCAATGACGAATTTCCGATTGCGGGCGAGGGCGTACTCATCGAGCTGGTGCAGGCACCCGCCGAAGTGATCGCGGCATTGAGCTGACCCGCGCTTTTGGCGTGGCAGTTTGAGGGGAAACACGGGGGGCAAAGCCCCCCTTTTTTCTACCATTTATCCGTGAAAAAGCGATAAAGTCAAAGCAGTTGAAGAATTTCCAAGGAACGCCCGTTATGAGCTTTGTGAAGTTTCTGTACCCCGGCATGTGGGGCATGCGCAAGATGCGTTTTGGTGCCAAGCTGGCCATCGTGTTCCTGGTTGCTTTGCTTCCCATGATCTTGATGGTTTCTCAGCTACTGCGGCAAACGCTGAGCGATACCGCGATCATTAGGGCGGAGGTTGACGGCGTGGTGGTGGTGGAGCAGGCGACCGACTTGATCCGCTTGATTCAGTCGCACCGCGGTCAAACCAATATGCTGCTGCTGGGCAATGCAGCAGCCCAGACCCCCCGTGACAAAACACGCACACAACTCGCAGAGGCGCGCACCGAGTTGGAAAAAGTGATGGGCGAAAAGCTCGCACTGGATGTGCCCAACGAATGGGCAGATTTGCGCAGCCGTTTAGATGCCCTGTTTGCCAGCCTTGACGGCAAAGATGCGCCCCAAGCGTTTGCTGTCCACACCGCATTGGTTGAAGACTTGACCCGGTTCGTTTACGGCGTGGCCGACAAATCTGGCTTGCTCTATGACCCTGTACCCGCGACTTACCTGCTGATGGACATGTCGGTGTCACGCTTGATTCCCCTGCGTGAGCAGATCGGACGTTTGCGCGGCGCGGGAGCCGGTTTCCTGAGCCAACCCACGGTCAGCGAGACCGCGGTTGCGCGGGTCAATGTGTTGGCCGACGCCCTGTCAGCGTGGATGCGGGATGTGCAGTATTTGCAAAAAATTCTGGCCGGTGTCGGTTTCAAGAACGCAAGTGGTGACGCCGCTGAGTCCGCAGTGAACGCGTTTGTCGCCCTCACTAAAGAGCGGTTCAAGCCGGGTGCCGCCAGTGGGGACTCCGAGGCGTATTTTGCTGCCGGTACCCAAGCCATCGATGCCATTGGCGCCTATCACAAGGCCGTCAATACCGAAATGGTGCGCCAACTCCGTGAGCGCGAGGCCGGCCTGAACACCTCGCTCTATCTGTTGATCGCCGGGAGTGCGCTTGCACTCACGATGCTGATTTACCTGATGCTCTCTTTCAATCTGAGTTTTCTCTCCGATTTGCGCCAGGTGCTGTTGTTCATGCAGGAGACGGCCAGTGGTAACTTGCGCCACCGAGTTCGTATCCGGGGCAATGACGAGCTCTCAGACATGTCCCATTCGATGGATGTGATGGTGAACAACATCTCAGTAATGGTCGCCAGCGTTCGGAGCAATTCGGCGCTGGTTGCCAATTCGGGTGAAGTGCTGGTTATGGGTAACCGCAACCTGTCTGACCGCACCGAGCAGCAAGCCGCGAATCTGGAGGAGACCTCTGCCAGCGTTCAAGAGCTAGCGTCGACCGTCCGGGACAACGCCAACTCTGCGCAAGAGTCAGACCGGGTGGCACAAGGTGTGCGCCAAACCGCAGAGCAAGGCGCTGTCGGCATGAGTCAGGCCATTGCGTCGATTGAGGCGATTGAAGCCAGCACCCGCCGGATGGATGAAATCGTCGGCGTGATTGACGGCCTGGCCTTCCAGACCAACATCCTCGCGTTGAATGCGGCGGTAGAGGCCGCGCGCGCCGGGGAGTCGGGGCGGGGCTTCGCGGTGGTGGCAACCGAGGTGCGCTCTTTGGCGCAACGGTCTGCAGCCTCTGCCAAAGAGATCCGGCAGCTTATTTCCACTTCGTCACAGCAAGTAGCCGCCGGGGTGCAACAGATCCGGGCAGCTGGCAGCAATATCTCCGCGATCGCAGAAGGCGTGCGCGGTGTGGCAACTCACATGTCGCTGATTTCAGCGTCCAGTTCAGAGCAGAGCGCGAGCTTGACGGAAATCACCACGGCCATCCGTCAACTCGATGAAATCACCCAGCAAAACGCATCGATGGTCGAGCAGGCTGTGGGCCAAGCCACCGCATTGCAAGACCGTGCCAGTGTGCTGGCCGATGCGGTTGCGGTGTTCAAACTCCAACAAGGTTCTGCCGACGAGGCCCGCCAGCTGGTGGATCGGGCTTTGGAGGTACGGCGCAGCCACAGCGGGCGCGACTCCTTTGTACGAGAAGTCACCGCGCAGCAGACTGGCCTGTTTGATCGGGACATGTATGTTTTCGTGCTGGACCGCAGTGGCCAGTATCTGGCGTTTGCCGGCAATCAGGCCAAAGTGGGCACGCGGGTGCAAGACGTGGCGGGTATTGATGGCAACGCGTTGATCGCCGCCATCGTGAACCAGGCGGACCACGCGCCGGGTTGGGTGGAGTACGAGATCGCCAACCCGCTGACGGGCTTGGTACAAACCAAGATGTCTTATGTGGTGAAGGTCGACGATATGTACGTGGGCTGTGGCGTCTACAAGAGCCTGATGGCCAGCGTCTAATTCTTTTGTGCCCTCACCGGGCTGCCGGACGACTGGTAGATTCAGTCGGCCTTTCCGGCCTGCCGAGCCCGGGCTTTGGCGAGCACGGCTTGAATGACCGCACGTTTTTGGTCTAACACCGCTTCATCGGTGTGTTGGGAATGGGTGGCCATATCTGCCAGCTTCATGCGCGCTTTGGCTTCCAGAGCTTGGGCGTGCTCTTCAGTCTCGCGGACCTGCCGCACTTGGCGGCTTTCGTAGCGCTGGCGCGCCTTCAAGGCGTCTTCCACGCTCCAGGCATCCCACCCGGTGCGATCGTCTGAGACAGTTTCCACCAACATGCAATCCACAGGGCACACCGGCAGGCACAGGTTGCAGCCGGTGCAGTGTGCCTCGATCACCGTGTGCATGCGCTTGTTGCTGCCGATGATGGCATCGGTTGGGCAGGCCTTGATACACAGGGTGCAGCCGATGCACCAGTCTTCATCAATGAAGACGACAGTGCGCGGCCCTTCCTGCCCGAATTCGGGATTCAGCGGAATCACTGGACTACCGGTGATGGCCGCCAGGCGCGCAATACCCTCTGCGCCTCCAGGAGGACACTGATTGATGGGGGCTCCATTGCGCGCTATTGCTCCGGCATAGGCGGCGCAATCGGGATACCCGCAGCGGGTGCACTGGGTTTGTGGCAGCGCGTCCAGCAGCTGCTGCGCCAGCAGAGGCGCAGCCTCCGGGACCGTACTCACTTGGTGGTGCTGACCCGCTTGCGTGCTACCTTTTTGGTAGCTGCTGGCGCAGTCTTTACGGGCGTTGGAGTCGCTTTTGGCTCTGAAATGGCGGCAGGCGCGGCTGCGACAGCCTCTACGACAGCAGTCTCTACCGCAGCCGTCTCTGTAGAAGCAGGTGCACTCGCTTGGGTGTTGTGGCTCTTGATGAAAGCCTTGACCTGCGGGTACACCATCTCGCGCCAGCGGCGGCCGGAGAAGATGCCATAGTGCCCGGCACCCATGGCCTCGTAGTGCTTTTGTAGCGATTTGGGCACGCCACTGCAGATGTCGTGTACCGCACGGGTCTGGCCGGAGCCGGAGATATCGTCCAGCTCGCCTTCCACCGACAGCAGGGCGGTGGTGGTGATGTCTGCTGGCTTAACGCGTTCGATCTTGCCGTCTTCACCCCGCACATCCCAGGTGCCGCTGACCAGCGCAAAGTCCTGGAACACTACGCGGATGGTCTCGAGGTAGTAGTCGGCGTCCATGTCCAGCACCGCGTTGTACTCGTCGTAAAACTTGCGGTGGGCTTCGGCCGAGGCGTCATCGCCCTTGATCAGGTCCTTGAAGTAGTCGTAGTGGCTCTTGGCGTGGTGGTCGGGGTTCATGGCCACGAAGCCGGTGTGCTGCAAGAAGCCGGGGTACACGCGACGCCCGGAGCCGGGGAAGTTGCTGGGCACGCGGTAAATCACGTTGTTTTCGAACCAGCTGTGGCTCTTGTTCATGGCCAAGTTGTTGACCGCGGTGGGGGATTTGCGGGCATCAATCGGGCCGCCCATCATGGTCATGGTCAGGGGCGTAGTCTCACCGCGGCTTGCCATTAGCGACACCGCAGCCAGCACCGGCACAGTGGGCTGGCAGACGCTCATGACGTGGCAGTTGCCGTATTTGCCTTGTACGTGGCGAATGAACTCTTGCACGTAGTTGACGTAGTCGTCCAAATGGAATTCACCGTCCGACAAGGGCACCAGACGGGCATTTTTCCAGTCGGTGATGTAGACCTTGTGGTCTTTCAACATGGTCTTGACGGTGTCGCGCAGCAAGGTGGAGTAGTGGCCCGACAAGGGCGCCACGATCAGCACCACCGGCTGGCCCTTGATTTTTTCCAGGGTTGCGGTGTCGTCGGTAAAGCGCTTGAAACGGCGCAATTCGCAGAAGGGTTTGCTGAGTTCTACCCGCTCATGGATGGCGATGTCCACACCATCCACGTCGATGGTGCGCAGGCCGAATTCGGGCTTTTCGTAGTCCTTGCCCAAGCGGTGCATTAGGTCGTAGCTGGCGGACAGGCGCTGGGCGAAGGGGTTTTGTCCGGCCACGGACAGCGGGTTGCTATACAACTTGGCCGCCGCCAGTGCCAGATCGGAAAACGGCTCCATCAGGGAGCGTTGGGTTTCGTAGAGCTGGTACAGCATGAGAGGCTCGCTTTCGGGAAAATGTTGCAGTGCAATATAACAGGAGTGCGCAAATCAGCGGCTACTTGCCTTGAGAATCCCTCGGACCGCATTGCGGCTGTGGGCGCCGAAGTTGGCGAGCAACTCCGCGACGAGCGCGTCCAGCCGGAGTTTGGCCTCGGTGGGGACGTTCACCAGTTCCTTCACCAAAGTCACCCGTTCTTCATTGGCGCCGAAGTCGTAATTCGGGTCGGACACGAATCCCGGGGGCATGCTGTCCACGAGTGTTTGGGCGATGCGATTGCCATACGAGGCCGCCTGTGCAGACACCACGTTGCGAAGGTACAAGTCGTGCCATTCGGGGTAGCTAGCGTCTTTGTCGATTTGACGCAGGGCCTGATCAATCGGGGTGTCTTGCTTGGCCAGCGCGGAGTTCAGCAGCACTTCGGACTGGTATTTTTCCAGTGCCAAGTGCCGGTTCGACAGCAAGGTCACCATGTCGTTTTTCATGCCGGAGAGCCCCGCCATGGCCATGGCGTTGATGGCGAGCAGTTTCAGCGTCGAGTCGCCGGGCGACAGGCTCGCGTGGTAAGGCTGGGTCAGGTCTTGGATGTAGTGAAGTGCCAGGCCGGTAAAGCGCCAACCCCAATAAGGGTGGCCGGTGCGGAAAGCCAAAGAGGCCAGGGTGGAGTACTGGTATACCCGCAACTGGGGAAAGGTCCGCTTGATGAAAGGCGCCGCGGTGTACAGCACCTTGTTCTCATGCATGAAACCCATGTGGAACGGCGCTTGGCTGCCATACACCAGCAAGGGGTTGCCGAAGGGAAGGGTACCGAAGCCGTACATCTTGCCCCACTCGGAAGGGCTGTCTTCAAACAGGTTGATGTCTAGCCCGTAGTCCGGCTCGTCAGCGGCACTGGCGGCAACCGCCAAGGGCGCTACGGTGTCACCCACCTTGAGGGGTTGAAATTTTTGGCTAGCATTGCCCAACATGGGCAAGGTGGTGACAGTCTCCGAGGCCAAGCGCGGTGCGGGTGAGGCGTTGAGCTTCGGGTCGGGCTGAATGAAAAGTGCAAACCGGCTGTTAGGGGCGATTCGCAAGGCATGGGTAAATGCCAAGCGGCGCGCTTCGTCACTGCGGTTAGGGTTGGCAACAAAAGCCAGCTTGGAGGGGCGGGGTGGGTAACTTTGCAGATTGGCCGCCGCCCAAGCCTCATGGCTTGCCAGCAAGGCCTCGATGGTCTTTTCTTCGGCCTTGAGGAAGCTTTCCAGGGCCTCAACGGTCACAGGCGCCGCGTTGGCGACTTCGGGCATCGCCTCCAGTGCCCGGTAGGCTGCGAGGGTGTGGTTGCCCCATGCACCTGCGGTGGTGGAAAACAGCCCAAGCAGGGCTCCCAACGCATAGGCTATTTTCTTCATGCACTTGTCTCCATTGACGCCCGTGGAATATGCGCGAGCAGCTATCAAAAAGATAGCTGCTTCAGCGGGGCATCGGCCCCGCATAGGGTCTTAGACGACCTTGGCGATCGCCTGGCAGACGTAATCGATGTTCTTGCTGTTCAAGGCAGCCACGCACATGCGGCCGGTGTCGGTGCCGTACACGCCGAACTCAGAACGCAGGCGCACCATCTGATCTTTGGACAGGCCGGAGTAGCTGAACATGCCGATCTGGGTGGTGATGAAGGACATGTCCTTGGTGACTCCAGCAGCCTTCAGGCCGTCCACCAGCTTCTGGCGCATGGCCTTGATGCGCACGCGCATTTCGCCCAGTTCCTGTTCCCACTGGGCACGCAGTTCAGGGTTGTTCAGCACCGCAGCCACGATGGCACCACCGTGGGTGGGTGGGTTGGAGTAGTTGGTGCGGATCGCGATCTTGAGCTGGCTCAGCACGCGGTCGGTTTCTTCCTTGCTGCTGCCGACCACGCTCAGGGCGCCCACGCGCTCGCCGTAGAGGCTGAAGCTTTTGGAGAAGCTGGTGGACACAAAAATGTTCAGCTCAGCGGCCACAAACTTGGCGATCACGGCGCCGTCTTCAGCGATGCCGTAGCCGAAACCTTGGTAAGCCATGTCGAGGAAGGCGGTCAGCTTGCGGGCCTTGACCACAGCAATCACTTGCTCCCATTGGGCGGCGGTGATGTCGTAACCGGTAGGGTTGTGGCAGCAAGCGTGTAGCAGCACGATGGTGCCTTCTGCGGCGCCGTTCAGCTTGGCCAGCATGCCGTCGAAGTTGATGCCGCCCAGACCGCCGTTGGCGCTCTGGTCGAAATAGGGGTAGGTGTCCACAGTGAAGCCGGCGTTGGTGAACAGCGCGCGGTGGTTTTCCCAGCTGGGGTCCGAGATCAGCACAGTAGCGTTGGGGCTGATTTTCTTCAGAAAGTCAGCGCCGATCTTCAGGCCGCCGGTGCCACCGATGGCTTGCACGGTGGCCACGCGGCCGCTCTTGACCACGTCAGAGTCTGCGCCGAATACCAAGGCTTTCACTGCTGCGTCGTAGGCCGCAATACCGTCAATCGGCAGGTAGCCACGGGCAGTGGGCTTGTCCATCATGGTCTTTTCAGCGGCTTGCACGCACTGCAGCAGGGGTAGCTTGCCGTTGTCGTCGAAATACACGCCCACGCCGAGGTTCACTTTGCTGGGGTTGGTGTCAGCGTTGAATTGTTCGTTCAGA
>DGQR01000073.1 GCA_002390825.1 Rhodoferax sp. UBA4409
GCTCCTGATCGACGAGCGCCCGGAAGAAGTGACCGAGATGCAGCGTACCGTCAAGGGCGAGGTGATTGCCTCTACGTTCGACGAACCAGCTGCACGCCATGTACACGTGGCCGAAATGGTGATTGAACGCGCAAAACGCTTGGTGGAATTGAAAAAGGATGTGGTTATCCTTCTGGACTCCATCACCCGACTGGCCCGCGCATACAACAACGTGGTGCCCTCCTCCGGCAAAGTGTTGACCGGCGGTGTCGATGCCAACGCGTTGCAGCGCCCCAAGCGCTTCCTCGGTGCAGCACGTAACGTAGAAGAAGGTGGCTCGCTCACCATCATTGCCACTGCGCTGATCGACACTGGCAGCCGCATGGACGAAGTGATTTTTGAAGAGTTCAAGGGCACAGGCAATAGCGAAGTGCACCTGGACCGTCGCCTCTACGAGAAGCGGATTTTCCCGTCCATCCAACTCAACCGCAGCGGTACCCGCCGCGAAGAGTTGCTGCTGCAACCGGAAATTCTGCAAAAGACCCGCATCCTGCGCCAGTTCCTCTACAACATGGATGAAATCGAATCCATGGAGATGGTGCTCAAGCAAATGCGGGCCACCAAGAACAACAGCGAGTTCTTCGACATGATGCGTCGGGGCGGCTAAAGTCGATAGGCTATAATTTAGGGTTTTCGCGACAAGTACGCCGAGTTTTTATATTGCGCAGGGTTTGCGCAAGGACCGGCGCGGCTAGCGCAACTGATGGAGAAGAGTATGAAAGAAGGCATTCACCCCAACTACCGCGAAGTTTGCTTCCAAGACATGTCCAACGGCTTCAAGTTCGTGACACGTTCTTGCGCAAACACTAAGGAAATGATCGACATGGAAGACGGCCGTAAGCTGCCCCTCTTCAAGCTCGATACCACCAGCGAATCCCACCCCTTCTACACCGGCACCCAAAAGTCGGTGGACAACATGGGCGGACGCGTGGAAAAGTTCCGCAACCGTTTCGGCAAGACCGCAGCGAAGTAATCGCCGTTCAGGCTTTGGCCTGGGTTGGTATAAAAGCAGCACGGACATCCGGGCTGCTTTTTTTTTGATCACTGTTCTCAACCTCTCAAGATCCGCGTGAACCATCCGACACCTGCTATCGTGGCGCAAACCTCTGTCAGGCGCCTTCCCCGCCTCGCGTTGCTACTGCTTTGTCTTGCGTTCATTGCAGCGGGCTTCATCGGTCGGGACGCATGGCGAAGCGCGGATCTCAGTGCATTGGGCTTTATGGCCGCCCTGAGCCGCGGTGAAGCCTCCTGGTGGTATCCCACGATGCTGGGAGTTGCCCCTGACTTCCCTTCGCTGCTGCCCTATTGGCTGGGCGCATGGGCGTTGCAACTCGCACCGCCGGGCGTAAACTCAGACTTCTGGGTCCGTATTCCTTTTATTCTTTTGCTGACACTGGCCTTTGTCAGCACCTGGTACGGCAGCTATTACCTGGCCCGCACTCCTGCGGCTCAACCGGTAGCCTTCGCCTTTGGCGGCGAAGCCCACCCCACCGACTATGCACGCGCCATGGCGGACGGCGGCTTGCTCGCCTTCATGGCTTCGCTGGGGCTCGCACAACTCAGTCACGAGACCACCCCCGCATTGGCCCAGTTGGGGTTCAGTGCGCTCCTGTTTTATGCGCTGAGTGCATTGCCCTACCATCGGATCCCGCCCTTGGTCTGCGCAGGATTGGGGATGCTCGGCATGAGCTTGAGCGGAGCACCAGCACTGGCCTTGATGTTCGGAGTTGGCGGCGCTTGCATCCACGGTGTGGACCGTCGTTCTGCGAATGATGAAGGCAACCCGCTCCGCCATCAGACCTTGGACGCAGCCCTGTTGCTGGTGATGGCCCTTGCGGTCGCTTGGATCGCAAAAACTCTGGGCTTGTGGGTCTGGAAAGTCGAGTGGCCCACTCTAACTTGGGACTACTGGAACGGCCATATCCAGCTGCTGCTTTGGTTTACTTGGCCCGCATGGCCTTTGGCGCTCTACAGCGCATGGCGCTGGCGCAAGCAACTGTTCAACCTGAACATCAGCCGCCATTTGTCCTTGCCAGCTTGGTTTATTGTGACCAGCGTAGGCACCATGTTGCTCTCCGGCGCACCCGACCGTACGCTGCTGTTGGCACTGCCGGCCTTTGCGGCGATGGCGGCATTCGCTTTGCCCACCTTGCGACGCCAAGTCGCCTCCCTGATTGACTGGTTCACCCTCTTGTTCTTTACCGGCTGCGGTATTGTGATTTGGGTCGTATGGATTGCCATGCAAACAGGTACTCCGCCACAACCGGCAGCCAACGTGGCCCGGTTGGCGCCAGGCTATGAAGCCGAGTTCCAAATCTTGCCCTTTGCCTTTGCCGTGTTGGCTACCTTGGCCTGGGGTTGGCTGGTGCGTTGGCGCGCCGGCAGGCACCGCGCGGCCATCTGGAAAAGTCTCGTCCTGCCAGCAAGCGGCGCATCCCTGTGCTGGCTGTTGCTGATGACCCTCTGGATGCCTTTGCTCGACTATGCACAAAGTGCCAAGACCATGGTGAAACAGACGCGCGCCACGATTCAAGCCGGGGAATGTGCCATCGTTTTGAACCTGGACCCAGCGCAAACCGCCGCCTTAGGTTGGTATGGTGGCATCGATCTTCAGCCGATCAACACCACCAAAGCATGTCAATGGATGTTGACCGAACCTGCCCGAAATTCAGAAATGCCCGCAGGCGTTGATCGCACTATTTGGGGTGCTCACACCTTGGTACAGCACCCGGTAGCGGGTTCCGAGATGTTCTGGATTCTGAAACGACAATGAAACCTAGGGGTGCGGCCCGCTCAATGCATGCGTAAACGGGCTGCCTTGAAACGCAATCGGAATGTAGAACCACGGCCTGGCACGCTTTCAATCAAGAGCTCTGCGCCATGGCGCTGGGCCACGTGCTTCACGATGGCCAAGCCCAGCCCCGTGCCGCCGGTATCCCGTGAACGGCTCCGGTCCACCCGGTAGAAACGTTCGGTCAGGCGGGGCAGATGCTCAGGCGCAATGCCGGGGCCGGTGTCCTGCACTGACAGCTCTGCTTCCCCGTCACCAGTTTTGCGCCATTGCACTACGATCGTTTTGTCTGCGGGGGTATACCGGATCGCATTGCCGATCAAATTGAACACCGCGCTGTGAATTTCTGTCGCAGAACCTGTCACGGCCACTGCATCCGCTATTGTGAACTGGATGTCCTGGGCTCTGCCCCACAGCAACACCGACAAGTTGTGGGCTTCCTGCTTGCATTGCTGCAAGAGCTGCACCATGTCGACCAGATCGGCTCCCGAAGGTGCCGGGCTTCCTTCCAAACGTGACAGCGTGAGCAAATCGTCCACCAGACTTTGCATGCGCGAAGCCTGCTGCGACATCAAGCCGAGGTACTTCCCTTGCTCAGTCTCGTCCAAGGGCAAGGTCTGCAGCGTTTCCACAAACCCTGCCAAGACGGTCAAAGGGGTGCGAATTTCGTGCGATACGTTCGCCACAAAATCTCGGCGCATGGCCTCCGCTTGCTCCAAGGCGGTGATGTCGCGTGACAGCAGCAGATTGCGACCTTCGCCGTAGGGGTGCAAATGCACCGACAACTGAACAGGCTTGGATCCTGTGTTTTCCCGCCCGGGCATCACAAGCCCGTGGCTGAATTCCTGACCCGCGTAATAGCTGGCAAAGCCCGGATCACGCACCAGATTGCCGAAATGCTGCAGCATGTCACGGCGTGCATCAAAACCGAAGTGTTGGCCCGCCATTTGGTTGAACCACTCAATACGACCGGCAGCATCTAGCAACACCACCCCGTTGGGTGAGGCCTGCAACGCGGCCAGAAAGTCCTGGAGCTTGGTGTCACCTTCAGCGACGCGGCGCTCGCGTGAGCGCATTTGCCGGCGCGTACGGTCCGCGACTTCGCCCCAAAAGCCAAAACCCAAATGCAGTTCGGTCGACTCACCTGCCTGTAACCACCGCATCAGGCGAAAACCGCGTGCGGAGTCCAAGAGCATCCACAGGAAACCGCCTGCGAGCGCCCCAGCCAAAGCACCCCAGAGCGGCTCGAACCGTTGGACTAAAAAATAGCCGGAAATACCACCCAGCCCCTGCAACAACAGGAAAGAAGCGAAACGAAGAAACATGCAGAAACCGTGACGCCTCAGGCGCTGGCGCGATCAGCTGAGGGTTGTGAAGAAACAATCGGCATTGCAGGCTT
>DGQR01000238.1:0-1495 GCA_002390825.1 Rhodoferax sp. UBA4409
GGCTGCTGCAAAGACTGGATTGCGCACCTCGAAAAGAATGGTTTTGCTGCCACTGTGATTGATCAAGGCAACAACGCCGCACGCGCACGCCTTGGTATGCCGCAGAAATTTGGCTCTTGCCACACGGCATTGATCCAGGGCTATGTGATCGAGGGCCACGTGCCCGCTGCGGACATCCAACGCCTACTCAAAGAAAAACCCAAAGCCTTGGGACTGTCAGTGCCAGGCATGCCGGTTGGGTCGCCAGGCATGGACGGTCCATCCTATGACAACCGACGCGATGCGTATCAGGTGCTGCTAATCCAGCGCGACGGCAGCACCACTGTTTTCAACACCTACCCACGAGGATAACCATGAACATCATCCAGAAAATCACCACCGTTTCCGCCTTGGCCTTGGGCATCGCGCTGCCTGTGAGCAGCATGGCACAGACCACCATGGATCACAGCAAGATGGATATGTCGCAGCCCGCTGCGTCGATGACCGAAGGCGAAGTCAAGAAAATAGACCTTGAGGCTGGCAAAGTCACCATCAAACACGGCCCCATTAAGCACATGGACATGCCCGGCATGACCATGGTGTTTACAGCCAAAGACAAAGCGTTACTCGCCAATGTGAAGCCTGGTGATAAGGTCGAATTCATGGTCATCAATGAAGGGGGGAAAATGATCGTTACTGATCTCAAGGGCGCTCGTTAAGAATTTTTTGGTTTGGTAGCTACGCCAGCAGTCTTAGTGGTCCTAGATTCGTTGGCTGACTTGGTCAGAATAGAAGGCCGGAACGGCAGTATTTGATTGGCATCGGTGATCTCCATACAGCAAAACGTATGGAGATCGAACGTGCGCGAAATTAGTGGCTGTTCCGTCGCCGTGGATGTTGTGCTCAGCGCAAGGCGTTGAGCATTTTTTCGGCTTCTGGCCAGGGCAACCGGCGCTTACCAAGCTTCATTCTGTCAAGCGCCTTGAAGGCGTCGTCGACCGTCAGCAACTGGTTTTCAATCATGGCGCACAACAGCCCAATGGTGCCCATGACGTTGACCTGCTCCTTGTTGGCGACAATTCGCAAATTGGTGTCACCCGTCAGCAGGGTGCAGACCTCTTGCTTCGCAAGTGCCAGAGCTAAGTAGTCGTTGTGACTGGGCTTGGGACCGTTTTTCGCTGGAAGCAGATGATTGTGCTGGGCTGGCAACTGCTGGGCATACGCCACGAAGTCGCCGCTGACCTCCATGATTTGTAGGCCCAGGTTTTCAAGTCCTGGGCTGCCCGGTTCAATTTCTTCGTAATACAGCAGGTCAGGGATGCCGAACTGCATGGGAAGCTGAAAGAGCGTGCCCATCAACGCCCCGGCTTCCATGTCGATCAAAATATTGGCATCACTGATGAGCAACCGCATCCGATGACTCCAACTGACGTTCTTTGTGGAAGCGCATCATCGGGATGCCCAGCAGTTCCGCTGCTTTGGCTTCAGAGATGTATTGCTCTGCCAGAGCGCGGTA
>DGQR01000238.1:1594-2758 GCA_002390825.1 Rhodoferax sp. UBA4409
GAAAAGCGTTTGAACATCATGAGATGTGCAGCATCGGTGATCACGCCACACTGCTTGGCTCGTTGCAGCCATCCAGACATCGATAGGCCGAACTCATGCTTGAGCACATAGAGCTCCTGCCACTCCAGCGCGTGGCGCTGCTGCCCAAGCAATTGATGCACGGCCACGCGTGGTGCCAAGAAGGCCCCCGCGAACCGGTCGCAGGCCTTTTCCTCATCAAGGCCAACAGCCAGCCGTCCCTCAAGCAGCAAATGCCCCAGTTCGTGAGCCAGCGTAAACCGCTGCCGATCGCCTGGCCACCGTTTTGAGACGGCCACGATCGGGAATTCCCGACCATCGTCGGTGCGGGCTTTGGCGGTCAGGCCAGAGAACCCTGGGTGTTCTTCATCAACGACAATGACCAGCAGACCAAGACCTTCAAGGGTGTCTGTGAGGTCTCCAATGGGGTTCATTCCCAACTGCCAAGCGTTGCGGGCCTGGTCGGCAAGTGCTTCGATCTCATCCAGCGCCTGGATGTGTTCAGGGAGTCCGACCGGAGGGGCGAACACCAATAGAGGTAATTCTGGAAAAGCCCCGAGAAGTTCCACACGCTTCTCCACCAACTCCACGACCTTGATCTTTAGTGCATCCTGTGCCGTCTTGCCAAAGGCCGCCGTTTTACGGAACTCTGGCTCAAGCAGTTCGACGGAGTGGGTGCGAAAGAAGTATTCGGTGCGGACGTCGCAGGCACGCGCCAGCTTGAGGAGTTGAGAGGAAGAAGGCGTTAGCAACCCCTTCTCGTACTTCTGGATCGCTGTGTGCGAGACACCGACTTTTTCACCCAAAGCACCCAGGGTCAGACCAGCAGCCAATCGTGCTTGCCGAATGCGATCTGCGATCATGATACCTCCTAGGGTTTGGTTTAAAAGATCTGGAAGTCTACCAAATTTTTAAACCCCTGGGTAGTCTTTGCCTTGGTGCGCGACAGATGGCGCTATATGCTTGCCAGGACTGCTGGCCTTCAGTGGCCGACACGCGTGGTGGCAGGAATTTCTCCTAACCAGCGAGGAAGTTAGAGCAAAACCTTGGAAGCGCCCCGATTTCCTCATTCGGGGGGTGTTTTCAGGACAACAAGCCTCACACCTTCGGGATGAGTGTTTGCGGTGCTGCTATACTCCACCACCA
>DGQR01000185.1:0-23154 GCA_002390825.1 Rhodoferax sp. UBA4409
AATGCGGCCAGCTTGTCGGGCGTGGTGTAGAGCGCGAGGAAGGTGGGATCAAAGTTCTCCATGTAGCCCTTGAGCACCTCGGGCGTATCGCGTGCGGGGTCCACGGTCACAAGGAGGCCTTGCAACTTGTCTCCATCGGCCCCCAGCGCTTTTTTGACTTCGGCAAGCTCGGTCATGGAGGTCGGGCACACGTCAGGGCACTGGGTGAAGCCAAAAAACATCACCACGATCTTGCCTTTGAAGTCTCCGAGGCGGCGTACCTGCCCATTGTGGTCGGTGAGCTCAAAGTCTTTGGCGTAGGTCACGCCGGTCACATCAACCGACGAAAACTGGGGCTTGGACTCAGAACAAGCACTCAACAAGCCACCAACGCCCGCAAATAGTGCGCTGGTAGCTATCAACCGAATAGCAGAACGTTTTTTCATAATAAGTAATGATCCAGCAGCAAGGCCGCAAACAACACACTCAGGTGAATGAGCGAAAAGCGAAAGGTGGCACGCGCCAGCTCATCCGAGTAATTGCGCAACAGTCGCACCGCATACCAGCAAAAACCCAGACTCAGGCACACCGCCACCACGAGATACAACCAGCTGCTCATGCCGTAAACAAAGGGCAACAAGCACGCAGCCAGCAGCATGAAGGTGTAGAGCAGTATTTGCAGGCGGGTGAACTCGCTGCCATGGGTGACGGGCAACATCGGCAGCCCCGACTTGCGATAGTCCTCGACGCGGTACAAGGCCAAGGCCCAGAAGTGCGGAGGTGTCCACAAAAAGATGATCAAAAACAAGATCAGGGCTTCAGGGCCGACATCCCCGGTCATGGCCGACCAACCCAAAACGGGCGGCATGGCGCCTGATGCGCCGCCGATCACGATGTTCTGAGGTGTCAGCGGCTTGAGGATCACGGTATAGATCACCGCGTAGCCGACAAAGGTGGCGAAGGTGAGCCACATGGTGAGCGGGTTGACCCAGAGGTACAAGATGGCAGAGCCAGCCGCACACAGCATGGCTGAGAAGATCAGCGTCTGGGTGTCGCTCAACTCGCCTCTCGCAGTGGGACGCCACGCAGTGCGCTTCATTTTGGCGTCGATGCCTTTTTCCACGATGCAATTGAACGCCGCCGCCGCGCCGGCGACGAGGTAAATGCCAAAGCAAGCTACCGCGGCATGGAGTACTTGCGCTGCCGTCGGCGCGCCCGGCACAGCCAACACCATGCCGATGAGCGCACAAAAAACAATCAGCTGAATCACACGGGGCTTCGTCAGGGCGTGGAATTGCGCCAGCACAGAGGGCTTGGGGGCGGCCATATCAACAGTCATTCGGATTCTCTGGTTTTTGTTCTATCAGCCGGCGGCATCCGCATTGCGGCTCCGGACCCACGCCCACACTAACACCATGACCAGCGCGCCTGCACCGCCTGTGTGCATGACGGCGGCCAGCAAGGGCCAGCCGAGTACCACGTTGCTCAAGCCAGTGGCCAGTTGCAGCAGCAACAAAGCGCACAGCCAAAGCGCCGGCCGTTTCAGCACCGGCTGCCGGTACCAATACCAAGCCAAGGCACCCAACAAGGCAAAGGTGAGCATCGCCATCATGCGGTGTCCCATGTGTATTGCGGTGAGGGCCTGAAAGCTCAGCGACTCCCCAGAGGCGGTCAGCCCCAAGGGGCGCCAAAACTCTAGGGCGGCAGCCCAGTCCATCGGCGGCCACATGGTGCCTTGGCACCCCGGGAATTCGGTACAGGCCAAAACCGCGTAGTTGGTGCTGACCCATGCACCCGATGCCGCCTGAAGCACTAACAGGACAAGGCCAGCTACGGTCCAGATCACATAAGAACGCGGCAACTTCCGGCTGCGGGAGGTCAGCACACTCTTGGGTTGCCCCATGGCCACTTGCGCCACGAGCAGTGCCAGCAAGGTGTAACCCCCTAGCAAGTGCAAACTGACGATCGCAGGAAAGAGCTTCATGGTGACTGTCAAGGCACCGAAAGCGCCCTGCACACAGACCCACACCAGCGTCACGGTGGGCCACCATGGGTTAACTGCGGTCGAAGGCGATCGCTTATAGCTCCGCCAGGCCCAGACGGTCATCAGCGTGATCAATGCGCCCACGCCGGTTGCCATGTAGCGGTGGACCATTTCGATCCAGGCTTTTCCATGGGTCACAGGACCCTCGGGCAAAAGGGACTGCGCCATGGCGATGTCATGTTTGGCGCCCAGGGGGCTGGCATTGCCGTAGCAACCGGGCCAGTCAGGGCACCCGAGTCCGCTGTCCGTCAGCCGCGTAAATGCGCCAAAGAGCACCAGGTCGAAGGTGAGGAACAGAGTCACCGCCACCAACGCTTGGTAGCGGCTGGGGCCGGTGCCGCCCCGGTGGCGCAGATAGACCCAGAGTGCGGGCACGCTGGCAATCAAGGCGCCGATCACCAGTACCCGCAAGAGCGGGCTCAAGTCGTACAAGCTTGTTTCCATGGTGGTACCTATTCGCGCCCTGCACGATCCCAGAACTGGGCGGCGCGCATCAAACGGTCTAAATCACGCTTGACCTTTAGGGCTGTCTCCGCATTCAAGCCCGCAGGGAAACGCATCATCCAGTTGCCTAAAGGGTCCACCAGATACAAATGATCTTCCAGCTGGCGGCCCGGCTCTGCCTGCAGCCACTGGGCCAATGCCTCCCCGGGCACCCGAAGTACGGTGGCGTCTTTTAGTGCAGGCTGCAACTCGGCAGATACCGGCACCTCATCCTTCACCAGCCAGACCCAATCGAGACGGTCTTTCTCTTTCCCCAGACCCTCGCGCAGTTGGCGTTGCAGGTAGAGATGCTGTTGGCATGCGGAATCACACGCACCACCTGCCACACTCACAAAGAGCCACTGCCCCTTGAGCGCCGGAAGTTGCACCGGAGCACCTTGCAAGTTGGCAGCAGCTACTGCCGGCAAAGGTCGCTGCGGCTGAATCAACTCGCCGAAATTGCGACGCCCTTCGGGCCGGATGACGTAGTAAGTGAAATACGATGCAATCACTGGCGCGGCACATACCAGCATGACAGCCAACATGCGCCAGCGACCGGCGCGCGTATGGACTGCACGGGTCTGAAGCTCGCCGGAAGGCTCTGGCAAGGAGTGAACGGTCAGTCCCAGCGGGCGGTCATCAGGAATCTGCGGGCTAGACATGGAAATCAGGATCCTTGGGTAGTGAAGTGCGTCGTCGCAATTGAAACCAGGCAAACAGTCCGACAATCAGCGCGGTGAGTGCAAACCACTGCGCTGCATAACCATGGTGTTTTTCGACCCCGGCGTTGACGACAGGCCAATCCCGCAAGAGCCCCTCAGAGGCTGGTCCGGTTTGAACTACCGTCACATGGGTCGCAAGTGCGAGCCCGGTCTCCAGGCGAAATTGCGGCAAGTCCAGATTTTGCCGTATCGCCCCAACGCTTGGGTCGCCCATCTCATAAAGCTTGGATGGCGGCAAGGCAATTCGACCGGTGACAGCCACCGTCCCCACAGGCGACTCGACCACCGGGAGTTGGCTGCGATCAACAAAATTACGCGGGACCCAGCCACGCTGGACCATAACCACAGTGTCGGTGTTCTGGATACGCAAAGGCGTAAGCACATAGAAGCCGACCTTGGCATTCATCTGCCGGTTATCCAAAAAAACGGTGCGGTCAGCGATCCATTGCCCGCGTAGTTGAACCGATTGATGCAATACCGACGAGGGGTCTTTGCCCTTGATCCAATCGTCTCCGACCAGGGGGGCTGCGTTTTGGGCGGCTTGCATTGCACGGACAAAATCCTGCTTTTCGGCCGCACGACGCAACTGCCAAAAGCCAAGCGATAGTGTCAGCGCAGCAGACAGAAAAGCGGCTATTGCCATCATCCACCAGCGCGTATTCCTATTCACGTAATAATGCCTTTCATGACCTATCTCGCAATCTTGGCCTTTGTTGCAATTCTGGGTAGCTTGGGAGCCGCCCTCTATTTCATGTTGCGCGGCGGAAATTCCCAGCACGCAAAATCGAAAAATATGGCCCGCGCCTTGGGCTTGCGTGTTGGTGTATCCGTGTTCTTATTTCTTTGTATTTTGGTGGCTTGGAAGCTGGGCTACATCCATCCGACAGGTATTCCTGAAGGCCGCTGATTGTGACTGAAACAAAAAAGGCACCCGAGGGTGCCTTTTTTGTGGTGTGCACGATCAGAACCAGTAAACCAGCACGTAGAGTCCCAACCAGACCACGTCCACGAAGTGCCAGTACCAAGCAGCGCCTTCAAAGCCGAAGTGGCGCTCGGGAGTGAAGTGGCCCTTTTGCAGACGCAGTGTGATGAACAGCAACATCAACATACCCACGAGCACGTGGAAACCGTGGAAGCCGGTCAGCATGTAGAAGGTCGAACCGAACACCCCGGAATTCAGCTTCAAGTTGTAAGCGGTGTATGCGTGGTAATACTCATAGCCTTGAACGAACAAGAAGGTCACACCCAGCAAGACAGTCGCCCACATGAAGGCTATCGTCTTTGAACGGTTACCGTCAATCAAGGCGTGGTGCGCGATCGTCAAAGTGACGCCCGATGTCAACAACAGTGCCGTGTTGATCGTAGGCAGCCAGAAAGGACCCATGGTGGTAAAGGGCTCGACAATGCCGCCGGGGGAAGCAGTCATGCCGGCAGCGACACTGGGCCAAACAGCCTTGAAATCGGGCCAGAGCAAGGAATTTTCCAAGCTACCGAGCGCAGGCACCGAATGTGAACGTGCCCACCAGAGCGCAGTAAAGAAGGCGCCGAAGAACATAACTTCGGAAAAAATGAACCAGCTCATACTCCAGCGGTAGGAGATGTCGATCTTCCGGCCGTATTGGCCGCCTTCGCTCTCCATGACGGCGTCGCGGAACCATTGATACAGAACGAACAGCCACCAGACCATACCCAGCATCAAAGAGTATTTGCCCCAAGCAGAACCGTTGATCCACTGACCAGCGCCGAGAATCACGAAGAACAAACCGGCCGACGCCATCACAGGGTGACGGGAGGGGCCGGGCACAAAGTAATAAGGCGTTGTGCCGTGTGTCGCTGAGCTCATTTCTTCTCCATTTCTTCTCAAATCCGAATCTTTACACTGAGGTGGCGCAAACTTAAGCGCCTACCACCCACTTCGCTAGACTGATCAGCCCTACCACCAAAAGCACGGCGGCTATCAAACCCACGAGAACCACATGCAAAGGGTTCACCTTGGACAGATCATCGCGATAACCTTTGCTACTGCGAATCCCCAAAAAAGACCAAGCCACCAGCTTCACACTGGTCAGAAACGACACCTTCCCTGATGTGGCTTCTTGTGACATCAAGAACCTGCAGACTCATCAATCGAGGGCTTCACCACCGCCACGGGGGCCGGGGGCGTCTTCCCACCGACTTCAAAGAAGGTATACGACAAAGTAATCGTCGTTACGTCTTTCGACAGTTTGGGATCAATGACGAAGACCACCGGCCACGACTTCTTCTCGCCTGGCTCCAGGGTGTACTGACTAAAGCAGAAGCACTCCAGCTTGTTGAAGTGCGCAGAGGCTTGCATCGGTGCGTAGCTGGGGATAGCTTGCGCTGACATCCGGCGGTTTTGCACGTTCTGGAATTCATAGACCACGGTGGTCATCTCGCCGGGGTGAACGACCATGGATCGCTGAGCCGGGCGAAACTCCCACGGCCCACGGGAGTTGGCGTCGAACTCGACGGTGATGCTCCTGGAGGTGTCCACCTGTGAATTCACCGGCGGGGCCTTTTTACCCATGATCACTTGTTCACCGAGGGCCAAGATATTGATCCCGGTCATCTCACAAATAGCTTGATACAAAGGCACCAACGCATAACCGAAGGCGAACATGCTGACAGTGATCACCGCCAGCTTGCCCATCATTTTCCGGTTTGCGCGGACATTGGCCATGCTACTTCCCCAACAAAATCATTTTGGCCATGAACCCGAGGAAGAAGACGGCCGCCACAGAGGCCAGAATCAGCCCCAATCGTGCGTTCGCCTTTTTCTGATTGGTAGGCTCAGACATTAGCCGACCACCTTGGTCGCAGTAGCGTCCAATTTGGGTGGGTTTTCAAAAGTGTGGAATGGAGCAGGAGAAGGTACTTCCCACTCCAGACCTTCGGCAGCCTCCCAAGGTTTCTGGGGCGCTTTTTCGCCTTTACCCAACATGGCAGGCAAGACCACACCAAAGAAGAAATACACCTGCGCCAAGCCAAAGGCAAAAGAGCCAATGGACGCAACCATGTTGAAGTCAGCGAACTGCATCGGGTAGTCCGCATAGCGACGTGGCATACCTGCCAGACCCAAGAAGTGCATCGGGAAGAAAGTCACGTTAAACGCAATCAGAGACCACCAGAAGTGCAAACGGCCTTTCCACTCAGGGATCATCACACCGGTCCACTTAGGTGCCCAGTAGTAGAAGCCGGCAAACATCGCATACAAAGAACCCGCCACCAACACATAGTGGAAGTGAGCCACTACGTAGTAAGTGTCTTGCAATTGGATGTCGATGGGCGCCATGGCCAAAATCAGGCCAGTGAATCCGCCCATGGTGAACACGAAAATGAAGCCCACTGCAAACAACATGGGAGTTTCGAAGGTCATAGAACCCTGCCACATGGTGGCTATCCAGTTGAAGATCTTCACAGCCGTAGGAACGGCGATCAGCATGGTCGCGTACATGAAAAACAGCTGACCCGTAACTGGCATGCCAGTTGTGAACATGTGGTGAGCCCACACGATGAAAGACAAGATTGCAATGGAAGAAGTGGCGTACACCATGGAGGCGTAACCAAACAGCTTCTTGCGCGCAAAAGCAGGAACGATCTGACTCACGATGCCGAACGCCGGCAAGATCATGATATACACCTCAGGGTGACCAAAGAACCAGAAAATGTGCTGGTACATCACCGGGTCACCGCCACCGGCGGGGTTGAAGAAACTCGTACCAAAATGACGGTCTGTCAATGTCATGGTGATGGCGCCAGCCAGCACTGGCATCACAGCGATCAGCAAATAGGCCGTGATCAACCACGTCCAGCAGAACATAGGCATCTTCATCAGGGTCATGCCGGGAGCGCGCATGTTCAAGATGGTGACGATGATGTTGATCGAACCCATGATGGACGAAGCGCCTAGGATGTGCATTGCAAAAATGCCGGCATCCATCGAAGGACCCATTTGCAGGGTCAAAGGCGCGTACAAAGTCCAGCCAGCAGCAGGTGCGCCACCAGGCATGAAGAACGAAGACACCAGCATCAGCGCGGCAGGAATCATCAGCCAGAAGCTGAAGTTATTCATGCGAGCAAAGGCCATGTCGGATGCACCGATTTGCAGCGGGATCATCCAGTTCGCGAAACCCACAAAGCCCGGCATGATGGCGCCGAACACCATGATCAAGCCGTGCATCGTTGTCAACGAGTTGAACAACTCGGGATTGACCAGTTGCAAGCCGGGTTGGAACAACTCAGCGCGAATCAACAAAGCCAGCACGCCGCCGATGATCAACATCGTAAAGCTGAACAACAGGTACAAAGTACCGATGTCTTTGTGGTTAGTCGCAAACACCCAACGCTGCCAACCCGTAGGGGCATGGTGGTGATCGTCGTGGGCGTGATCGTGGTGGTCTAGTACGGCGCTCATGGTGAGGTCCTTCTCAAATTTCTACGTTCTGCCTGAAGACTTTATTTGCGCAAAGCCAGCACTTCGGCGGGCTGCACAACCTGACCGGTTTTGTTAGACCAGTTGTTCTTCGTGTAAGTGATCACAGCAGCGATGTCTGTGTCGCTCAATGTTTTCCATGCGGGCATTGAGCCGTTGTTTTGACCATTCAACAAAATAGCGATTTGCTTGCTCTTGTCAGCATCAAGCACTACGGCAGCGCCGTCCAGAGCCTTGATGGGGCCAGCGCCTTTGCCATTAGCTTGGTGGCAGGCTGCACAGTTCTGGGCATAAACCTTTTCACCGCGCTTGGAGATGTCATCCAAGGCCCAAACTTTCGCTGGATCGTCTGCTTTGGCAGCAAGCTTTTTCTTCTCGCCGGCCACCCAAGCGGAGTAGTCTTCTGCAGAGAGCACCTTCACATGAATGGGCATGTAGGCGTGCTCTTTTCCGCACAGCTCAGCGCACTGACCATAGAAGTCGCCAGTTTTCTCAGCACGGAACCAAGTGTCACGCACAAACCCAGGGATCGCGTCTTGCTTGATACCGAATGCAGGAACCATGAAGGCGTGAATCACGTCATTGGCTGTAGTGATGATGCGGACCTTCTTGTCGACAGGCACCACCAATGGGTTGTCCACCTTCAACAAATAGTTGTCGATGGATTCGCCTTTCTTGGGGCCACCAGCATCTGACAAGGCCCGCTGGTCGCTGTCCAAGGTAGATACGAAACCGATGCCCTCACCCTCGCCCTTGATGTAGTCGTAGCCCCATTTCCACTGCATGCCTGTGGCTTTGATCGTCAAGTCAGCATTGGTGGTGTCCTTCATGGCGACCACCACTTTGGTAGCAGGTAGCGCCATCAAAATCACAATGACGAAGGGAACAATCGTCCAGATGATTTCAACTGTGACCGACTCATGAAAGGTAGCGGGTTTGTAACCCACCGACTTGCGGTGCTTCCAGATGGAATAGAACATGACGGCAAAAACCGCCACGAAGATCACGGAGCACACGATCAACATGAACCAGTGAAGCCATTGCTGCTCTTGGGCAATTTTGGTGACTGCGGGTGCGAGATTCAGCTGATTAACAGCTGGGCCGCCCGGCAAATCATTCACAGCATGCGCTTGCGTCAAGAGGGATGTCCCGGCAAAAGCACCGGCAGTCCACAGCATTGAAGCCAGTTTGTTCGTTGTGTTCTTCATCTCGTTCACTTTTAGATGCCCCAAAATAATTCACCGCACCGGATTCACGCCTGCCCTCAGGCAGCACGCAAAGCCGAACGAATCTCTCTAGCCAGCTGCGGTCGCAACTCCGGGCGTATGTACCGCCCGACCTGAATGGTTCGCCCACGCTCTGACAATTCAATCAGCGAAGTATCACTCGCGCGAGGCTCAACTCTGACCCAGCCTCTTTGAAACTCTGCTTTTTCCAGCTTGCCGCCACACTCCAGCTCAACAACGAGCCGGTTGTCCAGCAACGCAATGTGCTCTCCGTCGGTCGAATGCCTTGCGTACACGTAAAAGGCCAGCCCGACTGCGATCAACTCCAAGGAGGCGAATGGAATCACCAACGTTGCACCCTGGAACCAGAAGAAAAGCCCGATTCCAATGGAAACTACGCATAGCGCCACATAAGTCCATACCAACTGCAGGGGCGTTACGGAACAATTCCGCCGGAGAAGCCAGTGGACCTGTTGCCCTTCTACTGTCGCAAAGCGAAAACCCGGATTCGTCATGCGTGTCACCCGAAATGAACTGGGTCGATAAAAACTCAGTCCAAACTGGAGGGGGAATATGCCATCACCTCGTTCCTAACATTGTATGACAGTAACGAACTTGACAGGCGTCAGCCCGGCGTCACGCAAAGGGGAATCCGTAGGGGTTTTGCCTAGTTTTTCAAGGCGGCGCGCATGTCACCCAAGGAAACACGCGTCTCTGGTGCGACCTTCAAACGAGGCTTAGGCTTGAAGGCATGCCCGTAAACCACTTCAAAAGTGATCGTCAAGCGTCCGTCGTCCATGCCCAGCTCGCGGGTGAGCCGCGCCAACAAATCTTTGCGCCACCCCTTGGTTCTGGTGCCGGCAAAGCGGTTCGTGTGCAAATTACGCCCCAAACCGCGCAACTCTTCCAATAGACGCTCCGCTGACGAGTAGCTCAGGGTAATGCGCTCCATGTCCATCACGGGCTCCGCAAAGCCGGCATGCACCAGCATGTCACCCCAGTCGTGCATGTCAGTGAACTGGTGATGCGGCTGCGGCCAACCCGCCACGTCAAAAACACGACGCAACTCCCGCAAGGTATCGGGGCCAAAGCAAGAAAACATGACAAACCCGTCGACAGCCAAGTGGGAGTGCCACTCTCGGATCAAAGCCTGTGGGTCCGCCGCCATGTGCAGCGCCATATTGGCCCACAACATTTGCACCGGATCTGCCGCTTTTTCAAACCGGGGCGTGGCGCCCGTCCACCGCCCGGGACTCCACCACGCCGGTGTAAGGATCTTCCGCGAATGCAGTTGCCTGGCAGAGGTGCTTTCGCATACGTAGCTTTGTGCTTTGGGATAGCGCTTTTGCACCAGCAAATGCCCTTCATAGCCGCCCCGCGAGGGCTCCCAATCCAACCACGTTGCCGGTTTTTGCACGATCCACTGCAACCGGTCCTCCATGCGGCGGGCGATCTCCTCATGCAGCCAAGGGGCGGACTCCACCGGCGCATAAGCCCAACGGGCTGCGGCAACCGGGTCAATGGTGGGGGGCTTGTGATCAGTCATGGCCAGGAAAATCGTCGGTGCGCGAGTATATTGGGCCCATGTTCAGCGCCTTGCTCCAAGGGTTAAGCCGCCAGGTACCCAGCGTATGCCGTGTTTGCAGATCATGGCCCTCGCACCCAGTGTGCGAAGACTGTGTGCACGCATTTGCCCAGCCGGTACACCGCTGCGCGGTATGTGCGCTCGCCATCCCGACTACCTTGCATCACTGTAGAGCCTGCACTGACACACCGCCCGTATGGAATGCAACGCTTGCGGCCGTGGACTATGGCTACCCGTGGGACCGGCTGATTGCGGACTTCAAGTTCCAAGGCAACCCGGCTTGGGCGCGCCACTTCGCCACCATCATGCGGAGTGCGCCTTGGGTAGAACCCGCTTTGGAAGCGGCTGACTGGGTCATCCCGATGCCGTTGGCCCGGGAACGGCTGCTGGAGCGGGGCTTTAACCAATCCGCGCTATTAGCCCGCCACCTGAGCCCTGCCAAAGTGCGGGAGGATTGGTTATTGCGCCTTTTTCACACCCCGGCACAAAGTGGACTGTCACGCGAAGAGCGGCAACACAACCTGCAGCACGCTTTTGCCATGGAGCCGCACTGCGGCGCGCACTTACAAGGCAAAAACATCATCTTGGTAGACGACGTGATGACCAGTGGCGCCACCATGGCCGCCGCAAGCGTCGTCTTGCAGCGTGCCGGCGCTCCGCACATCACGGCACTGGTGTTTGCGCGCACAGCCCGGGGGGATGCTGGAGCGTAGACAATCACGGCATGTTTCATATTGTTTTAGTTGAACCAGAAATTCCGCCCAACACCGGCAACGTGATCCGGCTGGCGGCCAACACCGGCTGCCAATTGCACTTGGTGGAGCCATTGGGCTTTTCGATGGACGACAAGCACATGCGGCGCGCAGGCCTGGACTACCATGAGTACGCTCAACTCAAGCGGCATGCCAGCTGGCAGCAGTTTTTGGAGGATGAGAAACCCGATCCTGAGCGCCTCTTCACGCTCACCACCCGAGGAACACGCAGCCCCTTTGAGGTCGCGTTTCGAGCAGGGGATTGGCTGGTCTTCGGCTCAGAAACCAAGGGAATTTCTGACTTTGTACGGACTTCGTTCAGCCCCGAGCGCAGCTTGCGCCTGCCCATGCGGCCGGACCAACGCAGCCTCAACCTGTCGAATGCGGTGGCGGTCACCGTGTTCGAGGCTTGGCGCCAAAACGGTTTCGGCAGCTGACGCCAGACGGCGCACCCCACCGGGTGGCTCAAGGGTACTGACGGACCAAGGCCTCTGCCACACAAGCAGGCTTGGCAGCCCCTTCGCGCTCGATCGTGACTTCCCAGCTTTGCTGGACACCCCCGTTATCAATCGGCTCAGCTGACAGCAGCTTCAAATGGGCACGCAGCCGGCTGTTCACCGGCACCGGTGACACAAAGCGGACCTTGTTGAGCCCGTAATTGACCCCCATGCGGGCCTCGATCACCGCCAGGCTGGACTCCATAAACCGGGGAATCAAAGACAAGGTCAGAAAGCCATGCGCGATCGGGGCGCCAAAAGGCCCTTGCGCCGCGCGCACCGGGTCCACATGGATCCACTGGTGGTCTCCCGTCGCCTGGGCAAACAAATCGATCTGAGTCTGGCTGATGGTGAGCCAGTCGCTGACTGCGACCGTGGTGCCGACTTGGGCGGACAACTCCGCCAGTGTGTCAAAAATTTTCATGCACAAACTCTAGCCAGTGGTGGCCAGGGCGCATGTAGCCCGGGTGACAGCGGGTCAGTTACTCAACCAGTCGCAAATCGGCTGCCACTGCTGCAAGTCGCGCTCGACCTTGCCTGGCGCCACGTCGAATATGGTGAGCCCTCGCGCTGTCGTCTGGATGTAGTTCTGGGTATCGCGCACCGAGCCGAGCACCGGCAAGCCCAAGCCGGTGACAAAGTGTTGGAGCTGCTCGGCAGCCAATGTCCGCTCGTCGACCCGCATCCCGACAATGCCCACCTTGAATTTGTCGGCCCGCGAGCTGGCAGCCAGCTCATCCAAAAAAGGCTTGGTCGCAAAAATGTCAAAAATACTGGGCTGCAAGGGCACGACCACATGGGTCGCGATCTTCAAAACCTCTTTCAATCGCTTGCCGTGCAGGCCGGCAGGGGTATCCAACACCACGTGGCTGGTGCCTTTGGGCGGCTTGGCGATGCCATCGGCGCCCAAGGCCCAGCCGGTAATCGGCTTGGCCGCGGCCGGGCGCAAACTCAACCAGAGCTGCGAGGATTGCTGACGATCGGCGTCCCCCAGCATGACGGCGTGCCCTTGGGACGCGAAATACCCGGCAATTTGGGTGGACAGCGTGGACTTTCCCACCCCGCCTTTGGGATTCGCAACAACAACCACGGGCATAAACAAAGTCTCCTGCAAATAACTGCGCTATGTTATCGGCATGGTCAATGAAAACCAACCTTCTCCCATTTACGTGATCGCGGCGCACCCGAACTGGCGCGACTCGCGGGTCAATCGCCAGCTGCACACCGCTGCAACCACCACCGCAGGCGTGAGCGTGTGCGACTTGTACGAAACCTATCCCGATTACGCGATCGAGGTACAGGCCGAGCAAACCAAGCTCGAGGCGGCCCAACTGGTCGTGCTGATGCACCCGGTCCAGTGGTACTCCATGCCCGCCCTGCTCAAGCTCTGGGTCGACGAAGTGCTGAGCTATGGCTGGGCGTATGGACAGGGCGCGAATGCCCTCAAAGGCAAAGACCTTTGGCTGGTGGCCAGCACAGGCGGGGCGGAATCGTCGTACCACCCGCAGGGCTACAACCGCTACTTTTTTGACGCCTTTTTGCCACCCTACGAACAGACCGCGGCGCTGTGCGGCATGCGTTTTCTCCCACCCATGGTACTGCATGGCGCCCATAGCGCGCCTGCAGCGTTGGTAACCGAGCACGTGAACACCTTCCGCGAACGGCTGCAGACCTACCCGCACTGGCCGGAGCTAGACGACCTGGCGGACTGTGCGGCCTGCGAAGTGCCGGAGCAGGACCGCCCCGCAGGGGAGCACTGAGATGGAGCACGCACCCGCTTGGCTGCTCAACAGCCTGATTTACCTGAGCGCCGCAGTGATCGCGGTCCCGATCTCCAAGGCGCTGGGGCTGGGCGCCATCATTGGCTACCTGGCCGCCGGTATCGCGATCGGCCCCTGGGGCGCAGGCCTGGTCACCAATGTGGAAGACATTCTTCACTTTGCCGAGTTCGGCGTGGTGCTGATGCTGTTTCTGGTGGGCCTGGAGCTGGAGCCGCGTCGGCTCTGGAGCCTGCGCCGATCCATTTTCGGCTGGGGGGCGATGCAAGTGCTGGGCTGCACCGCGCTTTTGATGCTCGTGGCCATGGCCTGTGGCGTGGGCTGGCGCTTGAGTCTGGTGGGCGCGCTCGGCTTGGCACTGTCGAGCACCGCCATCGCCCTGCAAGTGATGGAAGAGCGCAACCTGCTCCCCACGCCCAGCGGCCAGGCGGCCTTCTCCATTTTGTTGTTCCAGGATGTAGCGGCCATTCCGATCCTCGCGCTACTACCTTTGCTCGGCGCTGCTTCAGGACAAAACAGTGAGCTAGCGCCCGTTGAATATGCGCAAGCAGCTATTAAAATCATAGCAGTTACCGCCAGCATCATCTTGGGTGGGCGCTTGTTGTTGCGACCCCTGTTTCGCTGGATTGCACGCTCCAACACACCAGAGATATTCACCGCAGCCGCCTTGCTGCTGGTGGTCGGCATCTCCGCCCTGATGCTGCTGGTCGGCTTGAGCATGGCCTTGGGCGCCTTTCTGGCGGGCGTGCTGCTGGCAGACAGCGAGTACCGGCGCGAGCTGGAGACCGACTTGGAGCCCTTCAAGGGCCTGCTGCTCGGGCTGTTTTTTATTGCAGTGGGCATGAGCATCGACTTTGGCGTTCTGCGCGAATCCCCGGGCGCGATGGCCCTCGTGGTGTTCGGCTTTCTGGCGGTGAAGGGCGCCGTGATCTACACCCTGGCACGCCATATCCAACTTCCATTGGCCGAGCGCCCGGTGTTCACCTTGTTGTTGGCTCAAGGGGGTGAGTTCGCATTTGTCGTGTTTCAGGCCGCGGCCGGAGCCCACGTGTTTCCGGCCGAGACTGCGTCGCTGCTGATTGGTGCGGTCGCGGTTTCCATGCTGCTGAGCCCCTTGGTGCTGGTTGCGGTAGACCGCCTGTTGCTGCCGCGCTTTGCCGGTTCTGGCGGCACGCCCCTTGAGGAAATCTCAGAGCAGCAGGATGCGCCTGTCATCATTGCCGGCTTCGGGCGCTACGGGCAAATTGTCGGCCGGGTCATGTTGGCAGAAGGCATCTCCACCACCGTGCTGGACCACGATGCCGAAATGGTCGAAGTCGCCCGCAAGCTGGGCTACCGCGTGTTTTACGGAGATGCAACCCGGCTGGATTTGCTGCGCATCTCTGGCGCGGAGCAGGCGAAAGTGCTGGTCGTCGCTGTGGATGATGTGGAGCAATCGCTAGCGGTGGTCGATCTAGTGCGGGCCCATTTCCCCGGGCTGCACATCGTGGCCCGCGCCCGGGACGTTACCCACTGGAACCAGCTGCGCGAGCGCGGTGTCACGCTCGTGGAGCGAGAGTTGTTTGAGTCGAGCCTGCGCAGCGCCCGCAGCGTGTTGCAGTTACTGGGCCAACCCGCCCATGCGGCACGCCAGACCGCCATGCGCTTTCGGCACCACAACCTCGCCTTGTTTGAAAAAATGCGCCCTCACTTCAAAGACCGCAGCAAGCTGATTGCCACCATCAAACAAGGCCGCCAGCAACTCGAAGAGCAAATGGCCCAAGAGCGGGCAGACCAGGAAAAACGAGATACCACCCGGTGGGTGGACTAATTCTCACCGTGCTAACCTTGAGCCCATGTTCAATCCATCCCAAGAAGACGTACGTCGATTTTTCTGCTCCACCTACGCCAAAGCCAAGGCGGGCCAATCACTTGAAGCTATTGAAATCATAGCGTCGCAATGGATGGACGAGCACCCCGAATACCGCGAAGACTTTGCCGATCTGGACACCGCGCTGGCCACGGTGTACGAGGCGACCGAAGGGCGCACCAACCCTTTTTTGCACTTGAGCATGCATTTGTCGATCAGCGAACAGTGCAGCATCGACCAGCCGCGGGGCATCCGGCAGGCGGTGGAGCTGCTGACCCACAAGCGGAACTCTTTGCACCAGGCCCACCACGAAACCATGGAGTGCCTGGGCACCATGCTCTGGGAAAGCCAGCGGGCCGGCCGGCCACCCGACGGCAATGCCTATATTGACTGCGTGCAGCGCCACGCCACCAAAGACTGAGTCTGCGCTTTCACGCAACTGTCATGGACCTTGTCACGCCGCTGCCATCATGCGGCGATAGCATGAATCTTCTGTTTACAGGAGACTCCGTCCATGCAGGAATTTTTTAAGCAACTCAAAATCCAGCGCTGGGATGACCATCGCTATTACCACCACAGCCGCATCAACCAGTCTTTGCACTTGGTCAGCGCGATCAGCTTTGTGGTGGCCTATGCGCTGCTCTTCAAAGACCCCGCCATGGCGGCTTTGGTCGCCTGGCTTATCTCCATGACGGCCCGCCAATCCGGCCACTTTTTCTTTGAACCGCGGGGCTATGACGAGGTCAACAAGGCCACCCACGAATACAAAGAAGAGATCAAGGTCGGCTACAACCTGCAGCGCAAAGTGGTGCTCATGGCCATCTGGGCCGCAGCCCCGGTGATGCTCTGGATCGACCCCACCCTGTTCGGCTACTACGAGGCCACCACCGGCTTTGAAGCCTTTGCCCGTCACACCGGCGAACTTTGGCTGGCCGTGGGCGTGGGTGGCTTGATTTTCCGCACCGTGCACCTTTTCTTTATCAAAGACGTGATGTCCGGTCTGGTGTGGATGACCAAAATCATCACCGACCCCTTCCACGACATCAAGCTTTACTACAAAGCACCTTTGGCCCTGATGCGCGGCGAACTCATTGAGCCCCGCGGCAATATGGACCACGCCCCCACCTGACCGGAACCCGTTGCCAGGTTCCGGCCCTCTGCGGCTTAGAACTTGGCGGCCAGCATCTCCCGCAGGATGCGGCGCTTGATGACCTTGTGCGTCTGGGCGCCATCGGTCCACCACCAACCATCCTGCTGCATCGCCTGACCCGCCGCCACAAACCGGCGGGTTACCTCCTCAAAGTCCGGATCGCTGAAATTCAGGCTGAAGATCATGCGACCGGTTCCCACCCAGCTCAAGGCCAGCCCTTGCAAACGCAAATAGTGCTGAAACAACCAGTGGTAGCAGCCGGGCTGCGTGTAGGTCACTGTCCAGATGGTCGACAGGTTGGCCACGCGTACCGGCAGCCCTGCCGCCTCCATGGCATGGTTGAGCTGCGATGCGCGGCGGTTCCAGACACCGTCCAGATCGGTGTAGAGCGCTTGTACCTCGGGTGTTTCGAGCCTGCGCAGAAAGGCATTCATGGCGCCCATCACATAGGGGTGCGAATTGAACGTGCCGCGGGCAAAGCAAATGTCGGCAGGAGCGTCTTCACGGAAGCGGCGCATCCATTCGCGCTTGCCGCACAGCACACCAATGGGCAGCCCGCCGCCCAGCGTCTTGCCGTAAGTCACCATGTCGGCGCGCACACCGAAATATTCCTGTGCGCCACCGGGCGCCAGGCGGAAGCCAACAAACACCTCGTCAAAGATGAGCGCAATACCGCGCTCATCGCAAATCGTGCGCAGGGTTTGCAGCCACGCGGCGTAGGCCGCTTTGTCGAACCCGGCTTTGCGCGAACCGTCCAGCAAAGAGCCGTCGCTGGGCGCCGGCATATTGGGGTGCAGGGCCTGCAAGGGGTTGATCAAGATACAGGCAATGTCACGGCGCTTGCGCAGCACGCGCAGAGTGCCCTCGCCCATCTCGGACAAAGTGAAGGTGTCTTTAGCCGTCATCGGGTTGCCGATACCGGGCTGCACATCGCCCCACCAGCCATGGTAAGAGCCGCAAAAACGCACCAGCTTTTTGCGGCCGGTGTGGTAGCGGGCCAGGCGCACCGCTTGCATCACCGCTTCGGTACCGGACATGTGGAAAGACATCTCATCCATGCCCGAGGCTTTGCGCAAGCGCTGCACGTTGTCCACCATGACCGGGTGGTAAGCCCCGAGCACCGGGCCCAGGTCGCGGGCGATGGCTGCACCTTCGTCAATGCACTCCTTGTAAAAGTCATTGCCCATCAGGTTCACTCCATACGAGCCGGTGAGGTCAATGAACACATTGCCGTCCAGATCGGTCACGGTGACGCCGGAGGACGACTGCAAAAACGAACCGATCTTCAAGCCCTGCTTGACCATGGACTTGAACTGGTAGGGCACGCGGTAGGCGCTGACGAACTGCATGTCCGACAAGCCATCAATGACCGAAGCGCCCGCCTCCAGGGTCTTGGGGTAGCGCTGTGCGATGCCTTGTACCAGTGCGGCAAAGGCCGCTTTGCGACGTGCCACCACATCGACTGGCGCGCCGTCTACGGCGAAAACCTGGTGTTCGTCGTAACTGTAGTTGGGCAGCAAAGAAGCCAACAAACGCGCATTGCGCGGATGGCCTGCCAGCGAGCGGTGCTTGGCCAGCGACAGCTCGGCGCGCGCCTTCAATTTGCGCAAAGCCGCTATGGCCGCCGCCGTGCCCACGCCGGCCAGCAGCAGGGTTTGGAGTTCTAGAGATTCATTCACGACATTCACCTTTCAATCCAACTTCACTATCAACAATCACCATGCAACTACGTGCACAGATTCAAAAAATACTCAGCCAGGAAGACCTGAACTTCCTGCTGACCAACCGCATTCCCCGGCAAGCGCTCACCCGCTTTCTGGGGTGGTTCAGCAAGATCGAGCAGCCGCTGGTGCGTGATGCCTCTATCGGCATCTGGAAGTTCTTCAGCGACCTGGACTTGCGCGAAGCCAAAAAGCAGCGCTTTTCCAGCATGCATGACTGCTTCACCCGCGAACTCAAAGACGGCGCCCGCCCCGTGGCACAAGACCTTGACGCGATGACCAGCCCGGTCGATGCCATCGTGGGTGCGAGTGGCCCCATTGAAGGCACCCGCGTGTTCCAGGCCAAGGGCTTTCCGTACACCCTGGAAGACCTGCTGGGTCCGGACGCGGACATCGACGAATGGCGCGACGGCAGCTTTGTGACCTTGCGCCTTACTTCCAGCATGTACCACCGCTTCCACGCCCCCCATAACTGCACCGTGGACGAAGTGCGCTACTTCTCCGGCGACACCTGGAACGTGAACCCGATTGCCCTCAAGCGGGTAGAAAAACTGTTCTGCAAAAACGAGCGTGCCTTCATCGGTACCCGACTGAACGGCCCCGGCCCGATGCAGGGGCAACGGGTGGCATTGGTTCCGGTGGCTGCGGTGCTGGTAGCCAGCATCCGGCTGCACTTTCTGGATGTGCTGTTTCACCTGAAATACACCGGCCCCAAAAAGATCGCCTGTAACGCAAGCTTTAAGCGCGGGCAGGAAATGGGCTGGTTTCAGCATGGCTCCACCGTGATCGTGCTGGCGCCCAAAGGCTTTGTGCTCGACGCAGGCTTAGAGCAAGGGTCGCGCGTGCGAATGGGCCAGCCGCTCCTTCGCTGGCAATCCTGAGGCGCTTGCCCTGCTCGCTGCGGCCGACGCAAAAGGTCTGCCGTGGCGCTCCAGCACCGAGCGCAAGGTGTTCAAGAAGGTATCGGCCACCGCATCCCAGCTGCGGTCGGCCACGGCCTTGGCAGCCGCCGCGCGGAAACGTGCGATACGTTCGGGGTCCACGGCCAGTTGCACTGCGGCATTGACGAAAGACACGTCGTCGCCTGTAGGCACCAACACCCCGTTGTTGCCGCTTTCAATCAGTTCGAGCGCCGCGGCACAGTCGTATGACACCACCGCCAGCCCGCTGGCCAATGCTTCGGGCACCACGTTGCCATAGGTCTCGGTCATGCTGGGGAACAAAAACAGGTCGGCCGAGGCATAGTGCACTGCGAGGTCGCCGCCTTTTTGCACACCGGCAAAGTGTGCTTCCGGGCACGCCTCGGTCAGCGCTTTGCGCAGAGGGCCATCGCCCACAAACACCAGCTTCACATCCGGCACCCGGGCCTTGATAGCACGGAACGCGGCCACTACCAGCCCCACGTTTTTCTCTTTGGCCAAGCGCCCCACCAACAAAATGACGGGCTCATCGCCCTGCACACCCCATTGGCGGCGCAGCACATCCGAGCGGTGTTGCGGGCCGAACTGCTCCAAAGCCACGCCACGCGACAGCAGGGTCACGTTCTCGTAGCCGCGTGCGCTGAGGTCCTGCACAAGGCTGCGGGTGGGCACCATGGTGGCTTGGGTGCGGTTGTGCAGTTTGCGCAGGTAAGACTCGATCGGCGTCTTCAAGAGGCCAATGCCATAGTGCTGCGAATAGCTCTGAAAATTGGTGTGAAACGAGCTGGTGATCGGCAGCTGCAGCTTGCGCGCCGCCGCTACCGCGGACCAGCCCAGCGGGCCTTCGGTGACCACGTGCACGATGTCGGGCCGGCGCTCACCCCAGAGTTTGATCAGGCGACTTTTGGAGGGCATGCCAAATCGCAGCTCACCGTAAGCCGGCAAGGGCACGCCTTTGGAAAGCACTTCGTCCAGCCCCTCGTGCTGCAAGGTGGCTTGCTCGCGCGGCTGGCGTGGTCGCACCACCTGCACCGAGTGGCCCTTTTGCAGCATGCCGTTGACAAGCCACCCCAGCGTCATGGCCACGCCATTGACTTCAGGGGGGAAGGTTTCTGTCACGACGGCAATCCGCAAACTGGAGAGCTGCGGAGCGAAGGACTCGATGAGGAGGTCGTCGGAGGTTTTCACACACCCGAGACTAGGCACCGCACATAACAGCTTGATGATGGTTTTTTGACAGTTTGGCGTCGCTCACGCCACCCGCTGCGGCCGCCATTGCCCGCGGTAGAGCCCACACACCAGCGCCATCCCCACAACCACCATGACGCCAAAGCCCCATATCAAGGTGTGCAAAGGCAAGTTGAGCGCAGTGACACCGGCATAGACCACCAGCATGACCAGCATGCCTGCGTTTTCATTAAAACCCTGCACCGCAATCGAGCGCCCCGCTGTGAGCAAGGTGTAACCCCGATGCTGCAGCAGCGCGTTCATGGGGACTACAAAAAACCCCGCCATGGCGCCCACCACGATCATCAGTACTGCGGCGGCATAAATCGACTGTACCCACAGCATCATCGGTATCACGACACCCAGCAACAGCCCCAGCGGCAACAGATGGACGGCCCGCTCCAGCACCACGTAGCGGCTTGCAGCGATGGCGCCGACCACCACCCCCAGGGCGGTTACTCCTTGCAGGTAGGCGGCTTGATCCAGAGGCAGGCCAAACGCCTCGTGCGCCCAACGCAACACCACGAGTTGCAGCGTAGCGCCTACCCCCCACAACAAGGTGGTCACCGCCATGGACATGCCCCCGACCTTGTCGCGCCAGAGCACCAGGTTTTCGCGCCAGAACCGCACCACCAAAATACGCGGATGAATCGAATGAGCGTCGTAGCGGGCACCGCTATCGGGGATCCAGAGGCACACCACCATGGCGATGCTGTTCAACAGCAGCAAGACCACCATGCCCCCCGCGTAAGCACTGCCCTCAGCGGGCTGCCAAGCTAGCAACAAAGGGCTTATCAAGAGTCCCCCCAGAACCGTACCCAAGATAACGGCACACACCGTGGCTCCCTCAAAAAATCCATTTGCACGCACCAGCGCTGCAGGAGGCAGCAACTCGGTCATCAACCCGTATTTCGCAGGCGCATAAAGGGCGGCACCCCACCCCGCCACTGCAATCGCCAGCAGAGGATCCGCCCCCCGCAGCAATAGCAACATGGCAATCACCTTGAAGGCGTTGGACAACACCATCACCCGCCCCTTGCGGAATGCATCTGACGCAGGCCCCACAAACGGTGCCAACACTACATAGAACACGGTGAAGCCGATTTTGAGCATTGGTATCCGCCAATCCGCCTCTGCCAACTCCATCACGCGGGCGATCGCCACAATCAAAAACGCGTTGTCCGCAAGCGTGGAGAGGAATTGAACACCCAACAACAAGTAGAACGCTCGGGGCATGGGGCGGCTGGAGTTCGGCATGGCGTTGCGGAGAGTAAAGCTGCGCATGCTGCCCGTGGGTTATGAAGCCTGCGTGACACGCCCTCGTAACGCGGCCGTGTCATGGATTTGCCGCAATCCGTCCCTAGCATGCTGCGAAACTTGCTACCGGAGCCTGCCTTGCGACACCGACTTGCCCACTGGGCTACCCACGCGTTGATTGGCTGCGCGTATCTCAGCGTTCCGGTGGCTCCGGCCTTAGCCAGCCTGGTGTTTTGGCGGCGGCGATACCTGCTCCGCTACCGGACCACCATGCGCAAAACGCTGACCCACATCCAGGCCCTGCAGCAGGGCCCTGCCCTGCATTACTTCCGGGATGTGGCCGGCCAGGTGAAACAAGTGCCGGAGCACATTGAAGGTGAATGCGTGCAGTGCGGCAACTGCTGCATGAACCACCAATGCATGTTTCTGGAGCCTGCAGGCGCGGAAAAATTTCAGTGCGGTATCTACCACTCCCCTCTGCGCCGTTGGTCCAACTGTGGTTCGTTTCCGCTCCACGGCCATGACATCGCCCGATACCAATGCCCCAGCTACTACGTCGCGGGCGGGCAAGACAAGCCTGTCATCCCGATCCACCCGGTACGGATTTAAGGCGCACCCAAACAAAAAGCCGCTGAAACAGCGGCTTTGAGTTGTGTGAGGCAGACGAGATTACTTGAATCGGTTTTGCGGCACCACTTGCAAATCGGAGGGCAAGGAGCCCACGTAATTCGCCAGCTCTTTGAGTTCAGCGTTGCTGAACTGCTTGGCGATACCACCCATGATGGCGTTGCCACGACCGATGTTGGCGTTGCCCTCAACCTTGTAAGCCTTGAGCGCAACAAACAGGTAATCGCTGTGCTGGCCGGCAATTTTGGGGTACGTCGGGTCGATCGGCTTGCTCAAAGACTCGCCGTGGCAGGAGGCGCAGTTACCCTTGGTCAGCAGTGCGTTGATCTTTTCAGAGGCTGCCGGCGCTTTGCCCAATGCAGGGGCACCGGCCACCACACCGCTGGCTTCGTAATAAGCCGCTAAGTCCGCGATGTCTTGGTCGGTCAAGGAGGCGGCGATACCCTTCATGGAAGGGTGCTTGCGCTCGCCCTTCTTGTAGGCATTCAAGGAGGCCGCAATGTACTGGCCGGTTTGCCCGGAAATCTTGGGGACCTTGTGGATTTCAGGGAAGCTGGACTGGTAACCCACGATGCCATGGCAGCCAATACACATGGCGTTCTTTTTGGCTCCCGCCTTCACGTCACCCTGCACACCCTCAGCATGAGCAGCGAAAACGGTCACAGAAGCGACAAGCGCGGCGGACAGCGACAAGAGAAGTTTGTTCATTTTGCGATGACAATCACAGAGTGATGACGTGGTGGTTTTGTGAAACCATTATATCGAGAAGGCCCTCCGTAGAACCCCTATGTTTGATCGCTATCAAGCAGCAACACAGACGCTTTTGCTATGAAATTCACCGGTACCTCCAACTACGTTGCCACCCAGGACCTGATGCTGTCGGT
>DGQR01000185.1:23246-23803 GCA_002390825.1 Rhodoferax sp. UBA4409
TGGGCATGCCCTTGCTGCAGTGGCACATCAAGTCCACCACCAAGGCCCAGCAGGGCCTGTACGAGTACGATGCCGTGAGCCGCCTGCGCGACTCGCAGCTCTCGGATGTGGATGGCGGTGAGCGCGTCAAAGACATCAACAACTACATCATCAAGGGCGTGCTGTGGCAAGCCTTCACCGCCGACCAGCCCGTGGCGCTGCTGATTGACGAAATCGACAAGGCCGACATCGAATTCCCGAACGACCTGTTGCGCGAGATCGACCGCATGGAGTTTTACTGCTACGAAACACGCCAGCTCATCAAGGCCAAACACCGGCCGCTGGTGTTCATCACCTCTAACAACGAGAAAGAGCTGCCCGACGCATTTTTGCGCCGCTGCTTCTTCCACTACATCAAGTTCCCGGACGCGGCCACCATGCAGAGCATTGTGGATGTGCACTTCCCCGGCCTGAAAAAAGAGCTGGTCAGCGCCGCCATGAAAACCTTCTTCGAGGTGCGCAACCTGCCAGGCCTCAAGAAGAAGCCATCCACCAGCGAACTGCTGGACTGGCTCAAG
>DGQR01000185.1:23957-25170 GCA_002390825.1 Rhodoferax sp. UBA4409
GCTCAAGCTGCTGCTGGCCGAAGACATTCCTGCCGAAGCCCTGCAAAGCAAGGACGACAAAATGGCTGTGCCCCCGCTGGTGGGTGCACTGCTGAAGAACGAACAAGACGTCACGCTGTTTGAAAAGCTGATGTTCATGCAACGCCACAACCGCTGAGCCATACCCGATGAAAAACAATCCGTTGATTGAAGGCCTATCCGACGCCATAGGCTTTGTGGGTGGAGCACTACTGGGCTTCTGGTTGGGCCGCTTGTTAGGACTTGATGTATTCGCGCAGGGCTACGGAGCCGCCAGCATCGGCGGCATTGTGCTGGTGGGTGTTGGCGGGGGACTGGGCCTTCAGGCTGCGCGCCGCTGGCGCAATCGCAACCAGGACAAGGCAGACTAAGCCCATGGCATTCGTCGAACCCGTCACCCTGAGTGCCCGCGGCATCACTTTGCTTCCGCTGGCGCTGGAACACGAAGCCGGACTGAAGTCCGCCGCCGCGGACGGTGAACTTTGGAAAATCCGCGTGACCTCGGTCCCCGAGCCGGAAAACACCCGCAAATACATCGAAGACGCGCTCGCCATGCGCGAGGCTGGCAACCGCTTTGCCTTCGCCGTCACCGAAACGGCCACCGGCAAGGTGCTGGGCTGCAGCAGCTACCACGACATCGCTCCGGCAGTGAAGCGTGTCGAAATCGGGTGGACCTGGTACGCAAAAGGCAGCCAGCGCAGCCACGTCAACACCACCTCCAAGCTGCTGTTGCTCACCCACGCCTTCGAGACGCTATGCTGCCATGTAGTGGGCTGGCGCACCGACAACTTCAACTTCGCGTCCCAAGCCGCCATCGAGCGCTTGGGCGCAAAAAAGGATGGCGTGATCCGTGGCCACGCCCTGCGCCGCGACGGCACCATTCGCGACACTGTGATGTACAGCCTGCGCAGCGGCGAATGGCCTGAAGTGAAGGCCCAGCTCTTGTACCTGTTGGACAAACCGCGCACCTGAGGGCACCCCCATGCTGCTGGACTTCTTCTACACCCTGCGCTCCGCCAAGCTACCCGTCTCGGTCAAGGAATACCTGACCCTGCTGGAAGCATTGCAAAAAGGAGTGGTCGGGCCCAACACGCAGCCGGTGGATGATGAAGCAGAAGCCAGCGGCTACAGTATTGATGACTTCTACTTTCTGGCCCGCACCACGCTGGTGAAGGACGAAAAGCACTACGACAAG
>DGQR01000003.1:0-4097 GCA_002390825.1 Rhodoferax sp. UBA4409
CGAGACCAGATTCAATCACGGCCGAACACGTATTCCCCAAGTGGCTTCAGTCCCGCTACGATTTGTGGAACTCGAAAATCGATCTCTTGAACGGGACGTCGATAACATACAAGCAGCTAAAAATTCCATGCTGCCCTAAATGCAATGGTGGCCCGCTCTCAAAACTCGAATCACTCATCTCGCAAGCTGTATCCGGTGGGTATCACGCATCAAGTTCTTTGGACCCGCGTTTGTGGTACCTGTGGGCTGGCAAGCTCTATTTCGGAATTCTTCGCAAAGAACTAAATCTTCGGAGAGAACTATCTGACCCATCAGTCGGATGCATCGTATCCGAAGAAGAACTGAAGTCCTATCGCTCCCTGCACCTGTTTCTTCAGGGCATACGAGGGAAGCACGAGTTCATCGGTGAGCCCCCGTATTCCGTATTAGTCTGCAATCTGCACGACCTAGGCAGCAGCCATTCCTACTCGTTCCGAGACAGCTTGTCCTACATGGCGCTCTCGATTCGCATGGGCGATGTAGGCGTAATCGTCAGCTTCGAGGACGGCGGACTAACGTCTTCTTCATATGGACGGTACCTCGATGAGGTGAATCACGGTATGTTGCATCCTGTGCAATTTGACGAACTATATGCTCGGGCTGTATATCAACTCAGCCGCATCGAAAGCTCGATAAATTACCTGACCGAGTTCGCCACTGACGGCAGTCGGAGCGCTAGAACAAGTGTTACTGGCGGTCTGAACCTTCGTGAACACTCGAGTCGGGAGCTTGCCGTGGTAATGGGCGCGCACCTCTCGCAATGGGTCAAGCGAACAAATCAAGTCGAATTTGAATGGCACGTATCCCCTGACTTGATTCCTACCTGGTTGAACGATGAAAACGGTGAACTGCTCTTGAAGTCGCTGCCAGAATGGGAAGCAGATGGGAAGCTAAATGGCTAACCATTCATACCAACGTACCACCTCCGACTACCGCTAAATTCAAACGACATTGGTAGCTTTCGAGCCCTAAAAATAGTCGCTTCCAGCCTAAAGCTCTCTTGGCAGTCAACAAGAAAATTTTCCCTAGCGCTCATAAAATATGCGCAAGTAGCTATAAAAAATATAGCAACTTACTCTCGCGAGTCGAACCAAAGTTAGTTCAAAACTTGATCTTCCCCGTCCAGATATCCGCATACATGCGCCAGTCGCCCATCAAGCTGTAGAGCGGGCGCTTGAAGCTGGCGGGCTTGTTTTTCTCAAAGCCAAAGTGGCCCAGCCACGCAAAGCCGTAGCCGCACAGTAGCGCGTAAACAAAATATTGGGGCTTGCCCGTGATGAGCAGCATCGCCAGGCAGGCCAAGCTCAGCGTGGAGCCCACAAAGTGCAGGCGGCGGCAAGTGGTGTTGCTGTGCTCGCCCAGGTAAAACGGATAAAACTCGGCAAAGCTCTGAAAACTGCGGGGGTCCAAGGATGTATCGGTTGGCATGGGGGCTCCGGTGTCAATGTGGTCCCCATGTTCCCCTGCCCGGGCATGCCGGGCAAGAGGGTGTGCCCTAGGGGTTCAGACGCTGCCGACCCGGTAAAAGTGCTTGGCGTAAATCATCCAGCGGCCTTCGTGTTTCATGATGTTCAGGTGGTCTTCCATGATGTTGTTAAAGAGGCGCAGGCGCACTTTCAGCACCGCCATGGTGGGCGACAAAAAGTCCACCAACAACAATTCTTCCTGGCGCGGGAAGTTGCCTTTCGCTGGTGCCTCGCGCCCTTGCACCATGTCTCGGTAAGCGGCGAAGGGGCGGGTGACTTGCACGCCGTCTTGTTGGGAGAACAGCACGCAGTCCTTGTGGAAGACGCGCTCAAAGAGCGCCATGTCTTGGGTTTGCAGCACTTCAAAATAGTCGTTCAGGAATGCGCGGATTTCATCGATGGGCATGGATTGCTTTCTGGTTTGTTTGAGGGAAGTAAGCGCCTTGTGGACGTGTTTGCAGTCTAGAAAAACAGGGCCTACCCATGTGCTAACCTTTTTCGCAGCTACAGCGAAATATATTCACATGACAAGTCGCACACCTCCTCTGCCCAGCTTGCGCGCGTTTGCTGCGTTGGTGCGACTGGGCTCGGTCAGTGCGGTGGCTGAAGAGTTAAGTCTGACGCCCGGTGCTGTGTCTCACCAGATCAGGGCACTAGAGAGTTTTTTGGAAGTGGCTTTGGTGGAGCGCACCGGTCGCCGCCTGGTGCTCACCGAGCAGGGGCGCATCTATGGCTATCAGGTGCGCCAGGCGCTGGACGACATTTCAGACGCCACCGAAAACACCCGCCGCCGCAGCCGGCAACGCAAGGGCGAAAAGCTGTTGCGTGTGTCGGTGCTGCCATCGTTTGCACATGGTTGGTTGCTCCCCCGACTGCAAGACTTTTGCCGGCTCTATCCCGATATTCGTGTGGTGATACACGGCTCCATGGAGTATGTGGACTTGAATGCTGGCACGGTGGATTGCGCCATCCGCTTCGGACATGGCAATTGGGCTGATGCGCTCATCCAGCCCTTGATGCCAGACTCTTTGTTGCTGGTGGCTGCCCCAGCGCTGCTGGGCAAACGTAAGTCTCATACGCTGCCGCAACTCATGCAGCTGCCACTGTTGCACTCGATAGAAAACTGGGCGGCTTGGGTGTCTTCCATGCCCGACGCTGAGCCGCAGTTTCAGCGGCCACCCACCCGCATGGAGTTCACCGATTCAACGCATTTGCTCGAGGCCGCCCGGCTAGGCTTGGGCGTGGCCTTGACCCGCCGCTCGATTGCCGACAATTTGCTGCAGCGTGGCGAGCTGGTGCAGGCGTTTGCCCATGTCTGCCCGCATGCATCTCACTACTATGCGCTGCAGCCCTTGGCGGTGGAGGCCAGTGAGTCGGTTGCGCAATTCCTGGGCTGGTTGCAGGTAGAGTGCGCCCGCTTTGCTCACAGCCCCAAGATCTGAGATTTATAAGAAATAGGCCACTAGCGCAGGTGGGATATGCGCAAGACGCTACGAAATGTGTAGCGCCTTGCTTGTGTATCAGGGCTTGCCCAAAAACTGTCGCAGGGCCGACAGGGTTTCTTCTGGCGCCTCGGTCATCTGGTGGTGGCCCACTGCAATCCGCACAGTCTCAGTGCGCACGTCAGCTACTTTGGCTGCTTGCACCAGCGTCTGCGCGGCTTTGGGCGATGTCATCTGGTCCTGATCGCCCAGCACAAACAGCACCGGGCATTGCACTTTTGCCATGGCTGATTCGCCACCAGCGTAGCTGTCGCAAGCCTTGAAACCGCGGTGGAAAACGTTCACTGCCGTGTTGCTGGCCAGCACCCGGCGGCCAAGTGCCATGCTGGCCCCATAGACCCAGGTGCCCGGGCCCAGCGCTGAGGGGGGCGCCGCCAGCGTGCTGCGTGAAAACACGTTGATCATGGTGAGCGCCTTCATGGGCTCTTGCAGCGACGTCTCCAGCAGGGCAGGGGATACCTTCATCGGGTAGGCGGTGCCCACCAGCACCAGGTGGGTGGCGCGTGCGCCCAGTCGGCTGGTGGCCTCCAGCGCAATCAGCGAGCCCCAGCTGTGGCCTACCAAAGCGGCTTTCTCGATACCTGCCGCATCCAGCAGGGCCACGATGAAGGCGGCGGCTTGTTCCACGGTCTCCGGCGCCTCCCCGCCGCTGCGGCAGTGGCCGGGCAGGTCCACGGCCAGTACGTTGTAGCCGTGGTGAGCAAGGTAGCGGCTTTGCAAAATCCAGACACTGTGGTCATTGAGCACGCCGTGGATGAAGACCACGGTGGGCTTGGCGGCATCGAAGGGTTTGCCGCCGGTGTAGCAGTAGGCGTTGGCGCCGTTGACTAGTAGTTGCATGTGGCCTCCTGCCGGGCCGCCCCAAAGGAGGCCAGCGCCCCCATGGGGGGCAGCGAATTCACGAAGTGATGAGCGTGGGGGCACATATTAAGCACCTGCCTTTTCTGCGGCTTTGAGCGCGCGTTTGAGGTCGTCAATCAAATCATCCGGGTCTTCCAGCCCGATGGACAGGCGGATGGTGCCCTGCGTGATACCGCCCGCGGCCAGCGCCTCATCGCCCATGCGGAAATGGGTGGTGCTGGCCGGGTGG
>DGQR01000003.1:4235-5178 GCA_002390825.1 Rhodoferax sp. UBA4409
CATTGGCCAGGTGGCTGAAGACCTTGAGGGTTTCAATGAACTCTTTACCCTGCTCACGGTTGCCCTTGAGGTCGAAGCTGAACACCGAGCCTGCGCCTTTGGGCAGCAGCTTTTGCGCCAGTTGGTGGCTGGGGTGGCTCTCCAGCAGCGGGTGGCCCACGCGGCTCACAAAGGGTTGGCTGGCCAGGAACTGCACCACTTTCTCGGTGTTGCTGATGTGGCGGGCCATGCGCAGGCTCAGGGTCTCTATGCCTTGCAGGATCAGCCAGGCGCTGTGCGGGCTCATGCAAGCGCCGAAGTCGCGCAGGCCTTCGCGCCGGGCCCGCAGCAAAAAGGCGCCCACGGTACTTTCCTCGCTGAAATTCATGTGGTGAAAGCCCTCGTAGGGCGCGGCTAGCTCGGCGAATTTGCCGCTGGCTTCGAACGCGCGCGCCCAGTCAAAGCTGCCACCGTCCACCACCACACCGCCAATCACGGTGCCATGTCCGCTCAGGAACTTGGTGGCCGAGTGGTAGACCAGATCGGCCCCTTGCGTGAAGGGCTGCACCAGCCAGGGCGAGGTAAGGGTGGAGTCCACCAGCAGCGGTACCCCAGCTTCATGCGCGATTTGCGCGATGGTGGGGGTGTCCAGCACATCCAGGCCGGGGTTGCCCACGGTTTCCCCGAAAAACAGGCGGGTGTTGGGCCGTACCGCAGCGCGCCAGGCATCCACATCGCCGGGCTTTACAAAGGTGGTTTCAATGCCGAAGCGGGACAAGGTGTAGTGCAGCAGGTTGTGCGAGCCGCCATACAAGGCGCTGGACGACACAATGTGCCCGCCCGCGCCCATGAGAGTGGCGATGGCCAAGTGCAGAGCGGCTTGCCCGCTGGCGGTGGTAATGGCGCCTATGCCGCCTTCCAGCGCGGCGACCCGCTGCTCGAGCACCGCGTTGGTGGGGTTGCT
>DGQR01000010.1 GCA_002390825.1 Rhodoferax sp. UBA4409
GTTGCTGATGCGGCTGTAGACATGGCCTGCGCGCTCGAGGTTGAAGAGGGACTGCGCATGTTCGCTGGACTCGAACACAAACGAGGTGCTCAGGTGGATGGGTACCGCGCGCGCGCCGGTGGTGGGGTCGGGGGCGGTGCCTGCATGGAGTGCAAGGGTGTCAAAGCCCGGGTCAGCGTAACCAGCCATAGATGTCTCCAGTGATGAAACCTTGATGAAACCGCAATGAAACCCGCGCATTGTGGGCTATATTTGCTATACAAATTCAACCCCAGTGTCACGAGGAAGTCCCCATGAAAGTCAGCGATATCCTGCGCGTAAAAGGCGGAACGCTTTACACGACCACGCCGGAGGACTCTCTGGCTGATGCGGCCCAGCTGATGGCGGAGAAAGACATCGGCTCACTGGTGGTCATCTCGCACGGCCTGGTAGTGGGCATGCTGACCTTCCGTGAAGTGATTCAGGCGGTGGTCAAAAACGGTGGCACCTTCGGCACTACCAGCGTGTACCGCGCCATGGACCCTGGCCCGCTGACCTGTACCTTGGAAACCGAGATGGATGAAGTGCGCCGCATGATGCTAGAGCGCCATGCCCGCTACATGCCGGTCATCGACAACCGCATGTTGCAAGGCGTGATCAGCTTCTACGACGTGGCCCGCGCCGTCGTGGACAGCCAGAACTTCGAGAACAAAATGCTCAAGGCCTACATCCGCGATTGGCCTGAAGGCGAGGCTGAAAAGCCCGAGGCAGAGAACACCTAGCCTTCGCTCGCGTGAATCATCTCCCGCACTCGGGGGTAGATTTGCTGGTTCCACTTGCGACCACTGAACACACCATAGTGCCCCACACCGGTCTGCACATGGTGTGTTTTTTTATAGGGGCGGATGCCGCTGCACAGGTCTTGCGCAGCCACGGTTTGCCCCACGGCGCAGATGTCATCCCGTTCGCCTTCTACCGTCATAAGGGCTGTACGCCGGATGGCCGCCGGGTTCACCAGCCTGCCGCGGTAGGTCAGCTTGCCCAGCGGTAAGTCGTAGGTCTGGAAGACCTTTTCCACTGTCTCGAGATAGAACTCTGCGGGCAGATCATTCACTGCCAGGTATTCGTCGTAAAACACGCGGATCACGTTGGCCTTTTCCACATCGCCGTTCACCAAGTGCTGGTACAGGTCTTTGAACGACTGCTTGTGCCGCTCCGGGTTCATGCTCATGAAGGCGCTGAGCTGCACAAAGCCCGGGTACACGCGGCGCATATAGCCCTTGTGGGGCAGGGGCACATGGCTTATCAGGTTTTTCTCAAACCACTCGATTGGCTTGCTAACCGCCAACTTGTTCACTTCGGTGGGGTTCACCCGGCAGTCGACCGGGCCGGCCATCAGCGTGAGGCTGCGGGGCTGGGCCGGGTCATCGTCTTCCGCCATCAAAGCAGTAGCTGCCAGCGCGGCCACGCAGGGTTGGCACACCGCCACCAGGTGGGCGCCCGGGCCGATGGTCTGGGTGAAGCGGATCATGTGGTCGATGTAATCGTCCAGCCCGAAAGGGCCGTGGCGCAGCGATACATCCCGGGCGTTGTGCCAGTCGGTGATATACACATCATGGTGCTGTAGCAGGGTGCGGGCGGTTTCGCGCAGCAGGGTGGCAAAGTGGCCTGACAGCGGGGCTACCAGCAGCACTTTGGGCTGGGGTTCCGCCAGAGCCGCAGTTTTGCGGAAGTGCAGCAGGCTGCCGAAGGGCAGGCTCAAGACTGTTTCTTCTTCAATCGGGTAGACCTCGTCGTCCACCGTCACAGAGTCAATGCCGTAGTCGGGCCGGGAGTGCGTGAGGCGCATGCGGGAGATCACCTCCATGCCGGCGGACATTTTGCGCAGCCAGCTGCCCTCGGTCTGGTTCATCCACAGCATGGCGCTCATGCCCTGGGCCATGAGGCGCAAGGGGGAGCTCAGGTCGGTTTGGTTCTGGTAGGCCTGGTACAGCATGGGAGTCCTGTCTTGGTGCGGCAAAAGCCTGGTGATGTTCTCTAGGCAATTTGCGCGCCAAGACCGCTGATCAGACTATGGCTGCCGAGCTTGGCACAACCCTTGCACGGCATGGGGCACACCGACAACCCCGAAAGCAGCACCATGGCCAAAGCGATTCTCACGATTAGCAGCAAAAACTACGGTGCGTGGGCCCTGCGCGGGTGGCTGATGGCCAAGTTGGCGGGGCTGGATTTCTCGGAAAAAGTGATTTCCCCGGACGACCCGGCCATGCGCGCCGAAATGCTGCTGCTGTCCAGCAGCATGCTGGTGCCGTTTTTGCAGCACGACGGCGTGACGGTGTGGGACACCTTGGCCATCGGTGAATACCTGAACGAAATCAAGCCCAAAGCCGGCCTGTTGCCGGCCGATATCAAGGCGCGTGCCCATTGCCGCGCGGTCAGCGGCGAAATGCATTCCGGATTTGCGTCCATGCGTGGTGCATTGCCTATGAACATCAAGGCGCATTTCCCCGACTTCAAGGTCTGGTCCCGAGCGCAGGCCGATATCGAGCGGGTGCTGGCCATCTGGAAAGATTGCCTGGAAAACTACGGCGGGCCCTACCTCTTCGGCAAACAACCCTGCATTGCGGATGCCATGTATGCGCCGGTGGTCACCCGCTTAATGACCTATGACGTCAAGCTGGACAAACAGGCCGCCGCGTACTGCAAGCTCATGATGGCCTTGCCGGCCATGCAAGAGTGGGTGGAAGCCGCCCGGGCGGAGCCGGACGAGATTGACGAGTTGGACGCCGAGTTCTAAACCCTCGCGCTCCACTGCCGCTTACTTCCACGGGGTTGGCGCAGGGATCTCGCAAACCGGCTCCACATCAATGGACTTAAAGTCCGCCGGCGACACGATTTCCAGGTACTCCATGTC
>DGQR01000104.1 GCA_002390825.1 Rhodoferax sp. UBA4409
CGTTGAACACGCCATCGGGCAAGCCGGCTTTTTTCAACAGATCAGCAATGAACAAGCTGGGGGACGGGTCGATCGGGCTGGGCTTGAGCACAAAGGTGTTGCCCGCAGCAATGGCCACAGGGAACATCCACGCGGGCACCATGACCGGGAAGTTAAACGGCGTGATGCCGGCCACCACGCCCAACGGCTGGCGCAGGGTCCAGTTGTCGATGCCGGTGGAGACCTGGTCGGTGAAGTCCCCCTTGAGCAGCTGCGGAATGCCACAGGCGAACTCAACGATGTCGATACCGCGGGACACCTCGCCCTGCGCATCGGTGAACACCTTGCCGTGCTCGGCGGTGATCATGTGGGCCAGCTCGTCCTTGTGCTCATTGAGCAGCTGAAGGAAGTTGAACATGATGCGCGCGCGGCGGATGGGCGGTGTGTCAGCCCACTTGGGAAACGCAGCTTGGGCGGAGGCCACAGCGGCGTCTACCTCCGCCACATTGGCCAGCGCGACAGAGCCGGTGACCTGGCCGATAGCAGGGTTGAAGACATCCTGGGCGCGGCCGCTGGTGCCGGGGGTGACCTGGCCGTGGATGTAGTGGGCGATAGCGGTGATTTCGGACATGAAGCGTTTTCTAAAAAAATGTCAGGTGCTGGCAGCGGGGGCCAGCATCCATTCGTGGGCGGGGTCGTTTTTGAAGACCCAGAAGCGGTTGGGGCCCGCCATCACGTTCAGGTAATACGAGTCGTAGCCGTGAGGTGCGACCACCGGGTGGTAGCCCTTGGGCACCATGACCACGTCGTGGTTCTCGACGGCGCAGGCCTCGTCGATGCTGCGGTCGTCGGTGTACACGCGCTGGAAGGCAAATCCCTGTGGCGGATTGAGGCGGTGGTAGTAGGTTTCTTCCAGCAGCGTCTCGACAGGTGGTTGTTCCACATCGTGCTTGTGGGGCGGGTAGCTGCTGCTGTGGCTGGCGGGGGTCATCACTTCCACCACCAGCAGGTGGGCGGCGGTGGGGTCGTCGTGCGGCAGGATGTCGCACACATAGCGGGTGTTGGTGCCCTTGCCGCGCACGCTGCGGCGCATGGTGGCGGGGTCGATCACGCGCACAGCACGCACCTTGTCGTCGCACGGCGCAGTGCACAGAGCCACTTCGGCATTGCGCACGGCACGCACCGTAACTTCTTTGCCGGAAGGCACATACACGGCAGCGGGCGAAGTGTCGTCAAACACGTTGTCGCGGGTACCCAAGTTGGCGAAGGTAGTGCCATCGATGGTGATATCTACCGAGCCCACCAGCACCACTACGCACAATTCACGTGCGCCAGTAGCTATGTTTTCTGTAGCACCAGCCTCCAGGCGCAACGCCCGGAAGCCTACATGCGTCCACCCTGCACGCTCGGGGGTGACGTTGACAATTTCGCGGCCCGCAGGGGCGGCTTTGGCAAGTAAGGGGCTGACCATGGCGGTGTCCTTGAGCGATCAGGCCAAGCTCTTGACCAGACCGCTCAGGGTGTCAAAACCCTTCTTGGCGTACTGGTAGCTGGGGGCGACTGCAGGGTCTTGCTCGGCTTCGACCACCAGCCAGCCTTCATAGCCCGCTTCGCGCAACACCTTGAGGGCCGCTGCGTAATCGATGGTGCCATCGCCGGGCACGGTGAAGGTGCCGTTGAGCACGCCGTGCAAAAAGCTCCAACCGTCGTTGCGGGCTTGGGCAATCACAGGGGTGCGCACGTCTTTACAGTGCACATGCACCACGCGCTTGACGTGCTTTTTGAGCAAGGCCACCGGGTCGGTCGCGCCACCGAAATAAGCGTGGCCGGTGTCGTACAGCAAGAAAACTTTGGTGGGGTCAGTCAGCATCATCAGCTTGTCGATGTCGGCCGGGGACTCCACATAAGCGCCCATATGGTGGTGGTAGGCCAATTGGATGCCGTAGGTTTGGATCAGGTGCTCGCCAAATGCATTCAAGCGCTCAGCGTAGCCTTGCCAGAGCGCCTCGCTGGAGAACTGGGGGCGCTTGTTGACCGGAGTGTCCATTTGGCCTTGCACGGTGCCTGCGCACTCGCCATACACCACCACTTTTACGCCGTTATATTGCAGCTTGCTCATGTGCGCCTTGCACAGCTCGATCTCGGCGGCCACAGCGTCGGCATTGCTTTGGCCGGGTGCGACTTCGGCCAAGAAGCCGGAGTACCAGCCGGACACGCAGGCCAGGCCGTACTCATCGAGCTTGGCTTTCAGCGCAGGGCCTTCTTTGGGGAATTTGTTGCCCAGCTCAAAGCCGACGTAGCCGATTTCTTTGCCTTCGCGCAGCGCGGTTTCCAAGGGTGTTTCGCCGCCCAGTGAAGGCATGTCGTCGTTGAACCAAGAGATAGGGTTGATGCCGATTTGTACGTTCCAGGTCATTGCAATAAGGCTTTCTTTAAAAGATCAAATACGTTGTGTTTGTTGGCCCGCTAGGTAGGCGGCATGGGCGTCGCGCACGGCGGGGCGTGCGGACACCTCAGGAATGGCGACCTCCCACCAGCAGCCCCCGTCGGTGGTGCGGGTGTGGGTGGTGTCGATCACGATCACTTGGGTGCGCGTAGCTTGGCGCGCTTGCACCATGGCTGTTTTGAGCTCGGCCACGCCTTTCACGTGCACCGCGTCGGCGCCCATGGAGCGGGCGTGCATCGCAAAGTCGATGGTGCTGCGCTCACCGCCCTCAGGCACGCAGTCGTCCAGCAGGTTATTGAAGGCGGGGCTGCCGGTGGCCGTTTGCAGGCGCTGGATGCAGCCATAGCCCCGGTTGTCCAGCACCACGACGATGATTTTTTTGCCCAGCATGACCGAGGTGGCCAGCTCGGAGTTAGCCATCATGTAGGAGCCATCTCCCACCAGTACGATGCTCTCCTGGTCGGGGCGGGCCATCTTGACGCCCAGGCCACCGGCCACTTCGTAACCCATGCAGGAGTAGCCGTATTCCATGTGGTAGTTGCCCGGCAGGCTGGCACGCCAGAGCTTGTGCAGCTCGGCCGGCAAGGTGCCGGCAGCACACAAGGCCACATCGTGCTGCGCGCTGTCCAGGCCTAGCTCAATGGCCGAGTCGCGCACCGCGCCGATGACTTCTGCGTCATAAGGCAGCATGTCTTTCGGGATATGGGTGGTTAGCTCTGTGATGCGCGCGTTGGCCGCTGCGGCTTGCTGCTTGGCGCGGGTGGTCCAGGCTGCATCGGCGGCCCAATCGCCCAAAGCCGCTCGCAGTTGGCCCAGGCCCACGCGGGCGTCCGCCACCAAGGCGGCGCCACTCCATTTACCGGCGTCGTAGGGCTGCACATTCAGGCTGAGCAATTTGGCCTGCGGGAATAAGGCATGCGAGCCGGTGGTGAAGTCTTGCAGGCGGGTGCCTACGGCAAACACCACATCGGCCTCGCGGGCCATGTCGTTGGCCCAGGACACGCCGTCCACGCCAATAGCGCCGAGGTTCAGCGGATGGTCCCACGGCAGGCTGCTCTTGCCGCCATGCGACTCGACCACCGGCACGCCATGCGCCTCGGCAAAGGCGCGCAGCTCGGCCCACGCCTGGCTGTAGAGCACACCGCCACCGGCCACGATCAGCGGGCGCTTGGCGGTGCGCAGCAGTGCCACTGCATGGGCCAGCTCACGCGCGTCCGCCGGTGGGCGGCGGAAACGGAGCACGTCGGGGTGCAAGAAGTCCTCCGGGCAATCAAAGGCCATGGCCTGCACGTCCTGCGGCAGCGAGAGGCAGGCCGGGCCGCAGTTAGCCGGGTCGGTCATCATCTGGATGGCGCGGGGCAGCGCGGTCAGGATGTGCTCGGGGCGGGTCAGCCGGTCGAAGTAGCGGGTGACAGGGCGGAAGCAATCGCTCGCGCTCACATCGCCCTGGCCGAAGCTTTCGATCTGCTGCAACACCGGGTCGGGCCGGCGGTTGGCAAAGATGTCGCCAGGCAAGAGCAGCACCGGCAAGCGGTTGACATGGGCTACGGCAGCAGCCGTGACCAAGTTGGTGGCGCCAGGGCCGATGCTGGTGGACACCGCCATGATGCGCTGGCGGAACTGCGCTTTGGAAAACGCAATGGCGGCGTGCGCCATGGTTTGCTCGTTATGAGCGCGGTAGGTGGGCAAGCGGCTGCGCTCGGCGGCCAGGGCTTCGCCCAAACCCGCCACGTTGCCGTGGCCAAAGATGGTGAATACGCCACCGCAGTAGGGTTCCAGGGTGGTGCTGCCATCGAGGTGCTCTACTTCGGATTGCAGGGCTGCCAGATGCTGCACCAGTGCCTGGGCCATCGTGAGTCGGATGTGTTTCATAGAGGGCAAAGAATACTAGGCAGCCGCACGCGAGGCGGTGTGGCGGCCCTGCCATGCATCGACCAGCACGGCAAAGTTGCGGGCAACGGCTTGCACCAGTTCGGCGTCGTTGATTTCGCCCTTGAACCAGCGGGTGGAGGCATCCACCCAAAGGGTGCGGCCGACCATAAAGCCCTTGACGATGGGGTTGGTAGCCTGGGCAAAACTGGCCGCCAGAAAATCCAGCGGTTGGTTCAAGCCGAGGATGACGGCACCGCGGCAATGGCGGTCCCGCTCGGCCACCAAGGCCTCGAGGTCGCGCCAGCCTTGCTCTTGCATGGGTGCCAGCTTCCACCACTCGGGCTTGACGCCCAGGTTGTAAAAACGCTTGACCGCACGGAGCACCGCCGCATCGGCCGTGCCATCGGGGGTGAGTGCGCGCGGGGGAATGATTTCAAGCAACAGCTCGTTGCCGGATTGGCGCGTAGCATCCCACAGCTCCAGCACGGTTTGCTCTTGCGCCAGGCGCAGGCTGAACTCGTCATCGGGGTGGTAGTGCACCAGGCACTTGACCACATGCTCGGTGGGCCAGTGGGTCAGGGCGCTGCCAATAGAGCGGGTGCCATCAAAGCGCAAAGGGCGTGAACCGGGCAGCTCTACCGGGCGGCCTACCCACCAGCCACGGCCTGTGGCGCTGGCCAGTGCGTCGGCACCGTAGTCGCCGCCGTCGATCAGCACGCCGGTGTGGCCTTGCAACTGGCGGCTGCGCTCGACGTGCTCGGCAGCCTGGACCAACAGTTTCTTGAGGGCAGGTATGCGCGATTCGGGGACTCCGCATTCGCGGGTGATGTCATAAAACTGACTGCGGTGGTCAAAGGCCATAACGCACAGCTCGCTCCAGCTCGGACGGGCCGCGGTAACGCGGTGCAGGTGGGCCAGCTGCTGATCGGCATCGACCTTGGGGTTGCGGGTGCCACTGAACCAGTGCGCCAACTCGGACGGTGTGGGCATTGCCGCTGAGCAGGCATGGCGCGACACCACGATGGCGCCACAAGCATTGGCCACGCTGGTGGCGCCGACCCAGTCTTTGCCTTGCAGCAGGCTGGCCATGAGGCCGGACAAAAATGCATCGCCTGCGCCCAACACGTTGAGCACCTCGACCCGCTCGCCACGGTAGGTGGGCGCGGCATCGATGTCGGAAGGCACGTCGCCTTCAATCACACAGCAGCCCAGGGCACCGCGTTTGACCACCAACGTGGCCTGCGGGCACAACGCGCGCACGGCGCGCAGGCTGGCGATGAGATCGTCGGCCACGCCGCCGGCGATAAAGAACTCTTCTTCAGTGCCCACCAGCAGGTCAAACAGAGGGAGCGATGCCTGCAACTGACGAGTCACCTCGGCGTTGGACACAAAGCGGTTTTCACCAGCACCCCGGGAGGTCAGGCCCCAAAGCACGGGGCGATAGTCGATATCGAGTACGGTCACGGTACCGTGGGCGCGGGCGAACTGCAGCGCCTTGTGGGCTGCGGCCCGGGTTCCGGGGGTGGAGAGATGGGTGCCGGTGATGGCCAGTGCACGGCACCGGGCAATAAAGCTTTCATCGATGGCGGCGGCATCAATCGCCATGTCGGCGCAGTTCTCGCGCACAAACAACAAGGGAAAAGTGTCGCGGTCTTTGAGGCCCAGCAACACCAGCGCAGTCAGGCGCTCCGGGTCAATCTGCACCTGGCTGGTGTCACAGCCCTCCGCATTCAGGGTCTCCAGCAGGAAGCGCCCCATCTGCTCATTGCCGACCCGCGAAATCATGGCGCTCTTGCAGCCCAAGCGGGCCACACCAAAGGCCAGGTTGGCCGAGCTGCCGCCCAGGTACTTGGCCATGCTGCGCGCGTCTTCGAGTCGCGCGCCGAATTGCTCGGCATACAGATCAACCGCCAACCGGCCCAAACAGGCAAGGTCGTAGGTACGGCCTTGTGGAAATTTCAAATGTGTCATGGTGTTTAGATCGTTACGCCTTCAAGGTCGGCCATGAGCTTCTGCATTTCCTCGCCACCGGCCATCATGTCCAACACCTCGTCTTTGCTGACGTCTTGCTTCAAATAGGTGCCGAGCGATTTGCCGCGGTTGAGCAGGGTAAAACTGTCCGCAATCGGGTATGCGTGGTTCACATTGTGGGTAATAAAGATCACCGAAATACCGCGGGCGCGGGCAGTGGCAATGAGCTTGAGCACATTGGCCGACTGCTTGACGCCCAGCGCTGCGGTGGGCTCGTCCAGGATCAGTACCTTGGCGCCGAAATGGATGGCGCGTGCAATCGCCAAGCATTGCTTTTCGCCGCCGGACATGGTGCCCACCATCTGGTTGGCATCGCGGATGCGGATGCCCATGTCACGCAGTTTGGTACCGGCTGTCTCAGCAGCCAATGCATGGTCCATCACCGGCAGAAAGCCCAACAGTTGCTTGGTGGGTTCGCGACCCATGAAGAAGTTGCGGGCCACGCTCATCAACGGCACCAGGGCAAGGTCTTGATAAACGGTGCCGATGCCTGCGTCCAGCGCCTGGCGGGGTGAGGCAAAGCGCACCGGCTTGCCGTCGATCAGGTATTCACCCTTGTCCGGGCTGTGCACACCGGCCAGGGTTTTGATGAGGGTGGATTTGCCCGCACCGTTATCGCCCAGCAGGCAATGCACTTCGCCGCGTCGCAAACGCAGGGTCACGCCACCCAAGGCAATCACTGGGCCGAAGAATTTGCTGATGTCTTCGAGTTGAAGGATGTAGTCGCTCATAGAAATTGGCTCGGGGGTTTAACGACGACCTGCAGCAAAGCGGGAGCGGATGTAGTTGTTGAACAGCACTGCAATCAACAGCATGAGGCCGAGGAAGACGCGGTACCAGTTGTTGTCGATGCTGGTGTAACCAATGCCGATTTGCACCATGCCGAAGATCAGCGCGCCAAATGCAGCACCGATGACCGAGCCGTAGCCGCCCGTCAAGAGACACCCGCCAATCACCGCAGCAATGATGGCTTCGAATTCTTTTTGCAGGCCACGGTCTGCGGCCGCAGACCCGGCGTCTGCCACTTGTAACACCGCAAACACGGTGGAGCAAAACGCCATCAGGACAAACAAACTGACTTTGACTTTAGCGACCGGGATACCCACGTTTTTGGCGGCATTGGCGTCACCGCCGACCGCCTGGATCCAGTTGCCCCACTTGGTGCGAGCTAACAAAAATGCACCCGCTGCGGTCAGGCCGATCCACCACACCACCGCTTTGGGGATGCCAGTCGCCAGCGCAGTACCGTCGTCGCGTGCCGCCAGAATGCCGGCTTGAGCCAGGCTGTCAAACAACCCAGTCAACGTGTAGCCGTTGAACAAAAATGCAATCACCGGGTCTTGGTTGATCATGTCGCGCAACACCAGATCGCCATTGCCGCTCAGGATGGTTTTGCCGGTAAAGATGACAGATACCGCCAGCGACAGACCCCGCAAGATAAAGAAGAACGCCAGCGTCACGATGAACGAGGGCAAGCCGGTGCGCACGACCAGCCAGCCATTGAGCCAGCCCAGGCACATGGCCACCGTGAAGGCAAACACCACCGAGGCGGATATCGGCCAGCCCCAATACAAAGCAGGAATGGCAAGCAACATGCCAGCAAAGCCGATCATGGAGCCCACCGACAAATCGAATTCCCCAGCAATCATCAGCAGCGCTGCACCTACGGCGAGTACGCCCAGGTAGGCGGCCACTGTGCTCCAGTTGATGATGCCTTCAGGGTTGAACATGCCGGAGCCGCCGGCACTGAATGCAAACATAAAGAAGACCAGCAGCGTGCCGGCCAGGGCGCCGAACTCGGGGCGGGCCATCAATTTGCGCATCAGACTAACCTGTCGGATCCGGTCATCAACAGGTGCCGTGGGCGCGAGGGTGGGTGCATTGGGGGTCATAAAGATCACACAAGAAATACGAAATAGAACAGAACCGGCAGCCACAGAGAAGGCGCCGGGGCGCCCTCTCTGTCAGGGGACAGGCAATTAACGGAATTGACCTGCGTACTTCTCGACCTTGCCGATGTTGTCTTTGGTCACGAAGCCGGGGCCGGAGCCGATGTGGCGTGGACCGTAGGCAGGAGCCACATCGTATTCATTGACACGGGCTGTGGTTTTGGCGTTGACCTTTTGGGCGGCAGACACGGCAGCCAGATCGGTGCTCTTCATCGACTTCATGCTGGCCAACACAGCAACTGGTACATAGCCTTGCAGGTAGGGCTGCTGGTCGATGCCGAACTTGACCGAGCCATCTTTGATGCCCTTGGAGATTTCGTCAGACAAGTCGAACGTCGCCATCCACATCTTGCCCTTGAGGCCTGCTTTTTCCAGCGCCTTCAGGGTGGGGTGTGCCGATGTAGGGCCCAGGGTCAGCACGGCGCCGGTGCTGGGGTTTTGGCGCAAGTAAGCCGAGACTTTGGCTTCGATACCGGTCGGGTCATCGCCGGAATCGATAGTGCTCTTCTTGAAGTCTGCACCGATGGCCTCAGCGAAGCCGCGGCAGCGCTCAAAGGAGGCGGGGTTGGTAGCGTAGTGGTTGACGCACAGGAAGGACTTCACGCCATCGGCCTTGGCGCGCATGCCTGCGCCCTTGCCGGCCTCAAATTCGGGTTGACCCACGTGCATCACGGCGCCCAGCTTTTCGCTTTGCTCGGTGGTACCGGAGTTAATGGTGATCACGGGGATCTTTTTGTCGGTGAGCTTTTTGATGGAGCTTTGCAGCACATTGAAGTCGGCAATGGTGACGATCACGCCGTCATAGCCCTGGGCTGCCGCCTGCTCAATCAGGCGGGCCATGTCGGCCAAGTCACCATTGGGGGGGTTGCGGTAGTCGACCTGCACACCGTAGTCCTCGCCGGCGTGTTTGACGGAGTTTTTGATGGTGTTCCACCACGAGTCAGAGTCAGGCGCGTGGCTGATCAGGGCAATCTTGGACTGTGCAGCAGCCATGCCACTCACAGCCAGCAATGCACTCAGCAACACGGTTTTTGCAAATGTCTTGCGGGACAACTTCAGGTTCATTTTGCGGTCTCCAATTTTTTAATGGCACAGATAAAGGTCAAAACTTCACTGCAATGCAGCAGACGCGGGGCTTCCGGCATCTGCGAAGAAGTTTATCGATTTCATTCCAAATTAGAAAGATATTTCTAATAAGTAAAAACCCTAGAACATATTTTCTTTTCAATTGAAACGATTGACGGATAATTTGTTCTAAAAATAGGCCCCTATGAACACCCTGCCCACGCCCCCTGTCCCTGCCACGCCCCCTGTCCCTGATAGCGAAGAAGCCCTGATTGCCGCCATTGCCCGCGAATACGAAGGCTTGAGCCGCCAGCTCAAACAAATCGGAACCTATGTAGAGCAACACCGCGGGCAGGTGGGCATCCAGTCCATCCAGCAAGTAGCCGAACATTGCGAAGTGCAGCCTTCTGCGGTGGTGCGGTTTGCCAAACATTTCGGGTTCAGCGGTTTCACCGAGATGCAGAAGCTGTTCCGTGACGGCCTGGCCCGCCAGATTTCACCCAGCCGGGACTACCAGTCGCGCATACGCGGCGCCATTGAGTCCGGCGCCAAAGATCTGACCAGCGCAGACATCGTGCATGCGGTGATCGGCGGCGGCATTGCCGGCATGGAGGAGCTGCAGAGCAGCTTGCAAGAGCCGGCTTTCGAGGCTGCGGTGAATTTGCTGTTCCGCGCCGATACCGTGTGGTTGATGGCCACACGCCGCTCGTTTGCCATTTCGACCTACTTGGCCTATGCCCTGCAGCACACCGAAAAGCGGGTGCAGCACATCACCGCCATGGGCAATATGCAGGATGGCCAATTGCGCGGCCTGCGCCCCGGTGATGTGATGGTGGCTATTTCTTTCGCGCCCTACGCTCCTGAAACCGAGAGCATCGTGGCAGAGGCCCATGCACGGGGCGCGCGGATTATTTGCATCACCGACAGCAGCCTCAGCCCCATGGCGCGGCTGGCACAAGCCTCGATCCTGGTGAACGAAACCAGCGTTTTCGGGTTTCGTGCGCTGACCAACACCATGGCTGTCGTGCAAAGCCTCTTCATGGCTCTGGCCTACCGGCTGGAGCTGCAATACGAACCCACACGGCCGCGCCAGCCCTGAAGGCTTGGTCGACATTCGCTTTTTACCCTCCCCCTCCCTCACCCTGAAACATCTATGAAAAAAGTAGCTCTCTTCGGCGCAGGCCGCATCGGTCGCATTCATGCCGCCAACCTCGCCGCCATGCCCGGCATTGAACTCACAGCAGTCAGCGACCCCATGGCCGCCAACGCTGCAGCGCTCGCACAAGAACATGGTGCCCGTGTAGACACGGTGGAAGCCATTTTTGCCGACTCATCGATTGACGCGGTAGTGATCGGTAGCCCTACCACCACCCACAGCGACCTGATTACCCGCGCGGCCCAAGCCGGCAAACA
>DGQR01000209.1 GCA_002390825.1 Rhodoferax sp. UBA4409
CGCAGCCCGAAGGGCCGATCAAGACACCGATTTCACCGGCGCGCAAGCCGAAGCTCACACTGTCCACCGCCAGGGGGCGGGAGGCTAGATAGCGGACGCTGAGGTCTTGGAGTTCAAGGTACATACGCAAAATTGTAGATACTTACAATTCTCATTTCGCGCTACGGGGTCCCCTGCAGCGCCTTAACCCGACCCAATTGCCTGTGCCCCCCCGCTTTTTGACCTCTTTCGCGTCCGGTATCCGTGCATTGCCTGCCCATCTGGCGCTGTGGTTGATCGGGGGGCTGGTGTCCTTGCCGATTTTGGCTTTGGTGGTCGCCGTGCTGCAGTGGGATGCCCAGAGCGCGGCGCTGCTGCGCGAAATGGCGGGCTCGGTGCTGGGCGGGTATGCGTTCACCACGGTCGTGCTGAGCGTGGTGGTGTCACTGGGGGTGGCCATGGTGGGCACCGCCTGCGCCTGCGCCGTGACCTTGTTTGACTTCCGGGGGCGCAAGCAGTGGGAGTGGGCTTTGCTCCTGCCCTTGGCAATGCCCGCCTATGTGGTGGCCTATGCCTATACCGACTATCTACAGTTCAGCGGGCCTGCGCAAACCTGGCTGCGCTCTGCGTTCGGGCTGGAGGGGCGGGTGTTGCCGGAGGTGCGCAGCCTTGGCGGCGCCGCGCTGGTGTTTGTGTGCACCCTCTACCCCTACGTGTATCTGCTGGTGCGGGTAGCTTTGCTGGAGCGCGCCGCGCATTTGATGGATGCAGCCCGGCTGATGGGCGCCTCGCTGGGGCGGCGGGTGGCCACGATTGCGGTGCCGTTGGCGCGGCCCTCCATCATGGCCGGTGTGGCGCTGGCGCTGATGGAGACGCTGGCGGACTACGGGGTGTCGAGCTACTTCGGCATCCAGACCTTCACTGCTGGCATTTACAAGGCATGGTTGGTGCTGGACAGCCGGATTGCCGCTGCCCAGCTGGCGACGGCATTGTTGATATTGATGGCGCTGCTTTTAAGGCTGGAACTCCACGCCCGGCAACGCATGCGCTACGCGAGCGTCAAAGGGCGGCGCGCTGCGGCCCAGCCGGTGGCGCTGACCGGTGGGCGCGCGGTGTTGGCCACCGGGGTGTGTGCGCTGCCGGTATTGCTGGGCTTTGTGTTGCCGGTGCTGTTTATGTTGCGCCCGCTCTGGCAGGCCTGGGGCGCCGAAGATACCCCGCTGCCGTGGGGCAGCTTCATAGGCTGGAGCCTGAACAGTTTCAAGCTGGCGGCGTGCACTGCGGTGCTGGCCGCCGCCATCGCCCTGGCGCTGGCATTTGCGGCGCGCCGCACACCCACGCGGCTCACCCGCACTGTGGTCAGCCTAGCTGGCATGGGCTACGCAGTGCCCGGCGCGGTGATTGTGGTGGGCTTGCTGATTCCAGTGGGCTGGCTCCAAGCAGCGCGCCCGGATTGGCAGGTGGGCTTCTGGATCAGCACCACCGTGTTGGGCGTCGTGTGGGCCTATCTTGTGCGCTTTACCGCCGTGGCCCTGCACACAGTGCAAAGCGGCTACAACCAAGTGCCGGCGTCGTTGGACGAAACCGCCCGCATGCTGGGGGTGAGCGGCTGGGGCCTGTGGTGGCGGGTGCACCGGCCACTGCTGGTGCGCAGCAGCCTGGTAGCAGGCTTGTTGGTGTTTGTGGATGTGATGAAAGAGCTGCCCGCCACCCTGGTGTTGCGCCCTTTCGACCACGATACCCTGGCGGTAGTGGCCTTCCAGCTTGCCAAAGACGAGCGCTTGGGCGAGGCGGCCTTGCCGGCCCTGGTCTTGGTGCTGGTGGGCTTGGTACCTGTGATTCTGTTGAGCCGTACCCTGAATAAAAAAACGGCCTGACCGCATTGCGCAGTCAAGCCGTTTGTTGGTGGCGCTGCGCGCTTATTTGTAGCCGACGCGATCCAGCATCTGCTGCACTTTCACTTGATTCATGCCCACAACGCTGACAGGAATCGTCTCCGCCTTGTAGGCGCCGCCGCTCATGCTCTCCAGTGCGGGGTTGCTGATCTTGATACCTTTGGCCACGGGCCACTCGTTGTTGCCATTGGCAAAGTAGTCTTGTGCCTGTGCGCTGGCCAGAAACTCGAGGAACTGCTGGGCAAACGCCATGTTCTTGGAGTTTTTGGCAACTGCACCGCCGGCAATGTTGACGTGCGTGCCCCAGCTGCTTTGGTTGGGGAACACTACGCCAACCTTCTCCATGACTGCGCGGTCTTCAGGCTTGTCGCTGCGCATCAGGCGGGCCAGGTAATAGGTGTTGGTGAGCGCCACGCCGCATTCGCCGGAGGCGGTCGCCTTGATCTGGTCGGTATCGCCACCCACGGGGTTGCGGGCCATGTTGCTCACCAGGCCTTTGAGCCAGACTTCCGTGTTGGCGCTGCCCAAGTGCTCGTTCATCGCGCCGAACAGGCTCAGGTTGTAGGGGTGTGAGCCACTGCGGGTGCACAGCAGACCCTTGTTTTTGGGGTCGGCCAATTCTTCGTAGGTGTCCACGTTGTCTTTGGACACGCGGGCCTTGTTATAGACCACCACCCGTGCGCGGGTGCTGAAGCCAAACCACGAAGTGCCTTCGGCGCTGGTCTTGCCGCGCAACTGGGCGGGGATGGCATCGTCCAGCACTTTGGATTTGACCGGTGCGAACAAGCCATCCACCTCGGCACGCCAGAGGCGCGAGGCGTCTACCAACAAAATCACATCGGCAGGAGAGGCTGTGCCTTCTGCCTTGAGGCGTTGCAGGATACCGGCATCGTCCGCATCTACCCGCTTGATCTGGATGCCGGTGGCCTGAGTGAAGGCAGAGTACAGCTGCGCATCACCGGGGTAATGGCGGGCAGAGTACACATTCAGCACCTTGTCCTGCGCCTGAACAGCAGGCAGGCAGGCACCCATCAGGGCGACGGTCAAGGCAACATGGCGGGGAGTCAGATTCTTCATAGAGGGCGTGGGTGGTTGCAAATCAAAATGAGAGACGTTCTCATTCTATATGCCGTATCCCGGCCCTGTAAAGTCAACGGATAAAGCGCTCAATCCGCTCGGCCAGCACGCCGGGTTGGTCGTGGTGCATCATGTGGCCGGCATCTTCAATGCGGGCAACTTCGACCTGCGGGACCACTTTCAGGCGCTCGTGGTACTCGGCCAGGGTGTACTGGCCTTTCCACCACATATCGAGGCTGTTGTCTGAGGCCTCCACCGCCAGCACCGGCATGGTCAGCCGTTGGTAAATGGCCATGACTTCTTCGACCCGGTAGAGCTGGGCGTTGGTCACCTTGTGGGCGGGCTCGCCCTGGATAGACCAGCTGCCATCGGCGTTTTCAGCGGCCCAATGGCGGGCCAGCCAATCGGCTTTTTCCTGGCTCAGGCGCGGGTTGGTTTTCATGAGGCGGCGGGCTACGCCGTCGGCGCTGTCGTAGGCCTTGAGGTCCATCTCACCGGCGTGGAGTTTTTTGAGTTCATCCATCCAGGTGGCAAAGCGGCCGGGCGCTTGGGCCGGAATCGTAGCGGGCATGCCGAACCCTTCCAGATTCACCAGCCGGCGGATGCGCTCGGGGCGCACCCCGCCGTACAGCATGACCACATTGCCACCCATGCTGTGGCCCACCAGGTTGACCTGCTGTCCGGGGGCATAGTGGTCCAGCAGAAAGTCGAGGTCTGCCAGGTAGTCCGGGAACCAGTAGTTGTCGGCCAGCGGGGCGCGGGTCCGGCCGTAACCGCGCCAGTCGGGGGCAATGATGTAGTGGTCTTCGCTGAACGCATCCACCACAAACTGGTAGCTCGCGGCCACATCCATCCAGCCGTGCACCATGACCAGGGGCACCTTGCCCGGGCCGGGCTCGCCCCAGACTTGCACGTGGTAATCGAGGTTGCGGATAGAAACGAATTGGCTTTGGTGGGGGCGTCTGACTTGGTACATTGTGCAAATCATAAGGACAGATCAGGAGACAAGGCATGGCCACCAGTCAAGGCAGAGACACATCTGGCACGAGCACACTTCCCGCGGGCTATGCAGCCCTGCACAGCAGCTTCCGCTGGCAGGTGCCCCAGCATTTCAACATGGCCCAGGCCTGCAGCCGCCGCTGGGCAGAGGCGCCGGGTGCTACTAAAAGAATAGCTATACGCGCACATTTCACCAGCGCTGAGAGCACTTTTTACTCCTATTCGCAGCTGCAAGAGCAGGCCAACCGCCTCTCCCATGTGTTGGCCGCGCGGGGCGTGCAGCGGGGCGACCGGGTCGGCATTGTGTTGCCTCAGCGCTTCGAGACCGCTGTGGCCTACATGGCCGTGATGCAAATGGGGGCTGTGGCTATGCCCTTGTCGATGTTGTTCGGCCCCGAGGCGCTGGAGTTCCGGCTGCAAGACAGTGAAGCGGTGGTCGCCATTTGCGATGTCGGCTCACTGCCTGCGCTGGCCGGCGTGCGCCACACCTGCCCGCAGCTGCGGGCGGTGGTGGGCGTCGGCCTGGCGGGTGCAGACGCAGCCTTGCTGAGCGGCCCGCTGGACGCCACCTGGGAAGCCGCCTTGCGCGCGAGCCCTGACACTTTTGAGCCGGTGAACACCCTGGCCGAAGAGCCCGCCGTGTTGATTTACACCAGTGGCACCACCGGCAACCCCAAAGGCGCGCTGATCCCGCACCGGGCGCTCATCGGTAACCTGAGCGGCTTTGTGGCCAGCCAGAACTGGTTCGGGTTCGACGGCAAAACCAACCAAAGCTCCAACGCGGTGTTCTGGTCCCCCGCAGACTGGGCCTGGACCGGCGGGCTCATGGACGCACTGCTGCCCTCGCTGTATTTCGGCCGCCCCATCGTGGCCTGG
>DGQR01000214.1 GCA_002390825.1 Rhodoferax sp. UBA4409
GCAGTCGGCCATCAGCTCGGCTTCTTTGAGCGCCTGCTGAATGCTGGCCACCGTCGCATCGATATTGACCACCACACCGCGCTTGAGCCCATTGGTGGGTGCCACACCGAATCCGGCGAGTTTGAGCTCGCCTCCAGGCATGACCTCGGCCACCACCGCCATGACTTTGGCCGTGCCGATGTCGAGGCCGACGACGAGATCTTTGTATTCTTTTGCCATTGTGTTGCCCTGCTCCGTTTGCGCTACTTCTTGCCGCTATCAGCCGCTGCCAGCGTGGTGACGCCACGCAACTTGACGGCATATCCGTTGACGTGACGCAGGTCTGCCGACTCCAGCGATCCGGGGCCGCGCCCGTAGCGTGAAGTCACTTGCGTCAACGTTTTCAAAAATTGTTGGAGTCGCTCCACCACGACATCCGGCCCACCACGGCCCAGTTCAATCACGGCGCCGCCGTCCAGGCGCGCGCGCCAACTGCCACGGTCGGACAACTCCAGTTGCTCCAACTCCAGCTCCATGCCCGCAAAGGAAGGCGCAAGCGTGCGGTACATCTGCAATACCTCGTCGCTTTCGCCGTCAGGGCCGCTCAGCTTGGGCAGCTCTTCTTGCTCGACCTCGCCCACATTGGCCTCGAAAACTTCGCCAAAGCTATTGAGCAAGCGCAGCTCGGGCTCATCGCCCCAGTACGCGACCGCCACATGCTCTTGCAGTTCGACGCGCAAGCGGTTCGGAAACTCACGCCGCACGACCGCATGCCGTACCCATGGCACCGCCTCGAAGGCAGCGCGCACACGGGCCAGATCTACCGAGAAAAAGGTCCCGCTCAAGCCGGGCGCCACATTGGCGCGCAGCGTCAACGGGCTGTTGTGACTCATATCCCCCGCCACGGTGATGCCCTGAATGGCAAACACCTGCAGCCGACCTAACCATTTGCCACCGGCAACGACCGCAAGGACCACAAAGCCCACGAACAGGAGCGCAGCGGTCCCGTTCATGAGCTTGACGTCCAGCGGTGTGTCGGCGGCGGAGTTCACGCGTCGGCCTTCCCGTCAGTGGCGGTGCTTTGCAGCAGGCGCACACACAAGTCTTCGTAGCTGATGCCTGCCGCGCGGGCAGACATGGGCACCAGAGAGTGACCGGTCATGCCCGGCGAGGTATTGATCTCTAGCAGGTAGGGCGTGCGGGTCTTGGCGTCAATCATCACATCCGCCCGGGCCCAGCCGCGGCAGCCCAGCACCTGGTAGGCCTTGCACACCAGCGCCTGTATGGCTTCTTCTTCACCAGCGGGCAAGCCGGCGGGCACCAGGTATTGGGTGGTGTCGGTGAAATACTTGTTCTGGTAGTCGTAGTTGCCCTCGGGCGCGACGATGCGGATAACAGGCAGCGCTTCAGGCGCAGAGGTCGGGCCCCAGATCGGGCAGGTGACTTCGTCGCCGGCAATGAACTGCTCGCATAGCACATGGCTGTCGTGCTGCGACGCGAGCGCGTAGGCAGCATCACACTGGTCAGCCGTCATCACCTTGGTGAAGCCGATAGACGAGCCCTCGCGCGCGGGCTTGACGATCATGGGCGCACCGAGCGCTGCAAACGCAGCATGGGTTTCAGCGGCGCTTTTGACCTGTTGCCATGCGGGTGTCGATAAGCCCTCAAAGCGCCAGATGCGCTTGGTCATGACCTTGTCCATGGAGATGCTGGATGCCATCACGCCGGAGCCGGTGTAAGGGATGCCCAGCAATTCGAGTGCGCCCTGCACCGTGCCGTCTTCACCGAAGCGGCCGTGCAGCGCGATAAAGCAGCGATCAAAGCCTTCGCGCTTGAGTTCATCCAGCGCACGTTCCGAGGGGTCGAAAGCGTGGACGTCCACGCCTTGCGAACGCAGCGCCTTGAGCACGCCGGTGCCCGACATCAGCGACACCTCGCGCTCCGCCGAGGCGCCGCCCATCAGCACGGCCACCTTGCCGAGATTTAGATTATTTTGACTCATAGCGCCCGTCCCTGCTGCGCGAGCAGCTCCTTATTTTGTAGCAAATCAACAATTTTTCCGGGTACCGCGCCAATTGAACCTGCGCCCATGCAGATCAACACATCGCCATCGCGCGCGTTGTCGATGGCGGCCTGCGGCATGGCAGCGATGTCGTCCACAAACAAGGGCTCCACCTTGCCGCCCACCCGCAGCGCGCGGGCGAGAGAACGGCCATCGGCGGCCACAATCGGCGCTTCGCCAGCGGCATACACCTCGGCCAGCAGCACCGCATCGGCACCTGCACCAATGACCTTCACAAAGTCTTCAAAGCAATCCCGCGTGCGGGTGTAACGGTGCGGCTGGAATGCCAACACCAGACGCCGACCGGGGAATGCCCCCCGCGCAGCAGCCAGGGTGGCTGCCATTTCGACGGGGTGATGGCCGTAGTCGTCAATCACCGTGACGACTCCACCGGATTCGCCCTCTTTGGCGGGCAAAGCGAGGTCGCCGTAGCGCTGGAAGCGGCGGCCCACGCCTTTGAACTCGGCCAGTGCCTTGATGACTGCTGCGTCCGGAATGTTCAGCTCCACGGCCACTGCAATCGCCGACAAGGCGTTGAGCACGTTGTGCAGGCCTGGCAGGTTCAACACTACTTCCATGTCGGGCAGCACCACGCCGTTGCGGCGTTGCACGGTGAAGTGCATCTGGCCGCTCATGGCGCGCACATTCACGGCGCGGACTTCAGCGTCCTCGTTAAAGCCGTAGCTGGTGATCGGGCAGGTGACCTGCTCGCAGATGTCGCGCACCGCAGCGTCGTCGGTGCAGAGAATGGCGGTGCCATAAAACGGCATGCGGTGCAGGAAGTCGACAAAGGCTTTCTTGAGCTTGCCGAAATCGTGCCCGTAGGTCTCCATGTGGTCGGCGTCGATGTTGGTCACCACCGCCATCACGGGCAGCAGGTTCAAGAAAGACGCGTCCGACTCATCGGCCTCGACCACGATGTGGTCGCCACTGCCCAAGCGCGCATTGGCGCCGGCACTGTTAAGGCGGCCGCCGATCACAAAGGTCGGGTCCAGGCCCGCTTCCGCCAACACGCTGGCGACCAGACTGGTGGTGGTGGTTTTGCCGTGGGTACCAGCAATCGCAATGCCTTGCTTCAGGCGCATTAGCTCGGCCAGCATCAGCGCGCGGGGCACGATGGGGATTTTCATCTCGCGGGCGCGGATGACTTCGGGGTTGTCGGACTGCACCGCCGTGGAGGTGACCACGGCATCGGCACCAGTCACGTGACCGGCCGCATGGCCCACATACGTTTTGATACCCAAGGCGGCCAAGCGACGGGTGGTAGCGTTGTCAGCGAGGTCAGAGCCCGAAATCTCGTAGCCGAGATTGCTCAGCACTTCGGCAATGCCGGACATGCCGGAACCGCCAATTCCCACAAAGTGGATGTGTTTGACGGCGTGCTTCATGTGGCCAGCTCCTCGCAGGCGGCGACCACCGCATCGGTGGCATGTAGTTTTTGCATCTTTTTAGCTCCCAGCGCCTGCTGCATCAGCGCAGGCCGCTCTGTTTTTTGTAGCATTTCTGCCAAGGACTCGGGCGTCAGCGTGGCTTGCGGCATCAGCCAGCCGCCCCCTTGCTCGACCAGGAAACGGGCGTTGAATGTCTGGTGATCGTCCACCGCGGATGGGAAGGGCACGAAAGCCGCTGGCGCACCCACGGCGGCCAATTCGGTCACGGTGCTGGCTCCAGCGCGGCAGATCACCAGGTCCGCATCGGCAAATGCCAAGGCGGTGTTGTCGATAAACGGGGTCAAATGGGCTTGCACCCCTGCGGCGGCGTAGTTGGCGCGCAGTTCGTCAATTTGTTTCTCCCCCGCCTGATGGGTCACGATGGGGCGCTGGCCCTCAGGAATCAGGGCAAGTGCTTGCGGCACCACCGTGTTCAGGGCGCGAGCACCCAAACTGCCACCCACCACCAGCACTTTGAGGGGGCCACTGCGGCCGGCAAAGCGCTGCTCTGGAGTGGGCAGATTCAAGAACTCGGCACGCAAGGGGTTGCCGATCCACTCGGCCTTAGGCATCACGCCCGGGAACGCCGAGAACACCCGATCCGCCACCCCGGCGAGTACCTTGTTCGCCAAGCCGGCCACCGAGTTCTGCTCGTGCAGCACCAATGGCTTGCCACACAACACACCCATCATGCCGCCCGGGAAGGTGATGTAGCCGCCGAGGCCCACCACCACATCAGGGCGCACGCGCCGTACCACTTGCAGGCTTTCCCAGAAAGCGCGCAACAATTTGAAGGGCAAAAAGGCCAGGGTCTTCAAGCCCTTGCCACGCACTCCGCCAAAATTCACCAACTCCAGCGGGATGCCGCGGCTGGGCACGATACGGCTTTCCATGCTGCCGGGGGCTCCGAGCCAATGAACGCGCCAACCTTTGTCGATCAGCGCTTGCGCTACCGCTAGGCCCGGGAAGATGTGCCCGCCCGTGCCGCCGGCCATGATCAATGCAGTCTTTTGTTTCATACACGGCCTCCGTGCATGAGTTGTCGGTTTTCATAGTCGACCCGCAGGACCACTGCAATGGCCACGAGGTTGATCAGAATGGCAGAGCCGCCGTAGCTCATCAGCGGAAGGGTCAGGCCCTTGGTGGGCAAGGCGCCCAGGTTCACACCCATATTGATGAAAGCCTGAAAGCCCATCCACACGCCCACGCCTTGAGCGACCAGCCCTGAGAACACGCGGTCCAGGGCAATCGCCTGGCGGCCGATGTGCATGATGCGGCGGGTCAGCCACAAGAACAGGCCAATCACCACCACCACGCCGACCAGACCGAACTCTTCGCCGATCACCGCCAACAAAAAGTCGGTATGGGCCTCTGGCAGCCAGTGCAGCTTTTCCACACTGCCGCCCAAGCCGACACCAAAAATTTCGCCCCGACCGATCGCGATCAAGGAGTGCGAGAGCTGGTAGCCTTTGCCCAAGGCATGCTTTTCATTCCATGGGTCGAGGTACGCAAAAATGCGTTCGCGCCGCCACTCGGAAGTGGCGATCATGAGTGCAAACAACAGCACCATCACCGCAGCAATCAGAAAGAACATGCGGGCATTGACGCCGCCCAGGAACAAAATGCCCATCGCAATCACGGCAATCACCATGAAGGCACCCATGTCAGGCTCAGCCAAGAGCAACAGGCCGATCACCGCCACCGCCACCGCCATCGGTGCGACTGCGCGGAAGAAGTGCTCTTTGACTTCCATTTTGCGGACCATGTAGTCCGACGCATACAAAAGGACCGCGAATTTGGCAAGCTCGGAGGGCTGAAAATTCATCACACCCAGCGAGATCCAGCGCTTGGCGCCATTCACGCCACGGCCCACACCGAGTACCAGAATCAGCAGGATCAAAGACACCACAAACAACCAAGGGGCCAAGCGCTCCCAAGTCTGCAGCGGAATCTGAAAAGCAATTAGCGCCGCGACGAAGGCCACCATCAACGACATGGCGTGGCGCACTGCAAAGTGGGTGTGGCTGTAGAAGGTGAACTTGGGGTTGTCCGGCATGGCGATAGATGCGGAATACACCATCACCAAGCCCCACAGCAGCAGCGCCACCGTGACCCAGACCAGGGGTTGGTCAAAGCCCTTGACTTGCGCTGGCGTGGTACTGGCAGAGAAAGACCCACGCCCGCCCAGGCGCACTGGCAGTGCACCGGCGGCCTCGGCCTCCTTGGGTGCAAACCAGGCTGCGAGCGCGCGGGGCATCAGCTTCATTGGAGCTGCTCCAATTCAGTGCCATTGGCCAAGGCCAGCTCTTTCACGGCCTCGCAAAACACTTGGGCACGGTGCTCGTAGTTCTTGAACATATCGAAGCTCGCGCAGGCGGGCGACATCAACACCGCATCACCCGCATGGGCCTTGGCATTAGCCAGCGCCACAGCTGCGGCCATGGACTCCGCATCCAACACCGGCACACCGGTGTGCTCGAGGGCAGCACGGATCAAGGGGGCATCTCGCCCGATCAGCACCGCCGCGCGCGCATAGCGCTCGACCGGACCTGCGAGCGGGGCAAAGTCTTGCCCCTTGCCTTCGCCACCCAGAATCACCACGATACGGCGGTCCGCACCGAGGCCCTGCAGTGCGGCCACGGTGGCCCCTACGTTGGTGCCTTTGCTGTCGTCAAAGAACTCCACGTCATTGAGCACGCCAATCGGCTCGACACGATGCGGCTCACCACGGTACTCCCGCAGGCCGTAAAGCACCGCGGCCAATGAGCAGCCGGCGGAAGCGCACAAAGCCAAAGCGGCCAGCGCATTGCTCGCGTTGTGGCGGCCGCGGATGCGCAAGGCGTCCGCTGGCATCAAGCGTTGGATATGGATCTCTTGCTCTTCATCCTTACGGCGTTTACGGGTCTCGTCAGCCTCGAGGGCGCGCACCAGCCAGACCATGCCGTTGACTTCTTCGATGCCGAAGTCGCCAGGGCGTTGCGGCATGGTGGTGCCGAAGGTGATGTACGCCCGCTCTTGCGGCCGCTGCAAGCGTACTCGTACCGGCTCAGGGCGCATGGCCATGACGACCGCGTCTTCGCGGTTCAGCACCAGCATGCCGTGCTGGCCAAAGATACGGGCCTTGGCGCCGGCATAGGCTTGCATGCTGCCGTGCCAGTCGAGGTGATCCTGGCTGATGTTGAGTACGACCGCAGCAGTCGGCTCGAAACTGCCTGCGGCATCCAACTGGAAGCTGGAGAGTTCCAGTACCCAGACTTCGGGCAACGTGTCCGCCACGAGGTGCTGGGTCAAGGTGTCCAACAAGGTCGGGCCGATGTTGCCGGCAACCGCCACTGTTTTGCCCGCATAGGCGATCAGTTGACCGGTCAGTGAGGTGACGGTCGTTTTGCCATTGGTGCCGGTGATCGCCAG
>DGQR01000008.1 GCA_002390825.1 Rhodoferax sp. UBA4409
AGCACTCAGCACAGCACTGCGTCAGCAGGGTCTGCATTAAGACCGTAGTTGCGCGAAAGTCCACCGCGGTCTGGCGCATGCCGGTGCAGCTAAGCTTGTAAGCATGAATGCATCCCTTCTTGCTTTAGCTGCTATCGCCCTGTGGGGCAGTCTGGCCCCTTTGGGCGTCTCCTTGGGCCATGTGCCACCGTTTCTGCTCACAGGCGTGGGCCTGGTCATCGGGAGTGTGATTGGCTTGCTGCTATCTCGCGGCCGGGTAAGTGCATGGAAGGTGCCCGCCGCCACCTTGGCGCTGGGGGTTTATGGGCTGTTCGGATTTCACTTCCTGCTGTTTATCGCCCTGCGCCATGCGCCGCCGGTGCAAGCCAATCTGGTGAACTACCTGTGGCCGCTGGGCATTGTGTTGATGGCCCCGCTGTTTCTGCCCGGCATGCGGCTACGCGCGCTGCACGTGGCGGCCGCCTTGCTCGGCTTTGCCGGCGCGGCGCTGGCCATATTGGGGGGCCGCGATGCAGGCAGCGACATGGGCGGTTGGGCATGGGGCTATTTGCCGGCCATGGCCTCTGCCTTTGTGTGGGCCAGCTATTCGCTGATGACCCGGCGGGTACCGCCTTTCCCGAATGCGGCGATCGGTTTGTTCGGTCTGGTGTCCGGACTTCTTTCGCTCGTGTGCCACGTGCTCTTAGAACCATCCGTCACGCTGACGGCCCACGATTGGCAGCTGCTGGCAGCGCTGGGTTTAGGACCCTTGGGTGGTGCGTTTTACCTCTGGGATGCGGCGCTCAAACGCGGTGACGCACGCACCATCGGCGTGTTGTCATTTCTGACGCCACTGCTGTCCACCTTGGGCCTGCTCTGGATTCGGGGCGAATGGCCTAGCGCCAGTGTGGCGTTGGCTGCTGCCATGATCGTGGGAGCAGCCGTGTTGGGCTCTCGCGCCAAGGCTTGAGTACCGCAACAAAAACATGCTCTAGCCCTCGCGGAAAGTGCGCCGTTAGCTATCAAAACAATAGCGCGCAGGCACTTACATCAAACGTATCCACCCGTCAGCTCCAAGGCCGGATCTTCCGCGGTGCGGACCCGCTGGGCCCAAAGGGCCAGCTTGGTGGTGTCGGAGCGCAAGATCTCTTGCTTGACCGCCAGAATCTGCGCAGGGTGCATGGAGAAGCTGCGCAGTCCCAGGCCCAGCAGCAAGCGCGTCAGGGTCACATCACCCGCCATTTCACCGCACACACTCACGTCTTTGCCCTGCGCACGGCATTCGGCAATCGTGTCTGCGACCAGCCGCAGCACTGCAGGGTGCAGCGGGTCGTAGAGGTGGGCCACCGATTCGTCCGCACGATCGATGGCCAAGGTGTACTGGATCAAGTCATTGGTACCAATCGACAAAAAGTCAAAGTACTTCAAAAACAAGGGCAGGCTCAAAGCGGCCGCAGGAATCTCGATCATCGCGCCCAGCTGCACCGGGCCATACACATCACCCCGACGGTCAAGCTGGGCACGGGCCCGCTCAATGTGGGCCAGGGTTTGACGGATTTCGCTTGCGTGGGCCAGCATCGGAATGAGCAGGCGGACTTTGCCATGCGCGGCCGCCCGCAAAATCGCGCGCAGCTGCGTCAAAAACATAGCGGGCTCGGCCAGGCTCCAGCGGATCGCCCGCAAGCCCAGCGCAGGGTTGAGGTGGGCGTCGTCATGCACTGACTCATCCAGCGGCTTGTCAGCCCCCACATCCACGGTGCGGATGGTGACAGGCAAGCCCTCCATCCCTTCGACCGCCTTTTTGTAGGCCCGGTACTGCTCTTCTTCGTCCGGCAACTGGCCATGGCGCCCCATGAACAGAAACTCGCTGCGGAACAGCCCGACGCCCAAGGCACCTGCCTTGAGTGCGGCCTGGGCGTCTTCCGGCATTTCAATGTTGGCCAGCAGCTGGATTTTTTCGTCATCCATGGTCACGGCGGGGGTGTGCAGCAAGCGCTGCAAGCGGCCACGTTCGAGTTCACCCTGGCGCTGTTTGAAGCCGTATTCCGCGAGGATGATGGGCGATGGGTCCACGATGACCACACCGGCGTCGCCATCGATGATCACCCAGTCATCCTGCCGCACCAATTGGCTGCAGGTGCGCGCGCCCACCACCGCGGGGATGTCCATGCTGCGCGCCACGATGGCGGTGTGCGAGGTTTTGCCGCCCACATCGGTGATGAAGCCCGCGAACACACTTTGCTTGAACTGCAACATGTCGGCTGGCGACAGGTCATGGGCGATGAGCACCAGGGGCACATCCACGGTGTCGTCCAACAACAAGTCCTGCTGTGCGCCTTTGCGGCCCGGCCGCTGAGCGGGCAGTACCGGCGACTGGCCGCCCTTCATCGCGCGCAGCACCCGTTCGCAAATCTGCTCCATGTCGGCCTTGCGCTCGCGCAGGTAGGCGTCTTCCATTTCATCGAAATGGCGGGCAATGATTTCAAGCTGGGTGGTCAAGGCCCACTCGGCGTTGTACAAGCGGTCGGTGATCCAGTGTTTGACGCCGCCGACCAGCTCTTCGTCTTGCAGCAGCATCAAGTGCACATCCAACAAGGCGGCCAGTTCGGTAGGCGCCTCTTTGGGCCCCATTCGGCTGATGCTGGTTTGGAGTCGGTAGATTTCTTCAACCACCGCATCGCGACCTGCCCGCACCCGTGCGATTTCGGCATCCACCTCATCCGGTTTGATGAAGTAGTGCGCGACATCCACCCGGCTTGACGCGACCAAGACCGCGCGCCCGATGGCAATGCCCCGGGAAACCGCGAGGCCGTGGACCGAAAATGTCATGTCTGCAGGCTCCGCAGGGTCAGGGGCAGCGGGTTCATTCGCCTTCTCCGAACTTGTCGTTGATCAGGGCCAACAGGGCGTCCATGGCTTCTTGCTCACGGTCACCGCTGGTCTCGAGGGTGATCTCGGAGCCTATGCCGGCTGCCAGCATCATCACGCCCATGATGCTTTTGGCATTGACACGGCGCTCACCGCGAGACATCCAGACCTCGCAAGGGAAGCTGCCCGCCAATTTGGTGAACTTGGCCGAGGCCCGTGCGTGGAGGCCCAGTTTATTGACTATGGTCGTGTTGGTGCTGATCATGGGTTTTACGATGTTGGTTTTGCGGTGCGGTGACCGCGACTTGCATGATGCTCTGGGTGCCACCGGCGAGCGCTCGGGTGACCAAAACGTCCAGCGGCTCATGCCGGTAATTGACGGTGCGCAACAGCATGGGCAGGTTGACACCCACCACCAGCTTGGACTGATGACCATCCACCACTTTTTGGGCCACGTTGCAGGGGGTGGCGCCGAACACGTCGGTCAGCACCAGCGCCTGCGGCGCACCCAATTGGCGAAGCAGCGTTTGGGCCGCTGCGCGTGTCACGTCGGGGTTTTCGTTGGCAGGAACATCCAGTGCGCTGATGCCGTCTCCCGCGTCCGGGTACACATGCAGCACACAAGCTCGCAATGCACTGGCAAGGGGAGCGTGGGCGATGATAAGGATGCCGGTGTTCATACGAAGTCAGAGTTGGGCATTGATTATGGCGTCTTTGCTCGGCACGCCACCAGATAAGCCAGCACACTGGCGCCACCAAAAGCCGCAAACGCCACTTGAAACGCCTGTACTTCAGGCAGCCCGTGGGCCTTCAGGACATCCAGCAACAGGCCCAGGCCCCACTGCACCGCAAACACGCCCGCAAAGATCACCAGGTTATAGGCCGACAGAGCCCGCCCGGCAAGCCCGGCGGGGAACGCCATGCCCACCGCCGGCTGCGCAAGTGCTGCGACCGTGGAAGCGACACAATACAAGGCAAATACGACTGCAGCGCCCACCGATAGAGCAGGACCCGCTATGATTAATATAGCAAGCATCACAAAACTGACCGGCACCCAACGGCGGATCATTTTTTCAGCGGTATGCCCGTTGCGAGCCAGCCATGGGTTTGCCAATCCCCATAGCCAATACGCAAGCAACATGGCCACATTCAGCCAAAACAAACCACTGGCGGCTTGGGCCGGTGTGTAACCGGCTACCTTGGTCATCCAGGGACCCGCCCACAGGGTTTGCATGGCCACGAGGCCGCCATAGTTAACGAAGCCCAGCGGGGCCAATGCCCTGAAATACGGGTTGCGCCACACCTCGGCGTAGCCTTGCGCCGGTGCGTTGGTGCCGGCAGCGGTTGCAGGGGCCTCCCACGCGGGGACCTGCCAGGCGATCAAGACCATGCTGATCAGCATCAGGGCCGCCAAGGCCAAAAAGATGCCGCGCCAGCCGATGACCGGCAAAAGCCACTGAACCGGCAAGGTGGAAGCGACCATGCCAAATGCACCCACCATCAACATCCACGAGTTGGCGCGCATCAGTTGTTCCGGAGCGAACCAGCGACGGTATCCGGTCAAGGCCGCCATGAGGCAAGCGCAGACTCCGATACCGCAGAGAATCCGCGCGAACAAAAGGCCCACAAAGCCGTCGGCCTGTGAAAACGCGATGCACCCCGCCAAGGCTGCCGCCAAAAAGAGGAGCTCCACCTTGCGCGGGCCATGGCTGTCCAGCCATTTGCCCAGAGGGAGTTGCATGGCAGCGAAGCCCAGAAAATACCCGCCAGCGAGCAAGCCAAGGTCAGCGGATTGCAGTTGAAACTCTGCAACCAGGGTAGGCGCTATCGTGGCTGTGATCGCACGGATCAGGGCTGACAAAAAGTAAGCGAAGGCGAACGCCAAAAATACGGCGATCGCTTTATTGCGTGACATGAAACTCATAACAGAGAGATATCTTCCAGAAATGTTAGCGCCCACTCTGGCGAAACCTTTGGTGCGTAAACAGCGAGGTGATACAGCCTTTGTTCATGCAAGAACCAGCTGAGTCGCGCCTGTATCGGCTTGCCCTGTGGATCGACACCGGTTGCCTGAATGGAAATGGCGCTTTTACCCCAGGAGGGCGACGTCCATGGAGCAGCCTCTGGCGTTCCTGCGCGCATGGAACGCAGGGCTTGTTGTTGCCACGCACTTTGAATATCGCGAGCCGCCGCCTCGTCTGGCACGGCGACCTGGCTGATCGCGAATAACGCGTCCCCAGCTTCGCAGCCCATGATGTCCAGTGACAGGGTTTTATCGCCAATCTGCTGATTGCGTGTGGCGCTGTCAGGCTTGCAGGGAAGATTGAAGGCCACCGCTCCCAGCGGTGCTTTGCGCCAATTCATCGTCGGGCTGCACGCAGAGACAGCCGCGATGACGGCGAATGCCGCAATCGCGCGGACCCAGCGAACACGGCTCATCGGAGCGTGCCGAATACTTTGCTGAGAATGCTGCTTCCGTAAGCAACCGGGTTTTGCCGGATTTTTTTCTCTTCCTCGCCAATCATGAAGTACAGGCCGTCCAAGGACTTGCCGGTGACGTACTGCTGAATGTTGGCGTCCTCTTTCTTCAGGAGCCCCAACTCGGAGGCACGGCCTGCGACTTGGTTGTATTTGTCGGCGAGCCCCACCTTGGAGGTGGCTTGGGTCACGATAGGCAGAAACTTGGTGCCCAGCGGTGCCCGGGTCTTTTCCGCAAAGAACTGGCTGACGGCAGTGTCGCCGCCTGCGAGTATGCCCTTGGCATCCTGCACTGACATGCCCTGCACTGCCTTCATCAACACATCTTTGGCCATCGGAACCGCGGCTTCAGCCGCGCGATTCATGGAAGTCACCAGCTCATCGACTTTGCCGCCCTGGCCGAAGGTACGCATCAATTTGGCTGCGTCTTCGAGATATCCCGGCAATGTGATGCGAACTTTCTCGTTGCCAAGGAATCCATCTACCGCGCCGAGTTGAAGAACTGCCGCCGAGGCGCCCTTCTCAAGCGCTACTTTCAGCCCTTTGCTCGCATCCGTGTTGCTGAGGTCGGCCAAACTCAGGGCGTGTGCGCGCTGGGTGATGGTGCTGAAAAGGGTCGCGGTGAGCAGTGAGAGCGACGTAAACTGTCTACGGTCCATGGAGAGATTTCCTGCGTATGAAAAAACAAGTGGTATTGGGTGCCATCGTAGCGGCTTGCTTGGTCGCTGGTGGTGCTTTTTTGGTGTCCGATACAAAGGCCGCACCGGCGTCTACTTTCGTTTTGCTGGACGGCAGCAGCAAGCAGACCAGCGACCTTAAGGGCCGTGTGACCCTGGTTAATTTTTGGGCTACGAGCTGCACAACTTGCGTCGCAGAAATGCCCCAAATGGTGCAGACCTACGAGAAGTTCAGAGACAAAGGATTCGGTACCGTTGCAGTTGCGATGGCCTATGACCCGCCGAGCTACGTTGTGAACTTTGCACAGACACGCAAGCTTCCGTTCGATGTGGCCATCGACAACACTGGTGCTGTGGCCCGCTCTTGGGGTGAGGTGACCTTAACCCCCACCAGCTATCTGGTGAACAAGCGGGGCGATATTGTCAAACGCTACGTAGGCCAACCCGACTTTGATGAGCTACACCAGCTGATCGAAAAGCTCTTGCAAGAGTCTCAGTAGCTGAACATAGGCTACAGAGAGGCGCGGAGCCTATGACTTGGCTGAGCGTGTGCCAAGGCTTGTGGTGATACATTGCCTACTCACTAGGCGCCGCATTCTGTATTGATCGTGTGTGGCCCAATGCTTAAACCCGCTTACCCCACGCCTCCATGCAACCGCACATTCTGATTGCCGACACTCCTGACACGCTAGAGGGTATCCGCGGGCTGTTTGTCGAATACGCGGAGAGCCTTGGGGTGGATTTGTGCTTTCAGAACTTTGAAGAAGAACTGAGCACCTTGCCCGGAGAGTATGCGGCCCCGCGCGGTTGCCTGCTAGCAGTTCAGATTGATGGCGCATGGGCCGGATGTTGCGCACTCCGCCCACTTGATAACGTGGACTACCCCAACGCATCTGAAATGAAGCGTCTGTTTGTCCGCCCCGCTTACCGAAGACTGGGGCTAGGTCGCTTGTTAGCAGAAGCGATTTTGGACGCAGCCCGAACCATGGGTTATGACTGTGTGCTTCTAGACACCCTGAACGATATGGAGAGCGCCCGCGCTTTGTACGAGGAGCTTGGCTTCGTTGAAGTGCCCCCGTATTACTTCAACCCCATCGCAGGGGCTCATTATTTGCGGGCAGAACTCTAGCTCCACCCGCGTTCTCGCTTAGGCCTGGGCTTGAGCCAGCAAGGTGGCAGCGTCGCTCACCTCAAATTTACCGGGGCCTTCAATGTTCAAAGTTGCGACTTTGCCGTCCTTGACCAACATCGAATAACGGTTGGAACGCAGACCCAAACCTTTACCGGTGAGATCCAGAGTCAAGCCAGTCGCTTTGGCAAACGCAGCGTCACCGTCGGCAAGCATACGCACTTTGGTGCCGGTTTTTTGATCGCGCGCCCATGCGCCCATCACAAACGCGTCATTCACGCTCACGCACCAGATTTCATCGACACCAGCTGCCTTAAAGGCTTCTGCATGCTCCACATAGCCGGGCACATGTTTGGCAGAGCAGGTGGGGGTAAAGGCGCCAGGCAGAGCAAACACGGCGATGGTCTTGCCCGCGGTAGCTTTCGCGACCGGCACTGCGTTAGGACCGATGCTGCAACCTTCGCCTTCGATCTCTGAGTACTCCATGAGTGTGGTGTCTGGAAGTGCGTCGCCGACTTGAATCATATTTGCTCCTTATGCAAAGTGTTAATACCAATGAAAACGGCCCACATTGTGGGCCGTTTCTTATTCAACTGCAGGAATGAAGTCGTAAAGACTTAGACCGCAGCTGCCTTCTCTACCAAACGGGTCGCAACCCAGTTCTTGGTTTTGGAGATAGGCTTGCTTTCGGTAATTTCGATCACGTCGCCCAACTTGTACTCGCCCTTTTCGTCATGGGCGTGGTACTTGCTGGTCTTCGCAACGATCTTGCCGTAGAGCTCGTGCTTCACACGACGCTCAATCAGCACTGTCACAGTCTTAGCACGCTTGTCGCTGACCACCTTGCCAACCAAGGTGCGCTTGAGGGATTTTTTAGCTTCCGTCATTTATCGCTCCTTATTTGGCGGATTTTTCAGCGCTTTGCTTTTGCACAAGAATAGTCTTGGCGCGAGCAATATCGCGGCGCGCAGAGCGCAACGAAGCGGTGTTGTTGATTTGTTGCGTGGCCTTTTGCATACGCAGACCGAAGTGGGCTTTTTGCAAAGCTTTGACTTCGTCTTTCAGGCCGGCAACGTCTTTTTGGCGCAGTTCAGCAGCTTTCGTCATTTCGATTTCTCCTGAATTACTGGCCGATCATGCGGCTGACAAATGTCGTACGCAATGGCAGCTTTGCAGCAGCCAGACGGAAGGCTTCGCGAGCGAGTTCTTCGGGCACACCGACGATCTCAAACACGATCTTGCCGGGCTGAATCTCAGCCACGTAGTACTCGGGGTTACCTTTACCGTTACCCATACGCACTTCA
>DGQR01000239.1 GCA_002390825.1 Rhodoferax sp. UBA4409
CTGGTGGTGCTGATGCACGGCAACCGCAAGGTGTCCACCAAGAATCTGGCGCGGCAGATTGGCGTCAAATCGGTGGAGCCCTGTGCCCCTGGAGTCGCCAACAAGCACAGCGGGTATCTGGTCGGCGGCACCTCGCCCTTTGGCACCCGTAAAACCATGCCGGTGTTCATCGAATCCACCATTCTGGAGTTGCCCCGCATCTGCATCAACGGCGGCCGGCGCGGTTACCTCGTAGGTATTGATCCCCAGGTTTGTGTGGAGTTATTGGGCGCCAAGCCTGTACAGTGCGCGCTGGAAGAGTGATTGGAGAACCTGTTTTGAATTCTGTGTTGTACCCCTTACTGGCCACCGTAGCCGCTTACCTGATCGGGTCTTTGTCGTTTGCCGTCATCGTGAGCCGCGTCATGGGCCTGAACGATCCGCGCACCTACGGTAGCAAAAACCCCGGTGCCACCAATGTGCTCCGCTCCGGCTCCAAGGCTGCTGCAGTGGTCACGCTGCTGCTCGATGCTGTCAAAGGCTGGTTGCCGGTGGCTGCTATCCAGTGGTGGGGCCAGCCTTATGGCCTAGTCGAGGGCACTATGGCGCTGGCGGGTTTTGCCGCCTTCATCGGTCACCTGTATCCGGTGTTCTTCAAGTTTGTGGGCGGCAAGGGCGTGGCCACTGCGATGGGCGTGTTGGTCGCGACCAGCGGCTGGTTGGCGTTGGCCACGGGCCTGACCTGGTTGATTGTGGCGTATGCCTTCCGCTACTCGTCTTTGGCGTCTTTGGTGGCAGCCTTGTTCGCGCCGGCGTATTACGCCTTTGGCGACGGTGTCGCCTGGATCACCGATCGCAACTTGTTGCTGTCAACGGCGGTGATGTCCATGTTCCTGATCTGGCGCCATTCAGAGAACATTTCCCGCCTGGTCAAGGGCACAGAGTCCAAGCTGGGCAAGAAAAAAGAAGCTGGCAAGTAGATCGACAGGCGGCTGCCGACGGCAGCCTCACGCCAAGCTGAGGGCTTGGCTGCCGAGCTGCAACAAATAGAAGTGGTTGAGCGGTGTGCGCACCGCTACCGAGGGCAGGGCAGAGCGGATTCGCGGCGGCGCATTGCCTGTTGCGTGCAGTCGCGGGACCGTATGAAACTCGCCACTGGGTTTGCCGATGACCACTACAAAAGGCTCATTGGTTTTACCGCTGCGCCGCACCACTACCGCCAGTTCATCGTTCTCCAGGCGCACATAGGTGCCGGGCGGGCACAGGCCCACCGAGCGCACTAGCGCTTGCCCGATTTCGTCAACCCCTGCCGTTGCTCGCGCCATCACCGAGCGGGCAGATTCAATCGCGCTGCGCCCGGTACGAGACGCGCGCGGGCTGATCATGGCCGCATACCGGTCTACGACCTTCAAAATCCGAGTTAACAGCAGGGTGCGGTGGGTTTCGTCGCCGGTATTGCGGTCTACCGCATCGTCATGGTGGCTGGACACGATTTCCAGCCACGCGTCGTCCGACACCCCCAAGTTCGCCAGCATCATGGCGCCCTTGATCGGGTGGGCTCGAATGGCGTCTTGCTGGGCTTGGTTAGGCCGCTCGGTTTGGGTAGCCAGCTGGTCTTGCAAGGCAGTCATGGCCACATTCATGGTGAGCGCCGCGTGAACCAAGCTGTTGCGTTCAGCAGACGGCAGCTTCAGCTCGGTGCCCACCATGTGGCACAAAACCGCACAGACCAGCGCGTGCGAGGCGCTGTACCCGACCGGCGAATTGCTGGCCAGCTGAAACAGCAAATACAGGCCCACATCCGGGTCACGCTGCAGCAGGCCTTGCATCCAGCGGTCGTATTGCACCACTCGGTAGGCAAACTGCTGTGTGGTTGCGGGGCTGCCCAAAATGACGCCCAAGCCGGACTCCAGGTCAGACCACTGGCCCAACAAGTCTTCGTAAGCGTTTTCGTCTCGCACGACTGCCATCCGGTTCAAAAACGCCTGTCTAAAATCATCTGATCGTTGGTCCGGTTCATCTGGAAACGACCCAAAAAGCTATTGCCCAGCAGCACATAGGGCATCGAAGCCGGTGTGATGACGGCATCAACGCCGCTGACTGACACATCGCCCAAGCGGACGTTGTTCAGTGTCATGCGCCATCCGGGCACCACGCCATTGGCAGTGTTCATTTGCACACGGTCACCGTTTTGGTACTTGAGCCCGATACGGTCGGCTTCGGCCGCGCTGATAGACACAGCGGTAGCGCCGGTATCCACCATGAACCGCACGATACGTCCATTGATCTGGCCATCCGACATAAAGTGACCACCTGGCCCCGCCGCCAACACAACCCGGGTGCCGCTCGCAGGCTGGCCTGCCCCGGTGCCCACATTCGCGGGCGCATCGCCAACCCGCAGAGACATTTTTTTGCCGGCAACCTCGACCACGACCGTGTCGCCCTGCATGGACACCACTTTGACACCCATGTGGGTGGCCCCCAAGGCCACACTTTTGGGGAAACCGCCATCCACAATCAGCAGCGCCTTGTCGCCCAGCGTTCCGTTAATGGCGACCGTCTGGCCCCAGGCAGCGGGGGCCAGTAACAGGGCAAACAGAAAGTGGGCGGCGGTGCGCATCAGTCGCGGAAATTGTCGAAGGTCAGGGGGATATCGGTCACATCTTTGCGGATCAGCGCCATGGCCGCCTGTAGGTCATCGCGCTTGGCGCCGGTGATACGCACTTTTTCTTCCTGAATGGCGGCTTGCACCTTCAGTTTGCTGTCCTTCATCAGGCGCTGGATCTTCTTGGCCAGTTCGGATTCGATGCCGTTGCGCACCTTGATCACCACCTTGACCTTGTCTCCGCCCATTTTCTGGACATCGCCACGGTCCAGGAAGCGCACATCGACTTCCTGCTTGGTTAGTTTGTTGCGCAACACGTCTTCAATCTGGTCGAGTTGGAACTCGGCATCCCCGATCAGGGTGATTTCCTTGTCCTTGATCTCGATCTTGGCGGCTGTGCCTTTGAAGTCAAAGCGGGTGCCGATTTCTTTGGCTGTGTTTTCTACGCCGTTCTTGACCTTGACCAAGTCGGCTTCGCATACGGTATCAAATGAGGGCATGGGGCTCGCTCTAAAAAATGCAATGAGACAATCTGGGGATGTTAGTCGAGAAAAACATTCCCCTGCAGGCGTTCAACACCTTCCGCATTGTGGCCAAGGCCCAGGCGCTGGCCCGAATCACCAGTGAAGCCGAAGTCCACCAATTGTTGGCCGACCCTGAGTGGGCCGCTGTGCCCAAGTTTGTGCTGGGGGGTGGCAGCAATATTGTGCTGACTGGCGACGTCAAACCCCTTGTGCTGAAAGTCGAGGTCCGCGGGCTCAAGGTCGTGGGCGAAACGGCCAAGTCAGTCATTGTGGAGGCTGGCGCTGGCGAAAACTGGCACGACTTCGTCACCTGGACGCTGGAGCAGAACCTGCCGGGCATGGAAAACATGGCCTTGATCCCCGGCACCGTGGGCGCCTCGCCAGTGCAAAACGTGGGCGCTTATGGCGTGGAGTTGCAAGACCGCTTTGACTCGCTGGACGCCATCGATTTGCTGACTGGCCAAGTATTCACCTTGAACGCCGCACAATGCGCTTTTGGCTACCGCGACTCGGTGTTCAAACACGCCAGCAGCGGCGAGGCCGACCTGCACCTACCCTTGGGTCTGAAAGACCGCGCCTTGATTTTGCGGGTGCGCTTTGCCCTGCCCAAGGCCTGGAAGCCGGTGCTGGGCTATGCCGATATCGAGCGCAAGATGGCCGAGCACGGCGTAACCGAGCCCACCGCCCGCCAGATCTACGACTGGGTGTGCGAGGTGCGCCGCGCCAAGCTGCCGGACCCGGCCGTCATCGGCAACGCCGGCAGTTTCTTCAAAAACCCCACGGTCACCGCCGAGCAGTGCGAGGACATCATCGCCCGCGACCCCAAGGTCGTGCACTACCGGCTCGACAACGGCTCGGTCAAGCTGGCCGCCGGCTGGCTGATCGACTCGTGCGGCTGGAAAGGCAAATCGGTAGGCCAGGCCGGTGTGTATGAAAAGCAGGCGCTGGTATTGGTAAACCGCGGCGCAGGGGTGGACGGCAACGGCGCTACCGGCGGCGAAGTCATGACCCTCGCCAAAGCCATTCAGACCAGTGTGTACGAGCGTTTCGGCATCCTGCTGGAGCCGGAGCCGGTGGTGATCTAAACCCCTGCCTTGCAGTCAGGGGCGCTTAGGGGCTACCCTGTCTGCATGAAAAACATATTTGTTCTTGGTGGCACCGGCTTTGTCGGGCGCCACGTGGTCCAGAAACTGGTCAAACAGGGCTACACCGTCACGGTGGCCACACGGCGTGCCGCCAACGCGCGCGAGCTGCAAACCCTGCCCACGGTGACGGTGGCAGAGCTCAATATGCACAACCCGGCAGCCTTGCAGCAAGCGCTGGCCGGGCACGATGCGGTGGTGAACCTAGTGGCTATCCTCCATGGCACCGAGGCCGCTTTCCAAAAGGTGCATGTGGACTTGCCCGCCAGCTTGGCCCGTGCCGCGGTGGCGGCTGGTGTGCCGCGCCTGGTGCACATCAGCGCGTTGGGCGCCAACCCGCAGCAGCCCGATGCTGCGCCTTCTCGCTACCTGCGCAGCAAGTCGCGGGGCGAGTTGGCCTTGAGCCACCCGGCCTTGGCCGTGTCGGTACTGCGGCCCAGTGTCATTTTTGGTGCGGAAGACAAGTTTTTGAACATGTTTGCCAAGCTCCAACAAGTGTTCCCCTTCATGCCGCTGGCGGGCGCTCATGCGCGCTTTCAGCCGGTGTGGGTGGAAGACGTAGCCACTGCAGTAGTGCGGCTGTTGCAGGCTCGCGCAGCAGCAGGGGCGACCGGTGTGTGGGAGGCGTGCGGCCCACAGGTCTACACCTTGGGCGCGCTGGTGCATGGCGCTGGCGTGTGGGCCGGCATTGCGGAAGGGCGTGGCCGCCCGGTGATTTCGCTGCCCGAATGGGCGGGGCGCCTGCAAGCCGCCATGATGCAGCTCGCCCCCGGCGAGCCACTCTTGAGCGGCGACAACCTCGATTCAATGAAGGTGGACAACGTGGCCAGCGGCCTGGAGGCGGGTTTGGCCGATCTGGGTATTCAAGCCGCCGCGCTTGAGCCCATTGCCATGGACTACCTGCAGCGGGGCCTGCCGGGCCACGGCTTGCTAGGCTTGCGCCGCAGGGTCTGAGGCGGCTGGCAGGGCTGCCGGAGCGGCAGCGAGGCACTTTTGCATCGCTGCTTGCAGCTGGCCGATTTGCACCGGCTTGGTCACAAAGTCGTTCACGCCGGCGGCCATGGCTTGTTCTTTGGCGTCGTTCATCACGTCTGCGGTCAGCACAATGATGGGCACCTGCCCCATTGGGCCCGGCATCGCGCGGATGATGCGGGTGGCGGTCAGCCCGTCCATCACGGGCATGTGCACATCCATCAGCACCAGGTCAAAGACCTCGCGCTGCGCGGCGTCTACAGCAATCTGGCCGTTCTCGCAAAAGGTGGCCTTGCAGCCCATTTTGTCGAGCAAGATGCCCACAAACTTGCGGTTCACCGGGTGGTCTTCAGCCACTAGCACCCGCAGCGCTTCCAGGGGCGCAGCAGCGCCTGACGTGGGTGCCGGTGCGCCAGTGGCCGGCGCTTTGGCGGCCGTAGTGGCAGGCAGTGGCTTGAAAAGCGTCTGGATGGCTACTGACATGCCCGCGTTGGGCGGAGCAGGGCAGGTGGTGAATGGCAGGTGCAAGGTGAATACCGAGCCTTTGCCCGGAGTGCTCTCTACCTCAATGGCGCCACCCATCATGCGGGCCAGCGTCTGCGATATCTCTAGCCCCAGGCCCGTGCCCCCGAACTTGCGGGCCAGCCCGCCGTCCACTTGGTAAAAGCGCTGAAACAGGCGAGACAGTACATGGTCGTCCATGCCGATGCCCGTGTCTTCCACCAGAAAGGCCAAGCCCGTGTTGCCGTCGGTGCGCGGGCGGGGCACGATGGTCAGCGTTACACCGCCATGCTCGGTGAACTTGAGTGCGTTGCTTACCAGGTTGAACAAAATCTGCTTCAGGCGGGTGGCATCGGCCAGCACCCAAGGGGGCAGGTCCGCTTGCACCACGATAGAAAATTTCAGCTGCTTTTCTACCGCCAGCGGGTTCATGAGCGCATTCACTTCGCTCAACAGCGCCGCCAGGTGCACGGGTTCGGGGTTCACCGTCATCTTGCCGGCTTCCAGCGCCGAGACATCCAAAATATCGTTCAGCAGCGTCAGCAAGTGGTTGGCCGACCCCTTGGCGGTCTTGATGTAGTCCACCTGCACCGGGGTGAGCGGGGTGCTCTCCAGCAAACTCATCATGCCCAGCATCCCGTTAAAGGGGGTGCGCAACTCGTGGCTCATGTTGGCCAAGAACTGACTCTTGCCGCGGTTGGCGGCTTCCGCACGGAAATGCGCTTCGCGCAGCTCGTGGGTCAGGTCTTCCAGGGCTTGACGCTCTTGCTCTTGGCGTCTTTGGCGCAAGGCCAGCGCGCCTGCGGCCACCAGCAAAAACAGCAGCTGGGCCAACGTGAGACGGATGATCTCGTCGTTTTGCTGCAGCAT
>DGQR01000074.1:0-1271 GCA_002390825.1 Rhodoferax sp. UBA4409
CTTGACGATGCCCCAGTGGTCCAGGATGAGGGCGTTGGTTAGCACGCAGTCCACCGCTCCCTCGGAATTGGTGCGCTGGCTTTGGGCCATGCCGTCGCGGATAGTTTTACCGCCGCCGAATTTCACCTCTTCGCCGTAAGCGCCTGCGGCCAGGGTGTAGTCTTTTTCGACCTCAATGATCAGGCCGGTATCTGCCAGGCGCACGCGGTCGCCAGTGGTGGGGCCGAAGATTTCCGCGTAAGCGCGGCGTCCGATGGTTGCCATGTTCAAAGACTCCCTTGCACCAGGCCACGAAAGCCGTAAATCATCCGGTCGCCGGCAATCTCCACCAGCTCCACAGTGCGTTGTTGTCCGGGCTCAAAGCGCACGGCCGAGCCGGAGGCGATGTTCAGGCGCATGCCTTGCGCCACCGCACGGTCAAAGCCGAGTGCGCCATTGGTCTCTGCAAAGTGATAGTGGGAGCCGACCTGGATAGGCCGGTCCGACTGGTTTTGCACCACCACCGTCACGGTGCGGCGGCCGGTGTTGAGCAGGTGTTCGCCGTCGTCAAGAAGGAGTTCGCCGGGGATCATGGGGCTGTCCTTCATGCCAGTTGCATCAACAAGGCCACGCCGGAAGCCGCAACAGCCGCGCCGGTGGCGCGGGTAGCCCACACGTTGGCAGCACGCAAGGTCCAGCCCAATGCCACGCCAGTCAGGTGCAGCGCAATAGTGGTGGCAAACATGCCTGCAACCGCAGCAAATGCGTTGCCGGTTGCCGCCAGTTCGGCGCCGTGCGCCAACCCGTGGAACACTGCAAAGCCACCTACCAGCGCCATGGATGCTGCAGCGTTCATCCCTTGGCGGGTCAGCACCAGCAGGCCCAGCGCCAGCACCGAGGCCGCCACCATAGGCTCCACAACCACACTGCCCAGTCCTTGCAGGCCCAATAAAGCGCCCAGCACCAGCATGATGGCAAAGGCCAGCGGTCCCCAGAGCAGGGCAGGTCCGGCGCGGCGTGCGGATACGGCGCTCCAGACACCCACCGCCAGCATGGCTAGCAGGTGGTCCAAGCCGCCCAAGGGGTGCAGAAGGCCGGTCATGAAGCTGCTGTGGTTGTGCAATTCAGTGCCAATATGGGCGCTAGCGCTCGTAGATATTACGCCGGCAGCTATCAAAAGAAGAGCGGATTTCAATGAGGAACGCATGGGATCTCCAAAAATGAGCGAGAAGAGGGGGATTTGCCTTTGCCAGAAACACCGTGGAACCGGCTTTGCCGGGCCACTGGTGTTG
>DGQR01000074.1:1491-2306 GCA_002390825.1 Rhodoferax sp. UBA4409
GGTGCCGTCGGGGAAGGTGGCCTCCACCTGGATGTCGGGGATCATTTCTGCAATGCCGTCCATCACATCGGCGCGGGTCAACACGGCGCGGCCTTCGCTCATCAGTTGGGCCACGGTTTTGCCGTCGCGCGCGCCTTCCATCACGGCGCAGCTGATCAGGGCGACTGCCTCGGGGTAATTGAGTTTGAGGCCACGGGCTTTGCGGCGTTCCGCCAGCAATCCGGCGGTAAACAGCATGAGCTTGTCTTTTTCACGAGGGGTCAGTTCCATGGTCGGTCCGGTATGTCTGCAGATGGTGCATCCTAAGCAAGCCCCGTGCCCTGTGGTGGTGCCATACGCCAAAGGTCGCATGCCGGTGGCATGGAAACTGCACCCTGCCAGCTGTGCCCATCGACCTTCCACCCCCACCGCCGACCGAAGCGCCCGCCCAGCGGGTGGTCAAAATTCGCCGCGACTACAACAACTGGGTGGCCAGCGAGACCATGGAGGATTACGCCCTGCGCTTCACGCCGCAGCGCTTTCGCAAGTGGTCGGAGTGGCGGGTGGCCAACACGGCCTTCGGTGCGGCCTCTTTTCTGATTCTTGAAGCGGTGGGCGCCACCCTCTTGGTGCAATACGGCTTTGTGAATGCCTTCTGGGCGATTCTGATGACAGGGCTGGTGATCTTTCTGGCCGGCTTGCCTATCAGCGTGTACGCCGCACGCTACGGTGTGGACATGGATTTGCTGACCCGCGGCGCGGGCTTTGGCTACATCGGCTCCACGCTCACCTCGCTCATCTACGCGTCATTTACTTTCATCTTCTTCGCGCTGGAG
>DGQR01000074.1:2407-14057 GCA_002390825.1 Rhodoferax sp. UBA4409
TTCTTCGCGCTGGAGGCGGCCGTCATGGCCTATGCGCTGGAGCTGGCCCTGGACATACCGCCCACCTGGGGCTACCTGATTTGCGCGGTGGTGGTGATCCCGCTGGTTACCCACGGGGTGTCCGCCATCAGCCGGCTGCAAATCTGGACGCAGCCTTTGTGGCTGATCATGCTGATCGTGCCGTTCGGCTTTGTTTTGGTGCGCGACCCACAGGCTTTTGCGGGCATCACGCACTACGCTGGTGAGAAAGGCCCGACTGGCGGCTTTGACTTGCACCTGTTTGGTGCCGCGCTCACGGTGGGCATCGCCCTCATGACCCAGATGGGCGAGCAGGCCGACTACCTCCGCTTTATGCCCCAGCGCACCGCAGCCAACCGGGTCTCCTGGTGGGCCGGTGTGTTGGTAGGCGGGCCGGGCTGGGTGGTGCTCGGCGTCATCAAAATGCTGGGCGGGGCCTTCCTGGCGTACTTGGCTATCCGGGCAAGTGTCCCGACCGATCGCGCGGTAGACCCGAACCAGATGTACCTCGCGGCCTACGAATACGTCTTCCCGACCTTGGGCTGGGCGGTAGCTGCGACGGCGGTGTTCGTGGTGATCTCGCAGCTCAAAATCAATGTCACCAACGCCTATGCCGGCTCGTTGGCGTGGAGCAACTTCTTCTCCCGCCTCACGCACAGCCACCCCGGGCGGGTGGTGTGGGTGCTGTTCAACAGCGTGATCGCCTTCATGCTGATGGAGATGAATGTGTTCCAGGCGCTCGGCGAGGTGCTGGGCCTGTACTCCAACATCGCCATCGCCTGGATCATGGCGGTGGTGGCGGACCTGGTGATCAACAAGCCCCTTGGCCTTTCACCCAAAGGCATTGAGTTCAAGCGGGCGCATCTGTATGACATCAACCCTGTGGGCGTGGGGGCCATGGCCATGGCGTCCTTGCTGTCCATCTTGGCTTACCTGGGCCTTTTCGGGGAACTGGCCAAGGCGTTCTCGGCGGTGGTGGCCTTAGTCACGGCCATGGTGACTTCGCCCTTGATTGCGTGGTGGACCAAAGGCAAGTACTACCTTGCGCGCGGAAGTGACGGAAGTTTGGATGGCAACCCGCTTTGCTCCGTGTCCCCCGCCTGCTGCGCAGGCTCCTCCTTGACCTCTGCAAAACGCATTGCCACCCAAACTTCAGCTCACGGAGGGACAACCCAAGTGCAGCGTTGCGTCATTTGCGAGCGTGAGTATGAAGGCCCCGACATGGCCCATTGCCCGGCCTATCAGGGTGCTATTTGCTCGCTCTGCTGCACGCTGGATGCGCGCTGTGGCGACATGTGTAAACCACACGCCAACTTGGCGACCCAGTGGTCTGCGACTTTGCGCTGGCTGTTGCCGCGCCGTGTGTGGCCTTTTCTGGATACAGGGCTCGGACACTTTTTGTTGTTGATGCTGGTGATCTTGCCAATCTTGGCCACCGTGTTTGCCATGTTCTACCAGCAAGAGATGGGCAACCTCGCGGTCTGGGCCGAGCATCGCGACAGCGTGGCAGTCGCGCTGCGCGCGGGTTTCAGCAAAACCTTCGCAGCGCTTTTGTTGATGTCGTGCATCGTGGCGTGGTGGCTGGTGCTGGCGCACAAGAGCCGCCAAGTGGCGCAAGAAGAGTCCAACCGCCAAAGTCATTTGTTGCTGCAAGAGATCGAGTCGCACCGCCAGACGGATATTGCCCTGCAAGAAGCCAAGCGGGTGGCCGAGCAGGCGCGCCTCGCCGCCGAGGCAGCCAATCAGGCCAAGAGCCGCTATATCAGCGCCATCAGCCATGAGCTGCGCACGCCGCTCAACAGCATCCTGGGCTATGCCCAGTTGATGGGGGAGGATGCGGCTATTCCACCCCACCGCAAGCAAGCGGTGAGTGTGATTAAGCGCGGCGGTGAGCACCTGCTTTCGCTGATCGAGGGCACGCTGGATATGGCCCACATCGAGAGCGGCAAGCTCACCCTGAATGTGAAGCCGATGCAGTTTGCCAACGGCATGGCAGAGCTCGCCGGCATGTTTGAGTTGCAGGCTGCCGGCAAGGGGCTGCAGTTTCACTTCGACGTGGTGGGCAATGTGCCCGAGTGGGTGCGGGCCGACGAGAAGCGCCTGCGCCAGATCTGTATCAATCTGCTGGGCAATGCCATCAAGTTCACCGCTGCCGGCAGCGTGCGCTTGGTGCTGCGCTATGCCCGCGAGATGGCGCACATCGAGATCCATGACACCGGCCCCGGGATGCGCACCGAAGAGTTGGATCGGATTTTTGAGCCCTTCACCCGGGGCTCCACCGCCGCATCCGGGGTGGCGGTTGCGTCCGGCGGCTCAGGCCTGGGGCTCACGATTGCCAAGATGCTGACCGACCTGATGGGGGGCGAGCTCACTGCCAGCAGCGTGCCCGGTCAGGGCAGTGTGTTTAAAGTGCGCCTGTTCTTGCCGGAGCTGCACATGCCAGCCAGCGCAACCCGCCCGGCGGCGCGCGCCAGCAAAACCCGGCTGGCTTATGCCGGTGCCCGGCGCAAGGTGCTGGTGGTCGACAACGAAGAGGCCGACCGCGAGCTCTTGGTGAGCCTGCTGCAGCCTTTGGGTTTTGATGTGCGTACCGCAGCCAGCGGCCACGACGGACTGGACCTCATGGCGGCCGGACTGCAGCCCGATGTGGTGTTACTCGATTTGGCCATGCCCGGCATTGATGGCTGGGAGACTTTGCGCCGCATCCGCTCCAACCCGGCGCTGGGGGGCAGCCAGCCGCAGGTGGCTATCGTGTCGGCCAATGCGTTCGATCGCGGGCTCGACAACGGTCTTGGCTTGCCGCCCGAGGATTTCATTGTGAAACCGGTTCGCCATAGCGAGCTGTTGGATTGGCTGGAGCGCAGGCTCGAGTTAGTGTGGATCGACAAGCCCGCGCCTGCAGCCGCTTCGTCGGTGATGGATGCGCCCCTGGCGGGTGCCGCTGTGGTGTCCACGCCCGCGCTACCGGCCGAGGCTGCCCGTGCCTTGATGGAGGTGGCCCAGCTGGGCTACTACCGCGGCGTGATGAATTTGCTGCAGTCACTGCAGACCCGCTATCCGGCAAGTGCCACCTTCCTGCAACAGCAGGAGGCCTTGGCCCGCCAGTACCAGTTTGAAACGATGTCTGACCAATTGCAAAAGGTGCTCGATGCCTGCTCCGCTGATGAACCCCGCTGACACCCTGCCGGACACAGCCCGCCTGGACGGCACGCTGGACCGTGCCAACAGCGATGTGGTCCTCATCGTGGACGATGTGCCTGACAACTTGGCCGTTTTGCACGATGCCCTTGACGAGTCGGGCTACACGGTATTGATTGCCACCTCTGGCGAGGCTGCCCTGATGCGGGCCATACAGGCACTACCCGACGTGATTTTGCTGGACGCCATGATGCCCGGCATGGATGGTTTTGAGGTGGCACGCCGGCTCAAGGCGGCGCCGCAAACCACGCATATTCCCATCATCTTTATGACCGGCCTCACCGAGACCGAATACTTGGTGGCTGCGCTGGAGAGCGGCGGGGTGGACTATGTGACCAAGCCGATCAAGCCCAAAGAGGTACTGGCCCGCATGGGGGTGCACCTGGCCGGCGCGCGCGAGCGCCGCCAGACCCGCAATGCGCTCGATGCCTTTGGCTACGCCACCATCACCGTACGCGCTGCTGACGGCTGCCTCATGTGGCAAACGCCGTTGGCGCGCGAGCTGCTGGAGCGCTACTGTGGCACCCAGGCCCCGACCACACCGCCTGAAGTGTTGGGCTGGTTGCAGGCCTGCCTGCAAACCGTGGCCCGGGGTGACGAGCCGGCCAAGCTGAGCCTGGAGCGCGGCCCCAAGCGGCTGACCTTTCGCCTGCACCAGCAGATCGGCGACAGCGATGCCGGCGGCGACTGGCTCATCGTGATGCGGGAGGTGTCTGACACCGCGGTGATCGAGGCCATGAGCCTGTCATTCAAGCTCACCGCCAAAGAGGCGGAGGTCTTGTACTGGGTGGTCAAAGGCAAAACCAATAAAGACATTGGCGACATTCTGGGCAGCAGCCCGATGACCGTCAAAAAGCACCTCGAGCGCGTGTTCGTGAAGCTCGGTGTGGAAACCCGCACCGCCGCTGCCGGCATGGCCATGAGCCGCATCCGGCAGCTGCATCCCCAGTTCGAGGGCTAACGCACTGACGATTGTTTGACCTGGCGCAATCCTGTTTGCCTTGAGGCTATCTGTCGCTTACCTCCGCTTTACGTGGGGTTTGTAAAGTGGTTTGGTTCAGATAAGCAAGGATCAAGGGATGCAAAAAATCAAGTACGTGTTGTGGGGTTTGCTGCTGGGGCTGACCGCGTGGTGGCTGTGGGCAGACCCGCTGCTGAGCACCCCGCTGGGCTTTTTTGCGGTGCGCAATTCGCTGGTCAACTACACCGGCTTGCTGGGCATGGCCATGATGAGTGTGGGCATGGTGCTGGCGGTGCGACCGGTGTGGTTTGAGCCTTACCTGGGCGGGCTGGACAAGATGTACCGCCTGCACAAATGGCTGGGTATTGGCGGCTTGGTGATGTCCATCTTGCACTGGTTGTGCTCCAACGCACCGAAGTGGTTGATCGGGTCCGGGCTCATGGCGCAGCCTACCGGTGGGCGCCCGCCACGGGTCGAGCAAACCTTGGAGCTTTTAAAACTCTTTCAGAGCTGGCGCGGTCTGGCGGAAGGCGTGGGCGAGTGGGCCTTTTATGCCACGGTGCTGATGATTGCCTTGGCCCTTATCAAGCGCTTCCCCTACAAGTGGTTTTTCCAGACCCACCGGGTGTTGGCTGTCACCTATCTGGTGCTGGTGTTCCATGCGGTGGTGCTGATGAACTTCAGTTACTGGGCGCAGGGCCTGGCGCCGTTCATGTCCGTCCTCATGCTGGCGGGTGCGGTGTCGGCGGTGGTGGTGCTGTTCCGCAAAGTGGGTGGGCACCGCAAGGTGGCGGGGGTGATCGAGGCGGTGGAGCGTTTTGATAAGTTGCAAGTGCTCTACGTGGCGCTGCGCCTGGACGGGCGCTGGCCCGGTCACCAAGCGGGGCAGTTTGCGTTTGTGAACTTCGATGCCAAAGAGGGCGCACACCCCTTCACCATCAGCTCCGCGTGGCAGGGCGATGGGCACATCACCTTCCTTATCAAAGAGCTGGGCGACTACACCCGCACTTTGCCGGACTATCTGGCGGTGGGGCATGCCGCAGAAATCGAAGGCCCCTACGGTCAGTTCACCTTCCAAGGCACCAAGCGGCGCCAGATTTGGGTGGGGGCGGGCATTGGCATTACCCCGTTTGTGGCCTGCATGAAAACGCTGGCCGGTGCCCCGGACAGCAAGCAGATTGACCTTTTTCACTCCACCACCGTGCTGGACTCGCGCGCCATCGACAAGATGGAAGATGACGCAGCCTCCGCCGGCGTGCGCTTGCATGTACTGCACGACGCGCGCGACGGCCGGCTTGACGCTGCACGCCTGTGTGCAGCCGTGCCCGACTGGCGCGAGGCCGATGTCTGGTTCTGTGGCCCGCCCGCCTTTGGCCGGGCCCTGAAAGCAGCGCTGGTGGCACAGGGATTGCCGGCTGCGGACTTTCACCAGGAACTGTTCGAGATGCGGTGAGGCTGCGACAATCACCGCATGAGCACCGATGCATCTCCACCCGCCCCGCCCAAGCAAGCCAACAACCCCTTGCATGGCAAGACCCTGGAAGCCATCGTGACTGAACTGTCGGACTACTATGGCTGGGAAGGGTTGGGTGAGCGCATCCCGGTGCGCTGCTTTACGTTTGAGCCCAGCGTGGGCTCCAGCCTCAAGTTTTTGCGTAAAACTCCTTGGGCACGTGACAAGGTCGAAGGGCTCTACCTGTTCATGCTGCGCGAAATACGCCGTTCAGGGCGATAAGCCGCGCCGTTTGTCGCGCCTACCGCACTTTTTTAGCGAGTGCAGGGAACTTGACTATTCACATTTTTTGAATCAAGTCATCAATTAGATTCAAAAATCAGCAATTCATGCCCCCCTAGACTTCGGGGCATGGCATCCAACCACACTTCCTCCTTCGACGCTGGCACCAAGCGCTATAGCCTCACGGCCATCGTGTTGCATTGGGTGCTGGGCGCTGCACTTCTGGGCATTTTTGCGGTCGGTCTGTACATGACCGATTTGCCGTTTTCGCCCACCCGCTTGAAGCTCTACAACTGGCACAAATGGGCGGGTGTGACGATTCTGGTGCTGTCTGCCTTGCGTTTGCTGTGGCGCCTGACACACCGCCCGCCCGCATTGCCCGGCAAGATTTCCAAAGCCATGCCCACATGGCAGCACTGGGCTCACCATGGCACCCACCACGCGCTGTACGCCTTGTTTTTCCTGGTCCCGCTGATCGGCTGGGCGTACAGCTCGGCATCCGGTTTCCCGATCGTGGTGTTCGGCGTGTTGCCTCTGCCTGACTTTGTGCCGGTCGACAAGGCCTTGGCAGAAATGATCAAGCCTTTCCATGAACTTACTGCGTTTGCCTTGATCGGACTGGCCGGTCTGCACATTGCCGCTGCACTCAAGCACCAGTGGATCGACCGCGACGGCCTGATCAACCGCATGTTGCCTGGCCGCGACTGAACTCTTTAACTGATTGGATTTGACATGATGGTTTCCCGCGTAATTCTGTCCACCGCGATTGCAGCGGCTGCACTCCTCGGCACATCTGCCTTTGCCCAGCAAAAGCTGGTGCCCGCTCAAAGCGAGATCGTGTTCGTGAGCAAGCAGATGGGTGTGCCGGTGGAAGGCCGCTTCAAGAAGTTCGATGCGCAAATCGCGTTCGACCCTGCCAAGCCCGACGCCAGCAAGATCGCGTTTACCGTTGACATCGCCAGTGCCACCCTGGGTGTGCCCGAGACCGATGCCGAGTTGCCCCGCCCCAACTGGTTCAACACCGCCAAGTTCCCGCAAGCGACCTTCCAGTCCACCGCCGTCAAAGGCTTGGGTGGTGGCAAGTTTGAAGTGAGTGGCAAGCTGGCCATCAAAGGCAACAGCCGCGACGTCGTGGTGCCAGTGGCTTTGACCCAGAGCGGCGCGACTACCACCGTGACCGGCACCTTCCCGCTCAAGCGCCTGGCCTTCAAGATCGGCGAGAACGAGTGGGCAGACACATCGATGGTCGCTGACGACGTGCAAGTCAAGTTCAAGCTCGCGCTGACCGGCGTGGGCAAGATGTAAGTTTTTTCAGTTCTTTTTTAACCAACCCGTAAATCAGGAGTTTTTATGCGTACTTCCCTCATCGCTGCCGCCTTGGCACTGTCCGCTTTCGCCGGTGCTGCCAGCGCCCAATCCGCGACTTACGCGATTGACTCTTCCCACACTTTCTCCAGCTTTTCGTACAACCACTTTGGCTTGTCTAACCAGCAAAGCCGTTTCAATACCACCACCGGTACTGTCTCCTTTGACAAGGCTGGCAAGACAGGCGCCGTGGATGTCGTGATCGACATGAAGACCGTGGAAACCGGTTCGTCCGCTTTCAACGGCCACATCCAGGGCGAAGACTTCCTGGACACCACCAAGTTCCCAACCGCGACTTTCAAGTCCACCAAAGTGGTGTTTGAAGGCGACAAGCCCGCTGCTGTCGAAGGCAACCTGACCATCAAGGGCATCACCAAGCCTGTGACCCTGAAGTTGACCAACTTCGTGTCTACCGCTCACCCGATGAACAAGAAAGACGTTATCGGCGCCAACGCCACTACCACCGTCAAGCGCAGCGAATTCGGCGCTGGCAAGTTCGCGCCTGCAGTGGGCGACGACGTGACCATCACCATCGCTATCGAAGCGATCAAGCAGTAATCTGCCACCAGACCGCGCTCCCGCGGACTGATCTGAAGGCCCGCCGCAAGGCTGGCCTTTTTTTATGCAAAATCAGGCTCTAGCGCAGGATTCATCTGCGCAGTAAGCTATATTTTTCATAGCAACCAGTCATCCGCTTGTACCTCTATGTCCGCTTCTGAATTGCCCGCCTCTTCTGCCGTGTTGATCGCCCGTGCCTTGCGCTGCAGCGCAGGCCCACACCGTTTGTGGGGCCCGCTGGATGTGCAGCTGTCAGCCGGTGTGACCTGGGTGACCGGCGGGGAAGGGCGGGGCAAATCGAGTTTGCTGCGCATGCTGGCTGGTGACCTCGTGGTGCCGGGGAGCAACCTGCAGCTGGCCGGCACCGGCCTGCAGACCGAGCCTGCCCAGTACCGCAAAAAAGCCTTTTGGATGGACCCACGCACCAGTGCTTGGGACCAGTCTTCTCCCTTGCAGTTTTGGGAGCAGGGCAAGCGCCTCTGGCCCTTGTGGAGTGCGGAAATCTGCCGCGAGCTGGCGTCCGCCTTGGGGCTGGACGAGCACCTTGCGAAACCGATGTACATGCTTTCTACCGGCTCCAAGCGCAAGGTCTGGATCACGGCGGCCTGCGCCAGTGGTGCGGAGCTCACCTGCTTGGATGAGCCCTTTGCCGCGTTGGACCGTGCGTCCATACGCGCCATCACCGAGCTGCTGCAGGATGCGGCGGCGCACAGTCCGCGCGCCTGGGTGTTGGCAGACTATGAAGCGCCTGCCGGGGTGCCACTCGCCGCCACCATCGATTTGGGCGCTTGAGCCCCGTGAATTACGTCCTTTTGACCAGGAGAACCCTATGACTTCCCGACTGCCTACCTACTTTGTGTCCCACGGCGGTGGCCCTTGGCCCTGGATGCCCGACATGCGCGAGATGCTGGCCAGCTTGGACACGGCTCTGGCCGACATGCCGCGCCAGATCGGCCGCACGCCCAAGGCTGTTCTGATCATCACTGCACACTGGGAAGAGCGTGCTTTTACCCTGGGCTCTAGTCCGGCGCCCGGTATGGTCTACGACTACGGTGGTTTCCCGGCACACACCTACTCGGTGGTGTACCCCGCACCGGGCGCCCCTGAATTGGCTACGCGGGTACAGGGCCTGCTGGAAGAGGCGGGTCTCCCTGTCGCACTCGACGCCGAGCGTGGCTACGACCACGGCACATTTGTGCCCTTGGCCGTGATGTACCCGGATGCACAAGTGCCGGTGTTGCAAATGTCCCTGCGCGCGGGGCTGGACCCGGCTGAGCACATTGCGTTGGGTCGTGCGCTGGCGCCGTTGCGGGATGAAGATGTGTTGATCGTGGGCAGTGGCCTGAGCTATCACAACCTGCGCAATTTTGGTGCGGGCGGGCGGGCTCCGTCCAAGGCTTTTGACGTCTGGTTGCAAGACGTCATGGCCGCTGCACCTGCGGTGCGGGCAGAAGCGCTGGTGAACTGGGAGTTAGCGCCGGCCGCCCGGATCTGCCATCCGCGTGAAGAACATTTGTTGCCGCTGATGGTGGCCGTGGGCGCAGCCTACGACGATGCTGCAGAGTGTGTGTACCACGACGAAGCGGTGTTTGGCGGCGTCACGGCGTCCAGCTTCCGCTTCGGCACAGCCAGCTAGACGTAGCGGGCCTGAGGCCCTGCGTTAGCTCAGGGGCTGGCAGCCGTTTCTCGGAATGCAGGTTGCGCTGTGCGTGCGGGCAGCGCCCGGTGCTGCAAGGACATGGGTGCAGCCGGTGTCTGGGCTGAGACCATCTCGTCCAGAATATCGAGGGCATATTCGCAGACCAGAGCCGCGTGTTCGAGTTGACGGTTTTTGTCTTCCAGTGCCGGAATCTCGTCGGTCCTTCCCAGCAGCATCAGGCCGATTTTTCGCTGGTTGTTGAACACCATGTGTTTGGCATCCGACATGCGGTCTTTGATGCGCTTGCGGCAAGCGCCCAGCCAGTCTTGTTCTTCCAGCACCCATTCAGCCAAGGTAGCGGCAATCAACGTTCTCGCAGCGCGGCGAAAGGCAAGCTGGTGAGGTGATGCGGCGGTTTTGAGTGGGGCGGACATGGTTTTGTGCCCTCTGGCGGGGCTCCCTGATTGGTATGCAGCCAACGATAAGGTTTTTCCCGATCGTCAGGGGCCGCCAATTGTTGTCCTCTGGACAATTTGGCTCAAAAAACCGCGGATATGTGAACTTTTACGGGCATTTGCCGCCAGTCCGCGGCGGCCTGCGGCAACGCACCAATCAGTAGCTGCTGGGTTCCTGGGCCGGCTTTTGCACGAACGGGGGCTGCCGGCCTACGGTTTCTTCCAGCAATACCAATTCTGAATCGCGGTGATTGATGATGGGTGCTGGCCGCAACACCGGTTGGATGCTGTCGTAACTGATGTACATCGGCATGTCGTGGTACGTCGTGGTCAAGCTGCGCGCGAGGCCGGGGTTTGCGAGCGGCTTGATATCTGCAGTCCCGTAGCACAGGCAGAAATAGAGTTGAGTCTCCTGCACTTCCATGTAGCAGGCGGTACCCCGGATACCGACGGTTGCGGCCCGGGTCTCGATGCGTTTCGGGCCGGGGCCAAACACCGCAAGTGCTTTGCCGCTGATCAGCCGCAGCACACTCACCACCTCGTCCTGGGCGAATTGCAGGCTGCTCTTTTCACGGAGCAGGTAAGCGTTGTCGCCCATTACAAACACCGTTTCGCTCAGGGCACCGGTGCTGATGGTGTCCCCGGGCAAGATCGCTTGTTCGATACGGGCCACGCCACCGTTGAGAAACACTTCGCCCTTGATTCGGCGTATGCCGCTTTGCAAGGGGCGTTGGCCCATGGCCAGCGCATCCACCAAGCCGCCCAAGCTACTGATCGCCACACTGTTTGCGATGAATTGACGCCGATTGCTCATAAGCTGAATGTTGAAAAGTGGAAGAAGAGCGCCCCGTGGATATCCGGTTGAATGGCCCAAGTACGCCAAAAGATAGCGCCATTCGGCAGGGGCGTCTAGTGCCCTCTCGGGCTGACTGCAGTGCGCGGGCTGTACGCCACTAGGCGTATTTCCGCTTCGGGCGGGCAAACCTACAGTCACTCCATCGCATCACACAACCTCTTCTGAGTTTGTTCCGCGAGAAGTGAGATGGATTTGTTTAACCCCCCGGAGAAGCCCACATGCAACGTCGTTTTACTTTGAAGGCACTCACCGCTGCCGTCGCCCTTACCACCTTGTCGGCAGTGCCCGCCATGGCTGCAGACACGATCAAGGTCGGTATCCTGCACAGCCTGTCCGGCACCATGGCCATTTCGGAAACCGTGTTGAAAGACACCGTGCTGATGGCGATCGACGAGATCAACGCCAAGGGCGGCGTGCTCGGCAAAAAGCTGGAGCCTGTCATCGTCGACCCCGCCTCCAACTGGCCCCTGTTTGCTGAAAAGACCAAGCAGCTGCTGACGCAAGACAAGGTCTCGGTAATCTTTGGTTGCTGGACTTCGGTGTCCCGCAAGTCGGTGCTGCCTGTGGTGGAAGAGTTGAACGGCCTGTTGTTCTACCCCGTGCAATACGAAGGTGAAGAGCTGTCCAAGAACGTGTTCTACACCGGCGCTGCGCCTAACCAGCAAGCCATTCCCGCAGTGGACTATCTGATGAGCAAAGAAGGTGGCGGCGCCAAGCGCTGGGTGCTTTTGGGTACCGACTATGTGTACCCCCGCACGACCAACAAGATCCTGCGCGCTTACCTGAAGTCCAAGGGCGTTAAAGAGTCTGACATCGACGAAAAATACACCCCGTTCGGCCACAGCGATTACCAGACCATCGTGGC
>DGQR01000194.1 GCA_002390825.1 Rhodoferax sp. UBA4409
CAGCAATTTATTCGAAGACTTTCAGCAGAGCGAATTGAGGCTCGCCCAGTGTGGAAGCCGATGCAACTTCAGCCTGTCTTTGCCCAATGTCGCTATTTCTCACATGAAGGGAAATCCGTTTCTCAACGGTTGTTTGAAACTGGTATCTGTTTGCCTTCAGGATCAAATATGAGTGTGGCGCAGCAAGAACGAGTCATTCATACTATTATTAATTTGATGAGAAATGGTTAGGCATTTTTCATGTTAATTCAGAAATTGAAAAAATGAATCGATATCTATTTGGTGTAATCAGACCCGTGCTGGATTTTTCCCGCCCTGTTAAGCGCGGATTTGTATTTGCCATAGACGCCGGTCTTTGCGTGTTTTCAGTCTGGCTTGCGTTTTACTTGCGCGTTGGTACTTTTCTACCGTTGTTTGACTCGGCATTTTGGCCTGCTCTGGTATCTGTGGTGTTAGCCTTGCCGATTTTCATCACTTCGGGGTTTTACCGCACTATTTTTCGTTACAGCGGCTTGCCTGCCATGGTGTCTGTGGGGCGGGCCATGCTCCTCTACAGCGTCGCGTTTGCCACCATTTTCACCTTTTGGGGCGTGGATGGTGTACCACGCACAGTGGGTTTAATTCAGCCCATGCTTTTGTTGCTCCTAGTGGGGGCTTCGCGAGCGCTAGCCAGAGTTTGGCTGGGTGGCCTTTACCACCAGCAGTCACGTAAAGCGTCTTTGCCTCAGGCACTCATCTACGGTGCGGGTAGTGCCGGGCGGCAGTTAGCCTCGGCCATGGCGAACAGCCCTGAGATTCGGGTAGTTGGCTTCATAGACGATGACGATCGGCTGCATGGGCATGTGCTCAATGGCTTGCCCATACATAATCCTGCCGACTTAGCAGAGATGTTGAACTTCTCGCCCATTACCGACGTACTGTTGGCTCTGCCTAGCGTATCGCGCCAGCGGCGCAACGAGATTTTGAATGCTCTTAAGCTGCATAAGGTTGCGGTGCGTACATTGCCAGGCCTCAGCGATATTGCCACCGGCAAGGTGAGATTGAGTGATGTGCGCGAACTTGACATTGACGACTTGTTGGGTCGCGAGCCTGTCAAGCCCAATGGCTTGCTGCTGAACCTCAACACGCACGGCAAAACAGTGTTGGTGACTGGTGCAGGGGGCAGCATTGGCAGTGAACTGTGCCGGCAGATCCTTAAGACCAACCCCAAACAGTTGTTGCTGTTGGAAATGAGCGAATTTGCGCTCTACCAGATTCACCAAGAGCTGCAGGCAATTCTGGCCGGCGACCGACTGAGCTTCAGCGAATCAGTCGAGGGCGATGCGTCTGAGCTCAGTGACGCGCCATACATCGAAATCGTTCCTTTGCTGGCATCTGTGTGCGATGAAGGGCGCATGCACGAGATCATGAGCGTCTGGAAGCCGCAGACGGTGTACCATGCGGCCGCTTACAAGCATGTCCCTTTGGTAGAGCACAACCCCGCTGAGGGTGTGCGCAACAATGTGTGGGGCACCCGTGTGTGTGCGGAAGCAGCTATGCACCACGCTGTACGGAACTTTGTGCTGGTGAGCACGGATAAGGCAGTGCGCCCCACTAACATTATGGGGGCCACCAAGCGCTTGGCCGAAATGGTACTGCAAGCCCTGGCGGAGGTTAACGCTGACCCGATCGCAAAAGGGGGCAGAGCGCTAACTGTCAACACTACCTTCTCTATGGTGCGCTTTGGAAACGTGCTTGGCTCCAGCGGCTCCGTGGTACCGCTATTCCGTGAGCAGATCAAAAACGGCGGGCCAATCACCCTCACGCATACCGGTATTACTCGCTACTTCATGACCATCCCTGAGGCGGCTCAGCTGGTGATTCAGGCTGGTGCCATGGGGCAGGGGGGGGATGTGTTCGTGCTGGACATGGGGCAGCCGGTGAAAATCATAGATCTGGCCCGCCGCATGGTGGAGTTATCTGGGATGACTGTGCGCGATGAGCTGCACCCTGATGGTGACATTGCACTGACTGTGACTGGTCTGCGTCCAGGTGAAAAACTTTACGAGGAGTTGCTGATTGGCGATAACCCAAAATCCACCCAGCACCCGCGCATCATGAAGGCGCAAGAGCAGTTCACACGCTGGCCCGAACTCGAGCAAAAGCTCAACGCCCTCAGCATTTCCATGAGCATCAACGATGTCCCAGCGATAAGGGGTCAACTGCAAGATTTGGTCTCAGGCTACCAACCCAGCGGTGAGGTTGTCGACTGGGTGCACTTGGCCTTGAAGCGAAAAGCCCTGGCCAATTGAGAAACTCATGGTGGCCGAGGCCAGCAATGTGAATCACGGAGGGCGATGAAATCGAATTCACCCTCAACTCCTTTAGGTGTCGACTTGCTCGGTCCCTGCCTGACTTGCCAATCTGAATTCCAGGAGGTTCATCACCACGAGAAATGACAGATATACGCATGAGCAGATCTAGCGAAAACCATATCCTCGAGTTTGTGGCGCATGATATGTCGGTCTTTGGTGCATGACGGCAGGGCGATAACAAGCGTTGACCTCAAAGCATCCTCGGGTGTATGCCTCAGGTCAAGTTCGCCGAGTTGCCTCCCCGGCGTGCTGGCGATGCAAATCAAAAATCAACCACCGCGCAAATCGATTGGCCCAGCAAACCAAGTTTCTATTTCAAGCTTTGTGCGCCAGCAGGGCAGGCTGATCACATCTCCCTCCTTTTTTACCGGCAGCTAGATTTTCTGGTGCTCTTTTGTTATTCGAGTCGATTCCCTCGCAACTGCTTTAACCTGCTGTGTATCGACTTCGATTCCAACCGGCGTTGGCGTGAGGCGTAAGTTGGCTTGGTCGTCTTGCGTAGAAGTGGTTCAATCGCAGCCGCATCAATGATCCCGCGTAAGCGGGTGTACGCGTCCAGCCGGTTGGGTTCACGGGTCCTGTGTTGTTGTGCTTTGAGGATCAATACGCCGTCACGGCTGATGCGGTTGTCGGGGCTCGCCAACAGCCGCTCTTTGATTGTTTCAGGCAGGGACGATGCATGAATATCAAACCGCAAATGAATGGCGCTAGATACCTTGTTGACATTTTGTCCGCCGGCACCTCGCGCGCGGATAGATATCAATTGTGCTCCTGCGGCAATGCGATCGAAAAGAAATGCCACGATGTGTACTTGTGAAGGTTAGACTGCCTTCAACCATACCACCCTCATATAAGGACTCTCTCCATGGCCAAAGGTCAGCAGAAATCAAACAAAGAGTCTAAAAAACCCAAAAGAGACAACACAGCCCCCAAACCCTTGTCCGGGGGCGGGGAGCCTGTGCGCCCAATGGTAACGACCGCAGTGATGCCGCGCGGCAAACTGAAAAACAAGGCCTGATACTCAAGCTTTGATGATGCCTCAAAGGAGCGCCTGGGTTTCCGCGTAGGTTGGGGGTTGGCAACCTGCCCGGGCGCAATTGATAGCTGCGGCCTGCATGGCTTCAACCAAGGTCTGCTGCACTCTATGTTGTCCGTTTGCGTTTAGGACCCAATCCCCAAGGCAGTTACCCCAGAACGTGTCTCCGGCGCCCACCGTATCGACCACCCGGGTCAACGGTACATCCGCCTCAGCACATGCGCCATCGACTTCTAGCCACGCACCGTCGCCGCCGAAAGTAAGGGCGATGCGGCTTGCGCCGTGGTCTCGGAACATGGCGGCAATATCTCTGCCTTTGC
>DGQR01000109.1 GCA_002390825.1 Rhodoferax sp. UBA4409
CGCGAAATTCTTGCCAAGGGTGGCCGCCCGCTGCATGTGATCGAAGGCCCGCTCATGGACGGCATGAACGTGGTGGGCGATTTGTTCGGTCAGGGCAAGATGTTCCTGCCGCAGGTGGTGAAGAGTGCCCGCGTGATGAAGAGCGCGGTGGCGCACCTGCTGCCCTACATTGAGGCTGAAAAGCTCGCCATGGTGGAGGCCGGTGGCGAGGCCAAAGCCAAGGGCAAGATCGTGATTGCCACCGTCAAAGGCGATGTGCACGACATCGGCAAAAACATAGTGACCGTCGTCTTGCAGTGCAACAACTTTGACGTAGTCAACATGGGCGTGATGGTGCCTTGCCACGAGATCCTGGCCAAGGCCAAGGAAGAGGGCGCAGACATCATCGGCCTCTCCGGCTTGATCACTCCTAGCCTGGAAGAGATGCAATATGTGGCCGGCGAAATGCAGAAGGACGAGTACTTCCGCAGTCGCAACATCCCGCTGCTGATCGGTGGCGCCACTTGCAGCCGGGTGCACACCGCGGTGAAAATTGCGCCGAACTACGAAGGCCCGGTGGTCTACGTGCCCGATGCCTCGCGCAGCGTCAGCGTGGCCCAAAGTCTGCTGGGCGATGGTGCGCCCAGCTACCTTGCCGAACTGAATGCTGACTACGATCGCGTGCGCCAGCAGCACGCCAACAAAAAGCAAACACCGCTGTGGCCACTGGCCCGCGCGCGCGCCAATAAGACGCCCATCGATTGGGCGGCTCACCAACCCGCGGTACCCAAGTTCATCGGCCGCCGCGTGTTCAAAAATTTTGACCTGGGCGAGCTGGCCCAGTACATCGACTGGGGCCCCTTCTTCCAAACCTGGGATCTGGCCGGCCCCTACCCGGCGATTCTGCAAGACGAGGTAGTCGGCGAGCAGGCCCAGCGCGTGCTGGCCGACGGCCAGGCCTTGCTGAAAAAAATCATCGATGGCCGCTGGTTGACCGCTAACGCGGTTGTGGCTCTGTACCCCGCCAATACGGTGAACGACGACGACATCGCCTTCTACACCGACGAGTCCCGCACGGAGGTTGCCATGACCTGGTATGGCCTGCGCCAGCAAACCGAAAAGCAGGAGATTGATGGCGTCATGCGCCCGAGCCGCTGCCTGGCAGACTTTGTGGCGCCCCGTGGCGTTAAGGCCGACTACGCCGGCATGTTTGCCGTCACCGCCGGTATCGGTGCGGACAAGCGGACCGAGGCCTTTGAAGCCGCGCACGACGACTACAGCGCCATCATGCTCAAGTCGATTGCTGACCGCCTCGCCGAAGCCTTCGCCGAATGCCTGCATAAAAAAGTGCGTACCGACCTCTGGGGCTACGCCGCTGGCGAAACCCTGAGCAACGAAGACCTGATCGGCGAAAAGTACCAAGGCATCCGCCCCGCACCCGGCTACCCCGCCTGCCCGGACCACAGCGCCAAGAAAGACATGTTCGCCCTGCTGCAGTGCGACGAGGTGGGCATGACGGTAACTGAGAGCCTGGCCATGACCCCGGCAGCCAGCGTGAGCGGCTTCTATATTGGCCACCCTGATGCCACTTACTTCAACGTCGGCAAGATCGGCGACGACCAGGTGCACGACCTGGCCGAGCGCCGCCAACTGGACCGCGCCGCGCTGGAGCGCTTGTTGGCGCCGAACCTGTAAATCTGCATGCCTGCCCGCTGCGCCCGTCATCGGGGCTGCGGCGGCGTAGCTTTACCCAGCGTTACAAATCAGATACCTCCCCGTCGTGCAGGCTGTGTACCTTCAGGGCCTGTCAAGCGTTAGCTGAAGAGCAGGCGCCTAAAAGTGCAGCCTGTTTGTCTGAACGAAGGAGATGTATGTCGACTGTTGTGTCCCAACCCGCGGTTGTTGCGACGGGTAATAAATTTCTATGGGGTGCAATCGGCGCTCTGAGCGTCAGCACCTTGGCGTTGGGTGCGGTTGTGCTGCACCAGCAAACCAAAACCGCTACTGCGGAGGCCCCAATTGAAGTGCTGGCCATCAGCACCCCTGCTGCTGCTACGCCCGTGGTAACGGCTTCCCCTTCTGTTGTAGCGCCGGACAAGGCATCCACTTCGGTACATGCGGAGAAAAAGCAGTCAAAACCGACCTCCGCCCAAGACAATCAAGCACCTCGCGCTACTAAAGTCATAGCGCAGCAGCCTGTAGCAAAAGCGCCGGCGACACCGGTCGTTGCACCAGCGCCGGCTGAGCCCCCGGTTGCTACCGCCCAAGCGCCGGCACAAGCACCCGCGAAAGTGCCCTCCAAGGTGGTCTGCACCCAGTGCGGCGTCATCGAGGGCGTGACCCCCATCCAGCGTGAAAGCGCCAACCCCAGTGGGGCCGGTGCGGTAGCAGGTGCGGTGCTGGGTGGTTTGGTGGGTAACCAGTTCGGTGGTGGCGACGGCAAGGCCCTGGCCACCATCGCCGGCGTGTTGGGTGGCGGCTGGGCGGGCAACACCGTGGAAAAGCGCTTGAAGAAAGACACCGTCTACCAAGTGGATGTCCGCATGGAAGATGGCAGCTTGCGCACCGTGGAGCAGTCCACTGCCCCGACCATCGGCCAGGCGGTGACGCTGGACGGCAACCGTATCAGCCCGGCCGCCGCCGCTTCTGACCGGAATTCGGGGGCTTTTCCCGGCAACACCTGAGGGGCCCCCATGCTATTATTTTTGCAAACCGCAAAAGGAATAGCGCATGAATATGGCAACGGCTTCGCCCGGTGCGACGGACGCTCCGCGGCCGCCCTCGGGCCGCCCGGAGAAGCTGCGTTTGGGCGATGTGCTGGTGCAGCAAAAGCTCATTTCCCAGGAGCAGTTGCAGCAAACCCTTGACCTGCAGCGCACCACCGGCAAAAAGGTCGGGCGCCTGTTGATCGAGACGGGCGTGATCACCGAAGAGCTACTCGCCAACGGCTTGGCCCGGCAGCTGCGTGTTCCTTTCGTCAACCTTAAAACCTTTCCTTTCCGTGCCGATGTGGTGAAGCTGCTGCCCGAAGCGGCTGCGCGCCGCTTCAAGGCGCTGGTGCTGGAGGACAAGGGCGATGTCTTGCTCGTCGCCTTGGCCGACCCGCTGGACTTGTTTGCCTACGACGAACTCACCCGCCTTCTCAAGCGCAACATCGGTATTGCGGCGGTGCCCGAGAGCCATTTGGCTTTGGCCTTCGACCGTCTGTACCGCCGCACCGAAGAAATCAGTGGTCTGGCCCGCGCGCTGGAAAAAGACCTTGGCGATGCGGTGGACTTCGGTGAACTCACCGCGAGCGTGGGCCAAGAGGGCGCGCCGGTGGTGCGCTTGCTCCAATCGCTCTTTGAAGATGCGACCCAGGTGGGCGCGTCCGATGTGCACATCGAACCGCAAGAAGGTTTTTTGCAAATCCGCGTGCGAGTCGATGGCGTGCTCCAGACCCAAACGCAAGCCGACAAGCGCATTGGTGGCGCACTGGCCCAACGTTTGAAACTGATGGCCGGCTTGGACATTTCTGAAAAGCGCTTGCCCCAAGACGGCCGCTTTTCGGTCCGGCTGAAGGACAACACCATCGATGTGCGCCTGTCCACGCTGCCCACCACCTACGGCGAGTCAGCTGTGATGCGCTTGTTGAACCAGGGCGCCGGTATGCGCCGCCTGGACACCATCGGTATGCCTGCCGACATGCTCAAGCGTTTTCGTGATGTGCTGTCCCGCTCCTCCGGCATGGTGCTGGTGACCGGGCCTACCGGCTCCGGTAAAACCACCACCCTCTATGCCGCCTTGGCCGAGATCAATGCGGCAGAGCTCAAAGTAATCACCGTCGAAGACCCGGTCGAATACCGCTTGCCAGCGATCACCCAGGTGCAGGTCAACGACAAAATTGAGTTGACCTTTTCGCGCGTGCTGCGGGCTTGTCTGCGCCAGGATCCGGATGTGATTCTGGTCGGGGAAATGCGCGATGCCGAGACTGCAGAAATCGGCTTGCGCGCCGCCATTACGGGACACTTGGTGCTCTCCACCTTGCACACCCGGGATGCCATCGGCACCCCGTTCCGCTTGCTGGATATGGGCGTGCCGGCCTTTATGGTGGCCACGTCGTTGCAAGCCGTGATTGCCCAGCGCTTGCTGCGCTTGAACTGCCAAGAGTGCCTGGCACCGCACACCCCCACACCGCAAGAGCAGTCGTGGATGGAGGCCATGTTAGAGCCGGGTGAAGTGCTCAAGCCCAAGCGCGGTTTGGGCTGCTCGCAGTGCAATGGCACCGGCTATTCGGGGCGCCAGGGTGTGTACGAGCTCTTGGAGATGGATGCCGCCCTGACCCACGCTGCCACCCAAAGCGACCCTGCCACTTTTCTGAAGACTGCGCGCGAGCGCATGAAGGGTCAAACCATGGCCTTCCATGCCCTGCAGTTGGTGCGCAGCGGCAAAACCTCATTGGCCGAGGCGCTGCGCATCGGGTTCGACTCCGATGGCGATGAGGCCATGTTGGGCTGACCATGGCAATCTACGACTGGCGCGGACGCAATAACCGGGGCGAAGCCGTCAGCGGGCAGTTGGAGGCCATGACCGAAGGCGGTGTGGCCGATCAGCTCATGTCCATCGGCGTCGCGCCGGTGCACATTGCGGTGTCAAAGGCAGTCGATACCAAAGACAAAAAAGACCCTCTGGCCTTTTTAACAGCCCGCCCGGTGGATGTGGACGATGTGCTGATTTTTTCGCGCCAGATGTACACCCTGAACAAGGCGGGCGTGCCGATTCTGCGGGCCTTTGCCGGGCTGGAGGCCTCGGCCACCAAGCCAGCCATGGTCGACTTGCTCAAGGATGTGCGCGCCAGTTTGGACCAGGGGCGTGAGCTCTCGGTGGCCTTGGGGCGCCATGTTGCGCTGTTTGGAAACTTCTATATTTCCATGATCCGGGTCGGCGAAATGACCGGCCGCCTCACCGAGGTGTTTCTCCGGCTCAACGAGCACATGGAGTTCGAGCGCGATGTCCGCGAGCGCATTAAACAAGCCACCCGCTACCCCACGTTTGTGTTGATGGCGATGGCCGCGGCCATTGTGATCTTGAATATTTTTGTCATCCCGGTCTTCGCCAAGGTGTTTGCCGGATTCAACACCGAGTTGCCGCTGATCACCCGGGGCCTGCTCGGGTTCTCAAACTGGATGCTCAACTGGTGGCCGCTGCTGATTGTTATCTCCGTGGTGGTCGCGATCGGCGTTCGCGCCTATTTGCGAACGCCCGGTGGGCGTTACAAATGGGATGCGCGCAAACTCAAGCTCCCCATCATCGGCGAAATCATTCTCAAAGCGACGCTGGCCCGTTTCGCCCGGAGCTTCGCCTTGAGCAGTCAAAGCGGCGTGCCCTTGGTGCAAGCGCTCACGGTCGTGGCCCAAACGGTGGACAACGCCTTCATTGGGGCCCGGATCGAGCAGATGCGGGACGGCATTGAGCGCGGTGAGAGCATTTCACGTTGCGCAGCCGCCACAGGCGTGTTTACCCCAGTGGTGCTGCAAATGATCAATGTGGGCGAAGAAACCGGGGAGCTCGATAACCTGTTGTTCGAGATCGCCGGCATGTATGAGCGTGAGACGGACTACAACATCAAGGGCCTGTCTGCCGCCATTGAGCCGGTGCTCTTGGCGGTCATCGGCGCCCTGGTCTTGTTGCTGGCGCTGGGCGTGTTTCTGCCTTTGTGGAATATGGGGCAAGCCGCCATGGGCAAGGGCGGAGGCTAGGCCATGGCCACTGCCCGCACTCCGGTAGCCCGCGTGCGTTGGAACAGCCGCTGGGTCGAGTGGGGCGTCTTGACGCTGTGTATTGGCATTGCTACGGCTGTGTTGTGGCGCTACGGCCAGCAGGTTCGTGCGCAAACCGAGCGGGCTGCGGTGCAAAGCACGCTGGGCGCCTTGCGGACTGCGCTGGTGCTCGACTATGTGCAATCCATGCTGCCGCAGCGTAAGCGCACCGGGGATTCGGTGGCAGCCAATGGTATTGTTCCCAATCCTTTCGGGATGCTCCAGCAGCCTGCCGCCAACTATGCCGGTGAAGTACCGGCCGCGCTGCTGCAGGAGGTCGCTCCGGGCGGGTGGGTGTTTGACAAGCGGTGCGGGTGTATTGGCTACAAGCCTTTGGAGCCAGACGGTTTGGACGCACCCTCAGGTGCGCAAGCCGTCTGGTTTATGGTGGAAAGCACGGCCGCGGCCTACCAGTTGCGGCCGATTCAGGCGTATGTGTGGGGCGGCTTGCCCTTGGAGTGAGGGCGCTTGGCACCCATTGGGTGGCGTAAACCAAGGGGAATCTTGAGAAAAGTCACGGACTATCGGCTTAATCCTCAGGCACAAGACCTTGCGCCTCCCCTAGAATGGCCTAGCATTGGCACTCACATTTTTCTTTTGAAGGTGGACAACATGAAACAAGTACAGCGCGGCTTCACATTGATCGAGTTGGTCATGGTGATCGTGATCTTGGGCATCTTGGCAGCAGTGGCCATCCCCAAATTCGTCGATCTGTCTGCAGATGCCCGTCAGGCATCGGTTCAAGGCGTGGCCGGAGCGCTGTCTTCCGGTTCTGCCATCAATTACGCGGCTTTCTCTGCACGCGGCACAGGTACTACTGTTGCTTCTTGCGATGATGCTAAGGGCACTTTGCAAGGCGGCACGTATCCGTCAAATGGTGGTAGTTACACCGCGACCGTAGTGGGTACTTTCTCTGCGACATCTGGTGCCTCTAACACCTGCACTTTGACTTTCACACCTACCGGCAGCAGCACGGGCGTGACTGCATCGTTCACTGCGATTAAGACTCCGTAAAACCGATAGCAGTAATCAGATAGCAATTCCCAAAAAGCCAGTGTGGCCTGTCACACTGGCTTTTTTCATGGGCGAACCGCTTCGTCGGGTTGGCGCATAGCCTCTCGCCAAGCGGCCGGGGCGGCATCCAGGCTTGCCGCTTGCGCCTGGCGGTCTTGCGGCCAGTGGCGTACCCACAGCCGGTAGGCCTGGGTGGTCAACGCCGCGTCCCTAGTTTCAAGGCCGATGGCCATGGCCATTTGGATCAAATCGTACTGCAGCACCCCTTCTGCAAAGTAGGTGCTGAGCTTGTGGGCAGCCCCGGCGGTCTGGCCTGTGCGCCGCATGAGCAGAATGTCCAAGGCCCGGGTGCGCGGTGTGTCCGGTTGCAAGGCAGCAAGCGCGGCAAACGCCTCGGCGGCAGGGCCATTGCGGTCCAGGGCCACATTCAGCAAGACCTGGTTGGCACGGATATTCGCAATGTAAGGGCGCGATACCGCAATCGAGTCTTGGGCCCAGAGTGCTGCCTTCAAGTTGCCGATGGCGGCAAAACCGTCTCCCGCTTGTGCCGTGAGCTTGCGGTAGTGGGGGTGGATCTCTGCCCCTTTTTTGAGCCAGTCCCACGCCTCGGTTTGTAGCCGCTGCCACTCCGCAGGCGGCAAATTGGGGTTCTTCAGGATGAGGTTGAGCGTCTGGATGCTGCGAATAATGCTGAATTCGGCACGGAATGCCAAGCCACTCACCACCAGAATCACCAAGCCCGCCAAGCCTGTTGCCACCAGCCCGGCGCGCAAAGTGGCGGCGCTAGCTAGGTAGGGTCGCGGATCTGCATGGGCCAGCACCGCAAGACCCACCATGAGCATCGCCCCGGTGCTGGCGAGTCGCCACGGGAACCCCGCATTACTCACCAGCAAAAGCCCCAACAGGCTGCACAGGGCTATCGCACACAAGGCTTCCGCTGCCGAGGGCCGGGTGCGGGCCAAGCGCTGCCAGCGGGTTTGGGCGCTGAAAAGCAGGTACCCGAGCAGGCCTGCCAACAGGCCGCCGCCGACCGGCAAGCCGTATTCGGCCAGCAATTGCAAGGGCTCGTTGTGGGCATAAAAGTCGGTTTCGACGGAGTTTCGGGCACCTTGGTAGCGCGGAATATGCACCTCCCACGCACCCGCACCGACCCCGGTCCACGGCTGATCTATCAGCATGCGGATGCTGGCACGCCACATGAGCGCGCGTATCGAAAACGAGCCCTCGGTGTACTCCTCGGGCCGTGCGACCGAGCCCGCACGGTAAACACTGCGCTCTAAAGCGGTCAACCCATACCCTTGGGCCACGATGGTCGGACTATTGCTCGGGATGAGCGCTAAGCCGGCAAGCCCCAGCAGCAAAACCGAGCCGGTGAGCGCCAAGTCGCGCCCGGTCCATGACGGACTATCGGCCGCCTGCCGGTAGCGCCACAGCACGACCAGAGTGGCAGGCACCATGATGGCTGCTGCTATCAGTGCCGAGCGGGTACCGGTCATGAGCAGGGCTGCGAGGTTCCATGCCAGTGACAGTGCCATGAGGGTTCGCCCCTTGGGGGACCGCAGCTGCGTCAGGGCATACGCCGAGAACGGTAGGGTGCACACCAGATACTCCGCAAAGAAATTGCGATTCACAAACACCGAAGCCGGCGCGGCCACTTGCGGGAACCAGGAGAGGTCTCCCCAAAACTGCGCGGCGCCCCACGCCGCTGCACCGACCGCGCCCGCATGGATGCCCCACACCAGCAGCATGGCGTGTCCGCCTCGAAGCACCTGCAGGGTGGCCCATAGCAGCGCGCCAAGCACGCACCAGCGCGCAGCCTCTGCCCCCGCCAGGTAGCTGTGCGACCACGCCATGCTGCCCAGTGCATACAGGCATAAGACGGCTGGAAACGCCAACAGGCCATGAAAATACCACTCGGTGCTTTCCCCGCGAGGGGCCTGGAGCGCTCGAATGAGCAGCAGTGCCAAGGCGCACACCACGCCCATGGCCAGCAGCGCAGACTTCAGCGTGTCCTGCAACACCCATTCCCCGGGAACACCCAGCGCCGGCACAAGCGCAAGGGTGAGCGCGAGTGCCCAAGCGGCGCCCTGGGTCTTCCGGTGAGCGGGTGCAGTGGCCGCAGAAATGGCGGTACTTTCGGGCGCATTGGAGGCTGGTGCAGCAGGCATGTTGGAGGTAAGCTTTGCGGGTCCGCCGCGACCCCGCTACGGGGTCAACGATTGATGATTAAATAAGGCTGTAGCGCTTGATTTTCCTGCGCAAATAGCTCCTAAAAGCATAGCAAATGTAAACGATTCATGTCACCGCCCGCTTCCTTGGATTTTGCGTTGGAATCGATGCTCCCGTCTCGTGGCAGGCGCATGCGCGGTTTCACGCTGGTGGAGTTGGTCATGGTGATTGTGTTGCTCGGGGTGCTGTCGGTGTACGCGGTGCCGCGCATGATCAATACGGGCGACTTCTTTGCCCGCGGGTTCCACGACCAGTCCATGGCCTATTTGCGCTATGCGCAAAAGACGGCCATCGCCCAGCGCCGCACCGTGTGTGTGACCCTGAGTGTCAATGCCATCAGTTTGCGGATCGCGGGTGCTGCCGGGATCAACAACTGCGACCCGGCCTCACCGCCAGCCCCCAGCGGGACGGCCTTGAGGGGCCCCGCAGGTGAAGCGGGACTCAGCGCCCGCAGCGGGGTTGCCTTCAGCGGTACGCCTATTAGCTTTAATTTCGATGCCCTGGGCCAGCCGGTGGACAACAGTTCCGGGGCCGCAGCCGCAACGCAGACATTGCAGGTCGCGAACGTTAGCAAGTCCATCACGATTGAAGCCGCCACGGGGTATGTGCATGAATAGCCCACGCCGTCATTCCGGCTTCACGCTGATCGAGCTCATCATCTTTATTGTGGTGGTGAGTGCCGGTTTGGCGGGTATCTTGTCGGTGATGAACACCACCGTGAAGTCCAGCGCAGACCCGATGGTGCGCAAGCAGGCCATTGCGCTGGCCGAATCGGTGTTGGAGGAGGTGCTGCAAAAAGCCTATGCCGACCCCGACGGTACAAATACCGATGAGACCGATCGCACCAACTGGGACAACGTGGACGACTACAACGGCAAGACCGAGGCCGACCTCGCGTTGCCTGCGGCGGTATCGGCCTATTCGGTGCGCATTGCGGTGAGCGATGGCAGCGCAGTGCTTGGTATTGCAGCCAGAAAAGTTACGGTGACGGTGAGCAGGGGCACAGAGTCCATCACCTTGGCCGGTTACCGGACGAATTACTGACTATGGCCCGCACTCTCTTCGCTTCGCGGCAACACGGCTTCACTTTGGTGGAGCTGGTGATGGTGATCGTCATACTTGGCATCGTGGGGGCCATGGTGGCGGTGTTCATGCGGGCGCCGATCGAGGCCTACTTTGCCAGCGGGCGGCGGGCGGCGTTGACGGACGTGGCTGATACCGCCGTACGTCGCATGTCCCGAGACTTGCACAAAGCGCTGCCAAATAGCATTCGTACGTCCACCGTCAATGGTTCTGACAGCTGCTTGGAGTTCATTCCTACCCGCACTGGTGCGCGCTACCGCGAGCAAGACAGGGTGGCTAGTGATGGCAAGGGGTTGAGCTTTGCTGCAGCCGATAGTGCATTCAACATGCTGGAGCGCAATGCGGACTGGAGCGCGGACCAGCAAATCAAGGCCAATGACCTGATTGCGATCTACAACCTGGGGATCACCGGCGCCAACGCCTACAACGGCGACAACGTAGCTCGCGTGAGCACCCTGGCGGCAGACATCAGCAGTGGCACAGAAGAGACCCGCATCGACTTAGCTGCGGCCAAGCAGTTTCCGCTGGAGTCTGGCGCCAAGCGCTTCCATGTGGTGCCGGTGGAGGAGAACGTAGTGGCCTATGTGTGCACCGGTGGGACCCTGCGGCGCTTGGCGACACCTGGCCTCGCCACCGGAACAGCCCCCTTGTTTGCCAACAGCGCTACGAGTTTTTGCGGTACACCAGCCCAATTGGCCAGCGCGCCAGTAATGGCTAACAACATTCCATTCGACTCAGCAGCTGGCAGATACCTGTGCGCGTTCACCTACAACGGCAGCGATTTGCAACGCAATGGCTTGATTCAAATGTCCCTCAGTCTTAGCAGTGACGGTGAGACGGTGAGCCTGTTTCACCAGATCAACATAAACAACACGCCATGACAATGACATCGCGCGTCCAACACGGGTTTGCTGCGATTGCCGCCATTTTTCTGGTGGTGATACTGGCTGCACTCGGTGGATTCATGATTACGTTTTCGAACACCCAGCAATTGAGTTCTGCACAAGACTTGCAGGGTTCACGTGCCTATTGGGCTGCGCGTGCCGGTTTGGGTTTTGGTGTGGCCAAGGTAATCTCAGACTCAACGGCATGCCAGAGTGGTACTCCCACGGCCATGACCGGCGCACCGGCCAGTGTGGAGGGCTTCACCCTGACGGTAACCTGCAGACGAGCCAGCTATATCGACGGGGTCAACACCATTCTGGTGTACCGTTTTGAGTCGAGGGCCAGCGCAGGCTCATCAGGAAATGCCAACTATGTGGAGCGCAGCGTCAGCGCTTCAGTGGAGATGTGATGTTCACTATCGAATGTATTTCGGAGAAGGCAAAGAGGCTTCTTTGCATCTTGTTTCCGCGCACTCAACTACTTGCACTTTGCCTGGGTTTGATGCTTTTCATTCCAACGGGTGTACACGCGCAAATTGTTTACAGAGGCGCAGCGCAGGCCATTTCGACGGTAGCAACGTCTTTTGCGGTCACCAAGCCGGCTGGCGTAGTGGATAAAGACGTTTTGATCGCCAGTGTTGCGTTAAGTCCCAATATGGCAACGGTTAGCCCCCCAGCGGGGTGGATCCTGATTTTGGATACGCCACAGGCGGCCGTGAACAGTTCCCGTTTGGTAACTTATTACAAAGTTGCAGGTGCTAGCGAACCCGCGTCGTACACATGGACGGTGTCAGGTGTCGGCATTAGTGTTGCAGTTGGCATAACTGCTTTCGGAGGTGTCGATACTGCCAGCCCGATCGTGGTCAGCGCTGCTGCAGCAACTCCGGCATCACTAACGCATTCAGCGCCATCTGTCAGTCCTAACGTGCCCAGCGGCGTATTGGTCACATCGCATGAATACGCAAGTTCTTCTTCGTGGGCGCCACCGAGTGGAATGACCGAGGCGGTAGATGTCGCAACTTTACCTACCCTCCCGGCCACCGGAGTGACGTTATCGATGAATTACAAGGCGTTGAGTGGAGCGGGTGCAACCGGTGGGCAGATAGCCACCGCCGCTAACAACGCGGATGCGGGCGCCGCGCATTCCTTGGTTTTGCGAGCGTTGCCGGTTTTGACCAAAGTTTCCAGCGCATCTGCTGCTGTACAAAACTCCGTCGTGACGTTCAGCATCACGATGTCGAATCCAGCCACTACAGATTTGTCAGCGGTGACAGTGACAGATGTATTGCCTGCATCGATGGCCTATGTAACCAGCGCAGTATCTACCGGTTCGGTGGCAGCCAGCGGCCAAAATCTGACGTGGACGATTCCAACCATTCCCGCGGGTGAAACTGCGCAACTTACGCTGGCTGTCAGGTTGTTGCAAAGCGGCGTATTGAGCAATACGGCGAGCAGCAACGTCAGTGGATCAGCGACTGCATCTGTCTTGTCATTGACTGGCAGCATTACCCATTTCAAGTTTGATGCGCCAGTCGGCAGTTGGACTGGTGCAGCGGGAGAGGTTTTGGACTCCGGAGGAACAAACCTTCACGGGAAACGGATAACCACATCCGCGCCGACCGAAACAAATGAAGTACTCCCCGCAACGGCGATTTCTTCTCAATTCAGCGCCGTCAATGGTGACTTTTGTAATGCAGCGAGATTTGACAGAAGGGCGGTAGTCGAGGTTGCGAGCAGTCCCCTCTTTGACTACACCACCCAGCTCTCAGCGTCTGCATGGATTTTTCCGACTGCATATCCATCGGCCGCCAATGGGGCAGATTTGTTTTCTGTTTTGTCCAATGATGTGAATTACGAATTTCACATCAATAGGAGCGGCAAACTCTTTTGGTGGTGGAACGGTCCCTCGGTTACGTCCGCCACCACGATTCCGCTCAATCAATGGACGCACGTTGCGATCACTTTTAACTCGATTACAGGACAGCAGCGCATTTACATCAATGGTGTCGCCGACGCCAATGTTGGCACTTGGAAGGGTACGTTGACCGCTAACACCTGCAATTTTTATGTGGGAGGCGACGTAGGAACGGGTACTTGCGCAGTGCGAACGGATAGAAACTTCCAAGGCTTGATAGACGAGGTCAAGCTTTACAACACGCAACTCAGCGAAGCGCAAGTTCGTGCTGATATGACCATCGGGCGCTCTTGCTCCGGGACCTTTGACCACATTCGGATTGAGCATGACGGCAATGGCTCGATTTGCAACCCAGAGACCGTCACCATCAAAGCCTGTCAAAACGCCAGTTGCTCTACGCTGTACCCGGGGGACGTGCAGGTGCAACTTACGCCCCCTGGCGCCTGGACCAATGGTGATTCCTTCACCGTTTCGGGAGGGGTGGCCACACGTCAGCTTGGTAGAAGCACGGCGGGCGCTGTCACTTTGGGTACTGTCAACGTGTCACCGGCCCCCGGAGGAGCGACGCGTTGCTTTGCGGGCTCCACGGAGTCTTGCACCATGACATTTGCGTCGGCATCTTGCAGCTTTGACGCCGTAGAACAAAGTGCCGCCCCTAAATCTAGGCTATTCACCAAATTGGCGGGAACCCCATTCGATGTAGATGTTCTGGCTCTCAACGCCTCCGCTACGGTAAACACTAGCTATACCGGAACCGTGGCGGTTGATTTGGTAGACGCGTCTACGGTCGACTGCCCGACAGGATCCGGCTTGAATGCATCCACCAATGTGGTTTTTGCGAGCGGTAACCAAGGACGAAAGAACCTCTCACTGACGTATCCCAACGCAGCTTCGAATGTGCGCGTGCGTATGAGGGTGGGTGCCTCAGCACCTGCATGTTCCACCGACAACTTCGCGATCCGCCCTACTCAACTACAGGTGACGGCGCCGACGCTGAACAACGCTAACCTGACGAACAGTCCCAGTGCGGTTGCAGGTTCCAGCTTCGCATTGGAGGCCACTGCGCTGAATGTGAGTGGTGGTTACGTGGGTAGTGCACCAGCGGTTGTCGCGTCCAAAGTCAAGGATCACAACAATGTGACGGTGGCTACCGGATCTTTCTCCGGTAGTTTTAATCCCTCGAGTGGCACAAAGGCCAGTGGCAGTAGCTTTAAATACTTGGACGTTGGCAATCTCCAGTTTGAGGTGGACGGCGTTGTGGACTCCGCATTTACGGGTGTGGATCGAGTGAATGCAGATTGCGTGGTGGGCAGTACTTCCAACACGCTCAACAGCGGCAAATACGGCTGCAATATCGGAAGTGCAGCCTCCCCGAAATTTGGCCGCTGGTTTCCCAGCCATTACTCTTTCACCGGGACCATCACGCCCAGTTGCACGGCTGGCGGCTTTACCTACATGGATGAAGACGCCTTGGGCGTACTGCTCACCATCAAGGCCCATGCCACCAGTGGTGGCGCGGCATCGGCGACCGACCCGGTAGTCAGCCGTTACACCACCGGCTACACCAACCTTGCATCTGTGACCATCAGTGGGGATAACGATGGCCCAGCAGTGGCCACCTCAAGGCTCAGCAGCCCGACTTTTCCGACAATGCCAAACTCGGCACTTTGGAGTTCCGGGCAGTGGGTCATAAATGACACTTACGCCTTTAGCAAGCTGCTGGTATCGCCGGACGGGCCCTATGACAGTTTCAAGCTCAAAGCCGCAATTGCAGACCCCGATGGGAGCACGTTCTTCAGTGCGACCAACGAGACCGGCACCACTCGCATTCGTTATGGTCAGTTGCGGATGTCCAATGTGTATGGCTCGGAGTTGATGAGTTTGCCTGTCCCCTTGGAAGCCCGCTATTGGAACGGCTCATACTACGTAACCAACATCCGGGACAGTTGCACCACACTGAATCTCTCCAGCATCGCCATGTCCAGCTATTCCGGTAACCTCGCCGCCTGTGAAACACAGATTTCACCCACGGCGACGCAAACCCTGTCCAACGGGAGGTTGTCCGGCAGCGGCGTAGTCCTGAGCAGGCCGGGCCAAGGAAATAGCGGCAGTGTGCAACTCACCATGAATGTAGGCACCACTGCATCTGGTAGTACCTGTGTTTCCAGCACATCTAGTTCGGCTACCGCCGCCAATCGGCCGTGGTTCGGCAGCAATCCCACTGCCAAGGCGACTTTCGGGGTCTACAAGAGCCCCTTGATCTACTTGCGCGAAAACTATTGAAAACTGCAATTCATCAACTGACATGGAAAACCAGCCAAATCGATGTCATGATTGAGCGACAAGCTATTAAAATGAGAGCAAGCGGATCCGACTTTCAACAGATTCATGATTGAAGCCACGCACACACTTTTCAGTATCTACCTCTCCGGAGCCGGCTAACCATGCGCTGGCCTTGGCGTCGCGCCTCCAGTGGAGAGCGTTTGGTGGTTTCTTGGTCGGGTAAGACCTTGGCATACGTGCTGGCGTCGGGTGCTGGTAAGGATTTCACCATCATCCGATCCGGTGTGGAGCCGCAAGGTACAGATACCCTGGAAGAATTTTCCCGGCGTTTGGTGCAGCTCGGTCTCAAGGGCTATGTCACTGATGTGATGCTCAAGCCCGAGCAATACCAGGTGCTGCAAATCGAAGCCCCGTCGGTGCCCCCTGAAGAGTTGCGCTCTGCTGCCCGCTACCAGGTCAAGGAAATGGTGGATGCGCATTTGGATGACCTGACAATGGATGTGCTCCGGGTCGGCGATGGTGAGGGCCGGGCTGCTTCGCAAATGTTTGTGGTGGCGGCGAACAACAGTTTTGTGCGCGATGTCATGGGCCTTGGCGAGGCCATGCACTGGGATGTCCGGGTGATCGATGTCCAGGACATGGCGCAACGCAATTTGCAAACCCTGCTGGAGCCCGCGCGAGCTACCGGTGCACTTTTGTTGTCGGGTGGCCGGCAGGCGTTGTTGACCATCAGCGCAGCCGGTGAATTGTTTTACAGCCGCCGCTTGGACCTGCCCGAAGGCTTCATGGGAATGACCTGGACTGCCGCTGCGGCACCAGAGCCTGCAGCGGTGGATACCTACACCCCGGTAGAGGAATACGTGCCTGACTATGCGGGCGGCGGATCTTACAGCCCGAACTTTTCGACCACAGGCGCAGATTCCGCCCCGGCAGAACAGGGCGATATCGACCGTGCGCAGCGTTTGTTGGTGGAAGTGCAGCGCTCGATAGACCTGTGGGAGCGCACCTGGACGCAGTGGCCCTTGGCGGGCTTTCAGGTGTTTGCGGGGGAGCGCAGTGCGGAGTTGGCAGAGTGGCTGAGCCGCGATACCGGGCAAAACGTGAGCGCACTCGAGGTCGCCAGCAACTTTGCGGGCTGGGACACGGTGGCAGAGCCGGACCGGCCTTTGTGCTTGCCTTTGCTTGGCATTTTGTTGCGCGGTGACGCCTAGACTGCACCAGGACCGGACACCATGCCCCAACAAATCAACCTTTGCTCCGTTTCGCTGATCAAGCCCCGTCAGCAGTTCGAGGCAAACACCATGGCGTTGGCCTTGGGAGTGTTCGTGGTCTTGGGTGCCGCACTGTGCGCTACCTGGGTGTGGAATTTGCAAAACGCCGAGCGCGGCTTTGCCTCGGCTTTGCAGACGCAGGCCTCGGAGATGCAAAGCCTGCAAACCGCTATCACCCAGAGTAAAGCCCGTGCGGAGCCGCCCTCCCCAGCGTTGATCCAAGAAGCACAAGCTAAAAAAACCGAGATTCAACTCAAGAGCCAAGCCTTGCTGGCATTGCAGCAAGGGCAATTCAAGCCCGGATTCGGCCACTCTGACCGGTTGGCCCTGGTGGCACGCAGCATCCCCGATTCAGTCTGGATCACAGCGGTGCGCGCCGATGCGGGCAGCATGGAAGTGACCGGCTTCACCTTGGAGCCGTCTTCTTTGAACGATTGGGTCGGGCGTTTGGCCCAGAGCCCCCTGATGGACGGTTTGCGCCTCAGCACCGTGAAAATCCAGAGCACGGCGCTGGCGCCGTCAGTGGGCGGCGCTGCGCTGGCTGCATCCGCAGGCGCCTCGGGTGCCCGGGGGCGAGAGGCGTGGTCCTTCAATCTGGTGAGCGCCCAAGCGCAACCCGAAGCGCCGGGAGTCCAACCATGAAAGCCTGGTGGATTGCACAGTCAGCCCGCATCAATGCGCTGAGCCTGCGCGAGCGTTTGTTTTTGTTCATTTCCCTTTTGGTGGTGGCCCTTGCGTTGGCTGATTTGCTCTGGCTCACGCCGGCTCAAAAGGCCATGAAGCAGGTGCAGCAGCAGTTCGTGACGCAGTCTTCCGAGGTCAACCGTTTGCGGGCCGAGTTGGCGCTGGTGTCCAAGCCTACCGATTTGAATGCGGATGTCCGCGCTGAGCTTGCCCAGTCGCAAGCGACCCTGGATGCCCTGCAGCGCGACATCCAAGAGCTCGCCCCCTCCGGTGCCAGCGGAGAGCCTTCGATTGAGCCGGTGCTTGCCCAGTTCTTGAAGCGCAGTCCGGGTTTGCGCATGGTGTCTTCCGGCACGGTATCGGCGGATGGCGCGACCCCGGCGTCTGAAACAATCCCGGGCATTACCCGCAGGGGCTTGGAGCTCAAAGTGACCGGCTCCTACAGCGAATTGACGCGGTATGTGAAAAGCCTCGAGCAAGCTTTGCCCCGCCTGCGTTGGAGCGGCTTCCAGTTGCTGGTTGGTCCCCAAGGGCCTGAGCTCACCCTGCGTGTCTATGTGTTGGAGGCGCAGCCATGATGCCAAGTCGTCTATGGGTGGGTAGCCTTTTGCTGGCAAGTTGGCTGGGCATCGCCAGTGCCGCCGAGCGCGATCCGACCGCGCCTCCTGCTGCAGCGGGCGTGGCGTTGCCTCCGGGGGCTGTCATGGATCCTGCAGAAGAGCCGTTGCCCAATATGAGCGTGATGGTGCAGAACGGGGTTCCGTATCTCGTGGTCGGCACCCGCCTGGTCGGTGTCGGGAAAAAGGTCGGTGCCGCTACGCTGGACCGTATCACCGAGACTGAAATTTGGTTGCGCGACGGCCGCAAGATCCGCAAGCTGCCTCGCTTTGCCGGAGTCCAGCGGTCTGTGGCCAAGGCGCCTGGCGCCTGTGACCGTGCCGTCCCTCTTTCAGACCCTGAATCGCCCCGCAAGTCGGCACCAAAAACTGCCCGCCTGAAGTCCGCCCAAGCCGTGACCCCTGTTGCGCCATGCACCGGCACACAACCGTGAAGTCCCGACCTATGAACCCCATTGCTATGTCCTCCACCGCTTTTATTCCGCGCTCTGTTTCGGTTCTGTGTGCCACGGTGAGCGCGGCGCTTCTGGGCGCTTGTGGCAGCATGGACCGGCCCTTGCGTACGCCCGATGTGAGTGCGGCCATCCTGGCTGAAATACCTGAAGCCGCACCGCGGGCGCAAACGGTGGTTCCCGCCAAAGTGAGCGAAGCCCTGGCAGAGCCCGCACCCCCCGTGGTGGCCCCGCCGCCCGAGCCGCGTCTGGATTTGCTGGTCAACAACGCCCAGGCGCGCGAAGTGTTCCTGGCGATCGTGGCAGACACCCGCTACAGCATGCTGATGCACCCGGACGTGGCAGGGACCTTGTCTGTGACCTTGCGCGGCGTGACCGTGACCGAGGCTTTGGAGGCGATCCGCGATGTGTATGGCTACGACTTCAAAATAGAGGGGCGCCGTATCACGGTGTACGCCCCGACGCTTCAGACCCGTGTGTTCACCTTGAATTACCCGACCTCGCAGCGCCAAGGCAGCAGCGAGTTGCGGGTCTCGTCCGGGGCAGGTTTGCCGCAGTCATCGTCCGGCGGGACAAACACAGCAGCAGGTGCAACTGGTAACGGCGGAACCGGCGCCCAACCGGAAAACAGCCGGGTATCGACCACCTCCAAGTCCGACTTTTGGGGCGAGCTCTCAGGTGCCGTGCGCAGCCTGTTAGGCAGCGGCGAAGGCCGCAGTGTGGTCGCCAGCCCGCAGGCCGGCATCATGGCGGTGCGCGGCATGCCTGAAGAATTGCGGCAGGTAGAAAAATTCCTCAAAGCAGCGCAAGCCTCCGTGGAGCGGCAAGTCATGCTGGAAGCCAAGGTGGTAGAGGTCGAGTTGCGCGATGGCTACCAGAGTGGTGTGAACTGGGGGGCTTTCAATACCAATGGTTCCACCCAGGTCGCTGCCGGCGTGATCGGCAGTGGGGTGACGAGCACCAACGCCTTTGTGCAAGGCAGCACCACGATCAACGGAGCGGTGTCCTTCCCGTCCGTGGCGACCGGCGGTGGCTTGTTCGGTTTGGCGCTCGCAACCACCCAGTTCGGTGCGGTGCTGGGTTTTCTGGAAACCCAAGGCGATGTACAGACGCTCTCTAGCCCCCGTATTGCCACCCTCAATAACCAAAAGGCGGTACTCAAGGTGGGCACCGATGAGTTCTTCGTGACCAATGTGTCAGGCGGAACCAACTCCACCAGCTCTAACAGCAACAGCGCCACCACCAGCACGCTGCCGACGGTGACCTTGACGCCGTTCTTCTCAGGAATTTCGCTGGATGTGACGCCTCAAATCGACGACGGCGTCAACGTGACCTTGCATGTGCATCCCGCACTGACCACGGTGACCGAAAAGTCCAAGCAAATCGACCTGGGCAGTGCTGGTAACTTCAAGCTGCCACTGGCCTCCAGTGCGGTGAATGAAACAGACACCCTGGTGCGCATTCAGGACGGCGCCATTGTGGCGATTGGGGGTTTGATGCAGCTCGAATCGAGCCGCAGTGCATCGGGTATACCGGGTACCACCAGCATGCCGGGATTGGGGGCCTTGTTCGGGAACCGCGCCAACCAGGGCCGCAAGAAAGAGGTGATTGTGCTGATCAAGCCCACCATCATTCGCAGTGCGGCGGACTGGGATGCGCAGAACCGGCGCGCCCGCGCCGCGATTGATGACATGGATGCCGCCCGCGCCCGGGTCATCCAGATTGATGGTTCGGCCAAGTAATGTATCTGGGGCACTTTGCCCTGCGTGAGGCCCCGTTTTCCATCACGCCGGACACCGACTTTTACTTTGCCCATGACGGTGCGCAAGCGACCCTGAACACCCTCTTGGTCGCCTTGCGCAGTGGCGAGGGTTTTTTGAAAGTCGTGGGCGAGTTGGGTTGCGGTAAAACAGTGTTGTGCCGGCAACTCCTCAAGACGCTGCACAGCGAGTGTGTGACCGCCTACATTCCCAACCCGGATATGGGGCCCGACGATTTGCTGTGCGCGTTGGCGGCCGAGTTGGGGCTGGATATCCAACTTCCGGCTAACCGTCACACTGTCATGACCCTCATCGGCAACTGTTTGTTAAACCATGCCGCGGCCGGGCGGCGTGTGGTGGTGTGTATCGACGAGGCCCAGGCAATTCCGGTGCGCAGCCTCGAGAGCCTGCGTCTGGTTTCGAATCTCGAAACCGAAAAGCGCAAACTGATTCAACTGGTCTTGCTGGGCCAGCCCGATTTGGACACCAAGCTGGCGCGTCCCGAGATCCGGCAACTGCTGCAGCGCATTACCTTTAGCGAATACTTGGGCCCCATGGCCGGCGCGAGTGTGGGCGACTATGTACGCCACCGCCTGGCGCGGGCGGCTGCCGATGAGCACACCGATCTCGAGGTGTTCACTCCGGAGGCTATCGACCGGTTGGCGTTGGCCACCGCGGGTGTGCCGCGTTTGATCAATATCCTTGCGCACAAGTGCCTGATCTTGGCTTACGGGCAAGGGGTGCACCGCGTCTCTGCGAGGCACGTCAAGCTGGCCGTTCGCGATACGCCGGGCCTGCGTCCATTTCCCACCAGTGGGGGCCCTTGGTGGAACCCGTGGAATTGGTGGAAGCGGCGGTCCGGCCCCACCCGCACCGCTGGGGAGGTGTTGGAATGAGTGTGATCAACCAAATGCTGCGCGACCTCGACAAGCGCAGCGCCAGCCCGCTGGAGCCCGGGCTTGGTGCCGGTACCAGCGCGCGCGCTGTGATACGCGGTCAAGCCGTGCATCGCAGCTCCTCGCGCATCTTGCCGCTGGCCGGCGGGGCTGCAGTGGCGGCAGTTTTGGCAGGCGCTGCCTGGTGGTGGTTTGCGGCGTCGACCGCATCACCGGCTTCAGAATCCCCGGCCGCGCTGCCAGCCAATAGCCCGGTGGCAGCGGCGTCGGCTTCTGCCGCGTCCTGGTCGGGCTTGAGGCTTGCAACCGAGCTCACGGAAAAGCCTGCTTTTAGCGCGGAGGCTCCAGCGCCCGGTAGCAAGCAAGCCCCTGCGGTACCTGCGCCTGCGACGATCACTGCAGCACCCGCGGTGCCAGCAGCGACTGCCCCACCGGTGGCGGCCGTGACGCCGCCCCCAATGCCTACGGCCGCGCTAGCACTCGCTGCCCAGCCTGCCGCTACGCCTCCTGCACCGCCATCAGCCAAACCGGCGCAGCCGGTGGCGGACGGGGCAGTGGCAGCACAGCGCCAGCAAACGGCAGTGCGCGACGTGCTGGCCCAGGCGCAATCGCTTTACAACAGCGGCTCTGCGGATGCAGCGATCCAGCTGCTGCAAGACTCTCTGGCTGGTGCCGAGCGGGCCCAGCCGCCCACTCCGGCCGCCACCCAGCTCATGCTAGTGCGCGAGCTGGCCCGGATGGAGCTGGCACAAGGTCGCTCAGCCGCCGTGCTGGAGTTGATGACGCAGGTGGAGCCGCTCTTGGCCGGGCAGCCTGAGTTGTGGGCGGTGCGTGCGAACGCGGCGCAACGTTTGGGCCGGCATCAGGATGCGGTGCAGTTTTATGGTGTGGCGCTTCAATCCCGCCCGGCGGAGCAACGCTGGCTGCTGGGCACCGCGGTGTCTTTGTCGGCCTTGGGGCAACTTGTCGCCGCGGCGGATTCTGCAGAGCGGGCGCGGAGTCTGGGCCCTGTGAGCAAAGAGGTCTGGGCTTACCTGCGGCAGCAGGGGGTGGCGCTTCCCGAGAGGCCTTAAGTGTTAAAAGTGCCTGTAGCGCTCTGTTTGCTTGCGCTATCCGCTATATAAATAATAGCAAAAGGCGCTACCTTCTCAGTTAGCGCCGCGCAGTACGCGCCGGTATTGCATGGCTTCCGCTACATGGTGGAGTTGCGTGTCTGCGCTGCCAGCCAGGTCGGCAATGGTGCGGGCTATTTTCAAGGTGCGGTGGGTGCTGCGCGCAGACCAGCCGAGCTGCGCAGCGGCTGTCTGCAAAAATTTCAGGGCGGCAGGCTCCAGCGCAATATGCTGGTCGATCGCTTGGCCGGCCAGCGCTTGGTTACTACAGCCCTGGCGCTGAAGTGCCCTCTCCCGCGCCTGGTGGCTGCGTTCGCGGATGTCGGCACTGCGCTCGCCGGGGGGGCTGTGCAGCAGCTCTTCGGCGGCAAGTGCTGGCACCTCGACGTGCAGGTCAATCCGGTCCATCAATGGCCCGCTCAGTTTGCCTTGGTAGCGACTCACCTGGTCCGGCGTGCACCGGCAAGGGCGTGCCGCCGCCCCGAGGTAACCGCAGGGGCAGGGGTTCATGGCCGCAATCAACTGGAAGCGCGCAGGAAACTCAGCCCGCCGGGCCGCCCGGGCGATAGTGATGCTGCCGGTCTCCAGGGGTTCACGCAGGGCTTCTAGGGCCTGGCGCGGAAACTCGGGCAGCTCGTCCAAAAACAACACCCCATGGTGGGCCAATGAAATTTCTCCGGGTCGGGGTGGCGAGCCACCGCCCACCAAAGCGACCGCACTCGCGGAATGGTGGGGGCTGCAGGTGGGGCGCAGTCCCCAGCGCTGCAAGTCAAAGCGCCCGCACAGGCTGCCGATGGCAGCGCTCTCCAGCGCTTCGTCGGTGTTCAGGTCCGGCAGCAAGGCTGCAAAACGCTGGGCCAACATGGATTTGCCAGAGCCCGGCGGGCCTACCAAGAGCAAGCTGTGTCCGCCTGCGGCTGCAATTTCGAGGGCGCGCTTGGCAGCCACTTGGCCTTTGACATCGGCCATGTCCAGCCCGGGGGTAGGGGCTTGCAAGGGGGCGGGCTCCACCCGGACCCAACCGTCCGGGTCTTGCTCCAGGGGAATGCCTTCCGCATCCTTGGCCTGACCGCCCGGCGCAAAGTGGTGCACCACATCCAGCAGGCGGCGGGCCCGGATCACCCTGGAGTCGGGCACCAGGGCGGCCTCTTCGGCATTGCCGGGTGGCAGCACCAGCTGGGGGCGGCTGGCTGTTTTCCGCAGTGCCAACGCCATGGCCAAGGCGCCGCGCACTGCGCGCAATTCTCCGGACAAGGACAGTTCACCCGCAAATTCAAAGCCTGCCAGTGCCTGTGCGTCCACCTGTCCGCTGGCCGCCAGAATGCCCAGGGCGATCGGCAAATCCAGCCGGCCGGAGTCTTTGGGCAGGTCGGCCGGTGCCAGGTTGACGGTGATGCGCTTGTTGTTGGGGAACTCGAGGCCACTGTTTTGAATGGCGCAGCGCACCCGCTCACGGGCTTCTTTGACCTCTACATCGGCCAAACCGACCAAAGTAAAGCTCGGGAGCCCGTTGGCCAAGTGCACCTCCACGGTTACTTGAACCGCTTCGAGCCCCAATAACGCGCGACTTTGCACCAAAGACAAGCTCATTTCCCTGATTTCCCAAAAAGGTGCGCAATATCTCGGTGCATTGCGCTGTGGTGCACCATTGCCGTGCAAACTGTTGTTTTGTACAGTGATGTTAGCGGAATCTACAGAAACTGTGGGGCTTTTTTGCGGAACACCACCGGCGCGCAACTTGGCACGGCTTCTGCTTTATGCCTCTTAGCTCCCGAAAACCTGGCGCGGCAAGCCACCAGGCCCGGACTCTGTCATTAACTATCAAGCTGAGGTGAACACATGAAACTCGTGACGGCCATCATTAAACCGTTCAAGCTCGATGAGGTGCGCGAAGCCTTGTCCGGCATGGGAGTGCAAGGCATTACCGTGACTGAAGTCAAAGGCTTCGGCCGCCAAAAAGGCCACACAGAGCTGTACCGCGGTGCAGAGTACGTGGTCGACTTCCTCCCCAAGGTCAAGATTGAAGCTGCGATTGACGACGCTTTGGTAGAGCGCGTCATCGAAGCGGTCGAGGGTGCCGCCCGCACCGGCAAGATCGGCGACGGCAAGATTTTTGTGTACGACCTGGAACAAGTGGTCCGCATCCGCACCGGTGAAACCGGCAAAGAAGCGCTGTAAATAGAAAGAGAGCACGACATGAAAAAACTTCTCGCCACGCTGGCTCTGGGCTTGAGCCTGATGACAGCCGGTTCTTTTGCGCTAGCCCAAACCGCCGCGCCGGCGGCTGATGCGCCTGCCGCAACCGCTTCTGCCCCTGAAGCTGCAGCGCCTGCCGCTGCGCCCGCACCGGCTGCAGCACCTGCTGCCGCTGAAGCAGCTCCTGCCGCTGCACCTGCACCGGTTCCTAACAAGGGCGACACCGCCTGGATGACGATCTCGACGGCCATGGTCCTGTTCATGACCTTGCCCGGTCTGGCTTTGTTCTACGGCGGCCTGGTCCGCAGCAAGAACATGTTGTCGGTGCTGATGCAAGTGTTCGTGGTTACTGCACTGATCTATGTTTTGTGGGCCATCTACGGCTACACCTTGGCCTTCGGCGGTGACGGTGCCTTCTTCGGTACTTTCGACAAGCTGTTCCTGAAGGGTGTCACCGTGGACTCGGTGGCCGCTACCTTCAGCAAGGGTGTCGTGATTCCTGAGTTGACCTTCATTGCATTCCAAGCCACTTTCGCGGCCATCACCTGTGCCCTGATCGTGGGTGCCTTCGCTGAGCGCATCAAGTTCTCTGCGGTACTGGCTTTCTGCGTGATTTGGTTCACCTTCAGCTACCTGCCCATGGCACACATGGTCTGGTACTGGGCCGGCCCTGACGCCATCACCGACGCCGCTTCCCTGGAAAAAGTCGTGGCAGCTGCCGGTTACCTGTGGGGCAAGGGTGCCTTGGACTTCGCTGGCGGCACCGTGGTGCACATCAACGCAGCGGTTGCTGGTTTGGTCGGTGCCTACGTGGTGGGCAAGCGTATCGGTTACGGCAAAGAGCCCATGGCTCCTCACAGCCTGACCTTGACCATGGTGGGCGCTGCCATGCTGTGGTTCGGCTGGTTCGGCTTCAACGCCGGCTCCAACCTGGAAGCCAACGGTCTGACTGCATTGGCCTTCATCAACACCATGTTGGCAACGGCTGCCGCTACGTTGGCTTGGATTACCGGTGAAGCGCTGTCCCGCGGCAAGGCTTCCATGTTGGGTGCCGCCTCCGGTGCGGTGGCTGGTTTGGTGGCGATCACTCCCGCTTGCGGTTTCGTGGGTCCTATGGGCTCCATCGCGATCGGCTTGATCGGCGGCTTTGCAGGCCTGTGGGGTGTGAACGGTCTGAAGCGTCTCTTGGGCGCAGACGACTCCCTGGACGTGTTCGGCGTGCACGGTGTCTGCGGTATCGTGGGCGCTTTGTTGACCGGCGTGTTTGCAGCGCCTTCCTTGGGTGGCACCGGCGTGTATGACTACGTGGCTAACGCCGTGGGCGCTGAGTACTCCATCGCCAACCAGGTGTGGATCCAGGCGGAAGGCGTGCTGATCACCATCGTGTGGTCGGGCGTGGTGTCCTTCATCGCCTTCAAGTTGGTGGACTTGGTGATCGGTCTGCGCGTTTCTGAAGAAGAAGAGCGCGAAGGTCTGGACATCTCCAGCCACGGCGAAACAGCTTACAACCGCTAAACCCTGAATGCGGCGCAGCGCGCCGCAGTTTCAGACGGGTTTCGAAACCCGCCCCAAACCCGGTCACCGCAAGGTGAGCCGGGTTTTTTGATGGGCGCAGGTGCACAATCCAGCGCAGTTGCAAACAACCCTAGGATTGATTCCTCATGAGTACCCCTTTGACCCTGCGCCATGGCGCATTGCGCTGCGATCTTTGCCCCGCACTGGGCGGTGCGATTGCCGGTTTGTGGTGGCGCGACCTGCCCGTCATGCGCTCCACACCGGGCGCAGAGTTGACCAGCGTGCGCCAGTCCGCGAGTTTTCCTTTGGTGCCGTTTTCCAACCGCATCGGCCATGGGCAATTGCAGTGGGACGGAACCAGCCACCCCCTGATCCGGAACTTCGATCCGGAGCCCCACACGATCCACGGCATCGGATGGGAGCGCCCCTGGGCCGTGCTCGAGAGCACGGACAACTCGGCCTTGCTCTCCATGGAGCACCACGCCGATGCGGCTTGGCCATTTGATTTTGATTGCTCGCAAACCTTTCGCTTGGGCGACGGCACCCTCGATCTCGGCCTGAGCGTGACCAACCAAAGCGCCAGCCCCGCACCAGTGGGGTTAGGTTGGCACCCTTACTTTGTCAAGCGCGCCGGTGCCACGGTGCAATTTGCCGCCACCGGCCGCTGGGAAATGGCTGCTGACAAACTGCCGACCCACCGTGCGCCCCATGCAGGGCTCGATCAATCGACCGACACCCTGACGGTAGACCACTGTTTTGATGGCTGGGGCGGCGCGCTGCACTTGCGCGATGCCCTGATGCACATCACCGTTCGCTCGGCACTCAGCCGTCTGGTGGTCTTCACCACCCCTGAGCGCGACAACATCGCGGTCGAGCCGGTCAGCCATGTCAACAATGCGCTGAACCTGATGGCCACGACCGGCGCCAGCGCCGACAGTCTTGGCGTGCGGGTGCTACAGCCGGGTGAGAGCTGGAGCTGCAGTATGCAAGTCACCGTGGAGGAACAGATATGAGCTGGCACGCATTGAGTGAAGACCTTTTCGAGCTGGGCGAGTCCCCGTTCTGGCACCCCGCCGAGCAGCAGCTGTACTGGGTGGACATTCCCGGCAAAGCCATCCTGCGGGCCAATATTTACATGGGCACCGTGCAGCGCTGGGACATGCCTAGCGAACCCGGTTGCATTGCCCCCGCAGCCAAAGGCGGCCTGGTGATCGCCCTGCGCGATGGCATTTTCCGCGCCCACTCGTGGGGCGGCGAGCTGCAGCGTATTGCTACCTTGCCGTATGACACCGCGGTCATCCGCGCCAACGATGGCAAGTGCGATGCCTTGGGCCGCTTCTGGGTGGGTACGATCGATGAGCCCAAGGCCGGACGGGCCGCGGAGCTGTTTTCCATCGATTGCCGCTCCGGCGCTGCTGTGGTGCAAAAGCATGCGGGTGATGCGCTGACCGCCAACGGCTTGGCCTGGAGCCCTGACCAGCGCACCGTCTACTGGTCAGACACCCCGAACCATGTGACCCACGCGTGGGACTTTGACCTTCAAGCCAACGCCTTGAGCGCCCACCGCGTCTGGCGCCAGTACGAGCCCAAGCCCGCCGGCTGGACTTTTGAGAACACCCACTATGCCGGTCGCCCGGATGGCGCTGCGGTAGATGTCGAGGGCAATTACTACGCGGCCATGTTCGAAGGGCGCCGCATCTGCAAATTTGCACCCGATGGCCGCCTGTTGGCCAGTTTCGAGACGCCGGCCCAGTGCCCCACCATGCCCTGTTTTGGCGGAGAGGACCTCAAAACCCTCTACATCACCACGGCCCGGCACGGACGCAGTGCCGCGGAGCTGGCGCAGTTTCCTTTGTCGGGCGCGGTGTTCTTTATGCGGGTGGACGTGGCGGGTCTGCCGGTGCAGACCTTCGCAGACTGAGCCTCAAGGCCTAAGGGCGGCCTGGCCCGGGGCGGCGGGGACTCAAATTTCCGGCGTTTGGCTGTTCAAAAAATTCACGCCGCAGGGCAGGGGGGCCGCTTACCATTGCCGCCATGTTGCCCCTGCCCGCCGCCATCCAGCCCTTTGTTGACCAGATCCGCGCCGCCGCTGCGGACCAGACGCCTCTGCAGATTCGCGGTGGAGGCAGCAAAGACTTTTACGGTTGTCTCCAGCCCGCAGGCCTGCTCGACACCCGCAGCCTGAGCGGCGTGGTCGATTACGCGCCCAGCGAGCTGGTGGTCACGGTCGCCACCGGAACACCGCTCTCCACCCTTGAGGCCCTGCTGGCCGAACAAGGCCAATGTCTGCCTTTCGAGCCGCCGCACTACCAGTGGTCTACCCGCAGTGCCGGCGCCACAGCGAGCACCGCCACCGTGGGTGGCTTGGTGGCCAGTGGTTTGGCAGGCCCCGCCCGTGCCAGCGTTGGCAGCGTGCGCGACTATGTGCTGGGCGTGAAACTCATCAACGGCCGTGGGGAGTACCTGACCTTCGGCGGTCAGGTCATGAAAAACGTGGCCGGTTACGACGTGTCCCGCCTGATGGCAGGGGCCATGGGCACCCTGGGCCTGATGACCGAGGTCTCGCTCAAGGTGCTGCCTTTTGCCCCCGCCGAAGCCACGCTGGTGTTCCCGCTGGGGCAAGCCGCCGCCCTCGAGCAACTCCACCGCTGGGCCGGCGAACCGCTGCCCCTGAATGCCAGCTGTTGGGTGCACGACGAGAGCGCGGGTGCGGCGGGTCAAGACTTGTTGTTTGTGCGGTTGCGCGGTGCCGTGGCCGCCGTGGAGGCTGCCTGCCAGCGCATGTTGCGCGAGGTACCGGGCGAGCGCATGGACCCCGCGCAAGCCGCCGCCGATTGGGACCGTTGCCGCGATCAGACGTTGCCCTTCTTTACCGACGGTGCGGCCACCGGTCACGCCTTGTGGCGCTTGTCGGTGGCGCAAACCGCGCCAGTGCTGGACTTGCC
>DGQR01000110.1:0-1814 GCA_002390825.1 Rhodoferax sp. UBA4409
CATGATCCGCAACATCATGGGTTGCCTGGTGCAGATCGGGCAAGGCAAAAAACCGCCTGAGTGGATGGCCGAAGTACTGGCGGCCCGCAACCGCAAGGTGGCGGCACCCACCTTCTCTCCAGACGGCTTGTATTTTCTGGGCCCCCGCTATGACCCCCAGTGGGGCATACCGGACCGCACGCCTGCGTATGATGCGTTGCCATGAACGCACGCACCACGCACACCGACACCTACCCCCGTACCCGAATCAAAATTTGCGGCCTGACCCGCGAGCAGGACGTTGACGCCGCCGTCTCTGCCGGCGCCGACGCGATTGGATTTGTGCTGTATGCCAAAAGCCCCCGCGCAGTCACGCCTGAGCGGGCAGCCGAGCTGGCCAAAAGACTCCCTCCTTTTGTGGCCCCTGTTTTGTTGTTTGTGAATGCAGACGCTACAGAAATAGGAGCTGCTTGCGCAATGGTGGCGGGCGCTACCGTGCAATTTCATGGAGATGAAACGGCGCACGAATGCCAGACGGCCACCGGAGATGCTGCCCGCCCCTACCTGCGCGCCGCACGGATTCCGCTGGGCGACGACGCACAAGCGTTTGACCTCGTACAATTTGCGCACGATTATTCGAACGCCCAAGCCATTCTGTTAGACGCCCATGTGGACGGCTACGGTGGCGGTGGCAAAACATTCAATTGGTCACTTCTTCCTCCAAGCGTCAACGCTCACCTCGTCTTGAGTGGTGGACTCACCAGTGCAAACGTGGGCGATGGCATCACGTCGGTACGGCCGCGCTGTAAGTCGCTGGCTGTGGACGTGAGCTCCGGCGTCGAAGCAGAAGACGCTCACGGCAAGCCCCTCAGGGGCATCAAAGACCCCGAAAAAATCCGCCAGTTCGTTGCCGCCGTGCGCGCGGCGGACCGGCATCTTGCAGGAATGTAAACACCATGTTCGATTACCAACAACCCGATGCCAAAGGTCACTTCGGCCAGTACGGCGGCAGCTTCGTCTCCGAGACGTTGACGCACGCCATCAACGAGCTCAAAGACGCCTACGCCAAGTACCAGCACGATCCCGAGTTCCTCGCTGAATTCCAATCAGAACTGGCCCACTTTGTAGGCCGCCCTTCCCCCGTGTACCACGCAGCCCGGATGAGCCGCGAAATGGGTGGTGCACAAATCTTCCTGAAGCGCGAAGACCTGAACCATACCGGCGCCCACAAGGTCAACAACACCATCGGCCAAGCGATGCTCGCCAAGCGCATGGGCAAGCCCCGCGTGATTGCCGAAACCGGCGCCGGCCAGCACGGTGTGGCCACAGCCACCATTTGCGCCCGCTACGGACTGGAATGCGTGGTGTACATGGGCAGCGAAGACGTGAAACGCCAAAGCCCTAACGTCTACCGCATGAAGCTGCTGGGCGCCACCGTGGTGCCGGTAGAGAGCGGCAGCAAGACCCTGAAAGACGCGCTCAACGAAGCCATGCGCGACTGGGTCGCCAACGTGGACAACACCTTTTACATCATCGGTACCGTGGCAGGCCCACACCCCTACCCCATGATGGTCCGCGACTTTCAGAGCGTCATCGGCAACGAGTGTCTGGTACAAATGCCCGAGATGCTGGCAACCGCCGGCTGCAAAACCGAGCAACCCGACGCAGTGATTGCCTGTGTGGGCGGTGGCTCGAATGCCATGGGCATATTCCACCCCTACATCCAACACGACCAAACCCGCCTGATCGGCGTGGAAGCAGCGGGGGAAGGCTTGGAGAGCGGCAAGCACTCCGCCTCCATCCAGAAGGGCAGCCCTGGCGTGCTGCACGGCAAC
>DGQR01000110.1:1924-6259 GCA_002390825.1 Rhodoferax sp. UBA4409
CAACCGCACCTATGTGCTGCAAGACGACAACGGCCAAGTCACTGAGACCCACAGCGTGAGCGCGGGCCTGGACTACCCCGGCGTGGGACCTGAGCACGCGTTCCTGTCTGACATCGGCCGCGCAGAATATGTAGGCATTACCGACAAGGAGGCGCTGGACGCTTTCCACTACCTGTGCCGCACCGAGGGCATCATCCCCGCGCTGGAATCGAGCCATGCCGTGGCCTATGCGATGAAGATGGCCAAAACCATGCGCCCCGACCAGAGCATTCTGGTCAACCTGTCCGGCCGTGGTGACAAGGACATCGGCACCGTGGCCGACCTGAGCAATGCCGACTTTTACTGCCGACCCAGCTGCCGTGGCCAATCGGTCAAAGGTGGCGAGCAGCCTGTTCAGATCGTCAAACAAGGAGGTGCAGCATGAGCCGTATTGACACCACCTTTGCCGCGCTGAAGGCCCAAGGCCGCAAAGCGCTGATCCCTTTTGTGACGGCCGGCTACCCTTATGCCGACGTTACGCCTGAGCTGATGCACGCGATGGTTGCGGGCGGTGCGGATGTGATTGAGCTGGGCGTGCCCTTCTCAGACCCCAGCGCGGACGGCCCCGTGATCCAAAAGGCGGGCGACAAAGCCTTGGCCTTCGGTATCGGCTTGGTGCAGGTGATTGCCATGGTGCGCGAGTTCCGCAAAACCAACGCCACCACGCCGGTGGTTTTGATGGGCTACGCCAACCCGGTAGAGCGCTACGACCAAAAACAAGCCCGCCCCGGCGTCGCCAGCGCGTTTGTGAAAGACGCCTCGGAAGCCGGCGTCGACGGCGTACTGATCGTGGACTACCCGCCCGAGGAATGCGAGGCCTTTGCCGCCGACCTGCGGGCCCACAACATGGACTTGATTTTCCTGTTGGCACCCACCAGCACCGATGAGCGCATGCAGCAAGTGGCCCGCGTAGCCAGCGGCTATGTGTATTACGTGTCGCTCAAGGGCGTGACAGGCTCCGGCGCCTTGGACACCAACGCGGTGGAAGCCATGCTGCCCCGCATCCGCCAGCACATCAGCACCCCGGTGGGCGTGGGCTTCGGTATCCGTGATGCGGCGACTGCCAAGACCATAGCCAAGGTGGCAGATGCGGTGGTGATTGGCAGCAAGATCATCCAATTGCTGGAAAACGCGCCGCCAGAGCAAGTGGGCCCGGTGGCGCAGACCTTCCTGCAGGAAATTCGCACTGCGATGGACCTCGGCTGATCATGAAAATCGACAGAGGCGGTTTGACGGATAATCGCCCCCTGTCTGTTGGACGCCCATTCGGGCACTGCACTGGAGAAATCCCATGAGTTGGTTGGAAAAACTGCTACCCCCCAAGATTCAACACACCGACCCCACGGAGCGCCGCAGCGTGCCCGAAGGCCTGTGGATCAAGTGCCCCAGCTGCGAATCGGTGCTCTACAAAACCGACCTGGAGCAAAACCAGAATGTGTGCCCCAGCTGTGGACATCATCACCGTATTGGTGCCCGCGCACGCCTGAATGCCTTTTTGGACAACGAAGGCCGCTTCGAGATCGGTCAGGAAGTGCTGCCGGTGGATGCCTTGAAATTCAAAGACAGCCGCAAATACCCTGAGCGGCTGAAAGAAGCCCTTGAAAACACCGGCGAGACCGATGCACTGATCGTCATGGGTGGCGCAGTGCACGGCGTCAGCTTGGTAGCAGCCTGCTTCGAATTTGAATTCATGGGCGGCTCCATGGGCTCTGTGGTGGGCGAGCGCTTTGTGCGTGGCGTGGAGACGGCCATCGAACAAAAAGTGCCGTTTGTCTGCTTTACCGCGACCGGTGGAGCCCGTATGCAAGAAGGCTTGCTGAGCCTGATGCAAATGGCAAAAACCAATGCAGCGCTCACCCGCCTGGCCAAAAAAGGCTTGCCCTATATCAGCGTGCTGACCGACCCCACCATGGGTGGTGTGAGCGCGGGCTTTGCCTTCCTCGGCGATGTGGTGATTGCAGAGCCTAAAGCCCTGATCGGCTTCGCGGGCCCCCGGGTCATTGAATCCACCGTGCGAGTGACTCTGCCGGAAGGCTTTCAGCGCTCGGAATTCTTGCAGACCAAGGGCGCGATTGATTTCATCTCTGACCGCCGCGAACTGCGCAAAACCATTGCGGAGACCTTGGCGATGCTGCAGCGCCAGCCTGCAGATGCCGTGATCTGAGAATCCGGCTCCGTCCCAAAAAAAAGAGGCCTATCGGGCCTCTTTTTTTATCCGGCTATTGCTGACAGCATGGTGTATTGCAGGTCACCCAGCACAATCGTCAAAATCTGCAGCAAGACCAATAGCACCAGGGGCGACAAATCCACCCCACCCACCAGAGGCACAACTTTGCGGATGGGCGCCAGCACCGGCGTTACCAGCCGACCGATGAGCTCTGAGAAAAACGACTGCGCCTGCACCCAACTCAACACGGCGTAGACCAATACCAACGCGGTCAGGCCCGACAAGCTCAGGCGCACCAGGCCCAGCAAGGCCAGCACCACGATCGACAGCGGCGTCACGCCAAACCCATTGAGGGCCCAGAGCACCCCGAAATGCGCCAGCTGGATCAAAAATGCGGCAACCAGGCTCGCCATGTCCCAAGGGCCCAATGCCGGTACGACGCGGCGCAGGGGCAGCACGATCCAATCCGTCAAAGCAAACACAAAACGCCCCAGCGGGTTCCCCGAGCGGGCAGACAAAGGTATGCGCTGTTGCTGCATGTAAAGGCGCAACAAACAGGTGGTGGTCAACAAGCCGGTCACCACTTCCAACAAGAGAACAACGATTTTGTAGAGCATGGGCGATCCAAGTAAAGTGCGAGCGCATCATAGCGGCAGCCTGCCCTCTTACAATGGAGGGTTGCGGCCAAAACCCCTTGAGGTTTGCCGATTTCTCCTACCGAACCCACAAGTCACTCCATGTCTGACCAAAACCAAGCCGCTCCCGCACCGCAAGACGAAAACCAGTTGATCCAAGAGCGCCGTGAAAAGCTCAAGGCACTGCGCGAGCAGCAGGCCGCTGGTCAAGGCGTTGCTTTCCCCAACGACTTCCAACCCGAAGACAAAGCAGAAGCCTTGTTCGCGGCCCACAACGACAAGACCGCAGAAGAGTTGGTTGCCTTGGGCGCCACCGCCAAGGTAGCCGGCCGCATGATGCTCAAGCGCGTCATGGGCAAGGCCAGCTTCTGCACCTTGCAAGATTCTTCGTTCGGCCCGAGCGGCGGCCGCATCCAGCTGTATGTGCGCGGTGAAGACGTGGGTGTGGACCTGTACGCCGCGTTCAAGCACTGGGATTTGGGCGACATCGTGGCGGCCGAAGGCACGTTGTTCAAAACCAAGACCGGTGAGCTGTCGATCCACGCCACTAGCATTCGCCTGCTGACCAAAAGCCTGCGCCCCATGCCCGACAAGTTCCACGGCATGGCCGACCAGGAAACCAAGTACCGCCAGCGCTATGTGGACCTGATGACCGATGTGGACTCGCGTAAGCGCTTTGTGGCACGCAGCAAGGCCGTGAGTGCTTTGCGCGAATTCATGGTGGGCCACAACTTCCTGGAAGTGGAAACACCCATGTTGCACCCGATTCCCGGTGGTGCGAATGCCAAACCGTTCAAGACCCACCACAACGCGCTGGACCAGGAAATGTTCTTGCGCATTGCGCCTGAGCTGTATCTCAAGCGCCTGATCGTTGGCGGCTTTGACCGCGTGTTCGAAATCAATCGCAGCTACCGCAACGAAGGTATCTCGGTGCGCCACAACCCCGAGTTCACCATGATGGAGTTCTACGCGGCCTACTGGAACTACCAGGACCTGATGGACTACACCGAGAAGCTGATCCGCGACGCCGCCCAGAAGGCCACCGGTGGCTTGCAACTCAGCTACGCCGGCAAGCCTGTCGATCTGGAGCAGCCGTTTGAGCGCCTGACCATCGTGGAAGCCATTCAGAAATACACCGACGCTGGCGACAATGTGTTTGACGCTACCTGGCTGACCAATGCCGTGAAGAAGCTGGGCTTGACCGAAGCCAAAAACCGCCTCGAAGGCCGCAGCTTGGCCAGCCTGCAGGTGCTGTACTTTGAAGAGACGGTGGAAGAGAAGTTGTGGAACCCCACCTTCATCATGGAGCACCCCACCGAAATCTCGCCACTGGCCCGCGCCAATGACGACCGCCCTGAAGTGACCGAGCGTTTTGAGCTTTACATCACCGGCCGTGAGTTCGGCAATGGCTTCTCTGAGCTGAACGACGCTGAAGACCAGGCCGCCCGCTTCCACGCCCAAGTGGCCGCCAAAGACAGCGGTGACGACGAGGCC
>DGQR01000110.1:6538-6883 GCA_002390825.1 Rhodoferax sp. UBA4409
AGAATCTGCGCGAGCAGCTATGAAAATGGTAGCAAAGCCTGCGCTGCGCTACCTGAATGGCTACCCTGCCGACACCTTGGCCCAGGTCCAGCGCATGCTCGATGAAGGCCGTGTGGGTGACTGGCTCACCCGCCGCCACCCGCAGGCGCACGGGGTGCGGACTGACAAGGTGCTGTACGACTATGTGCAAGACCTGAAGTCAGATTACCTGCGCAGTACCGAGCCGCTATCCAAAGTGGCATTCGACAGCAAACTGCATGTCGTCAAGAACGCGCTGGGCACGCACACCACTGTTTCGCGGGTACAGGGCAGCAAACTCAAAAGCAAACGCGAGATCCGGGTGGC
>DGQR01000269.1 GCA_002390825.1 Rhodoferax sp. UBA4409
GCTTCCAAGACTTCTGACAACGCAGGCGACGGCACCACTACCGCTACCGTGTTGGCTCAAGCCATCGTTCGCGAAGGCATGAAGTACGTGGCCGCCGGCATGAACCCGATGGACCTGAAGCGCGGTATCGACAAGGCAGTGACTGCCCTGATAGAAGAGCTGAAGAAGGCTTCCAAGCCCACCACCACTTCCAAGGAAATCGCCCAAGTGGGTTCCATTTCCGCCAACTCTGACGCATCCATTGGCGACATCATCGCCAACGCGATGGACAAAGTGGGCAAAGAAGGCGTGATCACTGTGGAAGACGGCAAGTCCCTGCAGAACGAACTCGACGTCGTCGAAGGCATGCAATTCGACCGCGGCTACCTGTCCCCTTACTTCATCAACAACCCAGAAAAGCAAGCTGCTTTGCTGGACAACCCGTTTGTTCTGTTGTTCGACAAGAAGATCAGCAACATCCGTGACCTGTTGCCTACCCTGGAACAAGTCGCCAAGGCTGGCCGTCCTTTGTTGATCATTGCTGAAGATGTCGATGGCGAAGCCCTGGCAACTTTGGTGGTGAACACCATCCGCGGCATCCTGAAGGTAGTGGCTGTGAAGGCTCCTGGCTTCGGTGACCGTCGCAAGGCCATGTTGGAAGACATCGCCATCCTGACCGGCGGCAAGGTGATCGCTGAAGAAGTGGGCCTGACCCTGGAAAAAGTGACTTTGGCCGACCTCGGTTCCGCCAAGCGCGTGGAAGTGGGCAAGGAAAACACCATCATCATCGACGGTGCTGGCGCTGCTGCTGACATCGAAGCCCGCGTGAAGCAAGTCCGCGTGCAGATCGAAGAAGCCACTTCCGACTACGACCGTGAAAAGCTGCAAGAGCGCGTGGCCAAGTTGGCTGGCGGTGTTGCCGTGATCAAGGTGGGCGCTGCTACCGAAGTCGAAATGAAGGAAAAGAAAGCCCGCGTTGAAGACGCCCTGCACGCTACCCGCGCTGCTGTGGAAGAAGGCATTGTGGCTGGCGGCGGCGTGGCTCTGCTGCGCGCCAAGCAGTCTGCTGGCACCATCAAGGGTGACAACGCTGACCAAGACGCCGGTATCAAGCTGGTGTTGAAGGCGATCGAAGCTCCTCTGCGCGAGATCGTTTACAACGCAGGCGGCGAAGCCTCTGTGGTGGTGAACGCTGTGTTGGGTGGCAAGGGCAACTACGGCTTCAACGCTGCCAACGACACCTACGGCGACATGATCGAAATGGGTATTCTGGACCCCACCAAGGTGACACGTACTGCTCTGCAGAACGCAGCATCTGTGGCTTCCCTGATGCTGACGACCGAGTGCATGGTGTCTGAAGCTCCGAAGGAAGAAGCTGCTGGCGGCGGTATGCCTGACATGGGTGGTATGGGCGGCATGGGCGGCATGGGCATGTAATTGCTCCTTGCCTGAGGCGCCATGCCGGCGTTGCAAGGGCTTGCCGTACCATAGGTACTGTCTGCGCCCTTGCGCCTTGGCCTGGCACCTCATGCTGCGTCGTAGTTGCGTTCACTCGCGCTACGGCACAACCCAAAGAAAAAGCCCCGCTCGGTTTTGCCTTGCGGGGCTTTTTTACGTCTTTTTTTCTATGCTTTTGATAGCTGCTTGCGCATACCCCATGAGAGCTAGAGGCTGATTTCTCTCAATCCCAGGGCTTGCAGCTCTTGGGTGGCTTGCTGCGCGTTGTGGAAGTGGATGCCGTGCCAGCCTTCGGCCTGCGCGGCCTGGATGTTGGGGAGCAGGTCGTCCAGAAAGGCCGTCTTAGCGGGCTCGAGGGCGTAGCGCTTTTGCAGGCATTGGTAGATGGCGGGCTCGGGTTTGATGAGCAGCTCGTCGCCCGAGAAAATGCCGCCGTCAAAGTCTTGCAGAAATGCGTTCACGCGCTCCAGCGTGCGGGCATAGGGCACTGGCATGTTGGAGAGGTAGTAGAGCTTCAAGGGCTCGCCCCCACGGGCTGCGCGTTGCGCGCGCAAGGCCACCAAACTCTCGAACAGCATTACCGACTCCGGCATGGGGGTCAGCCGCTCGCCGATGCTCTCGACGAGCGTGCCAAGTACCTTGGCATCGATACCAACGCGCTTAGCCACTTGGGTCACCACGTCTGCCATGGCGATCGTGCCCCGGTCAAAGGCTTGCCACTCGTGATGGCCGAAAACCTCATGCGCCAGGTGCCCTGCCTCGGCACGGGTCGCGGCGCGCTGGGGAAAGCACTCCATCATCAAATCCACCGGGCGCCAGGTAAACAGCACAGCGCCAAAGTCAAACACCACATTCATAGCTTGAAGGTTCCAAATAAAGAAGCCCCGCCAGCATAGCGCTGACGGGGCCGGATGCGACTCAAAAGAACCGCTATTGCAGCGATCTACGGTCGATCAACGTATCAAGCCACCGGCTTGAATTCGAAGCCATTGCCCAGCTTCTCGACGCGGCCAAACGCCGGGAACGGGAAGTGGAAGCCACCCGCCATGACCTTGTCGTTCACGATCATGTCAAACACCTTGCGGCGGGCCACGCGGGCCTCTTCGGCATTCATGTCAAACTGCACCGCCCAATCAGGGTTGCGCGCAAACAGCTGGGGCACGTTGGTGATGTCGGCCACGTAGGCAAACTTCTCACCCTTGCTCTCCACCATAAACAGCGTGTGACCGGGGGTGTGGCCATAAGCCGCCACGCTCTTGATGCCGGGCACAATTTCGGTGCCGGCTTCAAACTTCACCATCTGGCTGTCGTTGAGGCCACCCAGCATGCGGCGCACGGTCTGGAAGGCGCCCTTCATGGCGTCAGGTGCTGCGGCCATGCGGGCGTCGTCCATCCAGAACGCATGCTCAACGGACGGGACCATGATCTTGGCGTTGGGGTACACCAACTGGCCTGCCTTGTTGCGCACACCCAGAATGTGGTCGCCATGGAAGTGGCTCAGGATCACGGTGTCAATGTCTTCCACCTTGTAGCCCGCAGCATTCAAATTGGCGACCAATCGGCCGGTGGTGGGGCCGCCGTTATCCGAGAAACCGGTGTCGAGCAACACTTTGCGGTTGCCAGCAATGACCAAGAAGGCGGTGTACGGCACATCCAGGTATTCGGTGGGCAGGTTTTGCGATTTCAGCAGCTCTTGCACCTCGCCCAAGGGGGCGTTACGCACAAACTCAGCGGCCAAGGGGCGGCGGGTGACACCATCGTTCAGGGCGATGACTTCAAAGTCACCCAGCTTTTGCTTGCGAAAGCCCACCTGCACCACACTGGGTGCGCCGAAGTTGGGGGCCGACTGGGCGCCCAAGGGCAAAAAGGATCCAGCTGCATACGCCGCCACTGCCGCACCACCACCGACAAAGAAATCGCGCCGAGTCACCATAAAATCCTCCTGGGTATAAATAAAGACCAGATAGTCTCAATTCCCACTCATGAGTGCACGCGCGCAACGCTATGTCCGCCCCGATGCAAGGGTTATCGCCGGCAGGCCGCGCCACACTGGCTGAAAACCGGCGTCAAGTGCGCTTGAGTGCTCGCCGCAAAGCAGCCGCCAACTTGGCAGGCTGTATGCGGCCCATGCGCACCTGGGGGGTACCGTGCCATGCGGCACAGCGGTGGATGGCGGCAGCGGCCTCTTGCACTTGCTGTTCAGTCCACACACCACCGGGCTGGGCGTGGAGTGTCTTCACTTCAAACACGCCTTCAGCCCGGTGCGCTTTGGCATCCAGCCGGCCGATAAGCTCGCCGCGGCACAAAATCGGCAATACAAAGTAGCCGTAGACACGCTGCGCCTCGGGTGTGTAGCACTCCAGCTTGTAGTCAAAATCAAAAAAAGTGGAGGCCCGCTCGCGGTCCCACACCACAGGGTCAAACGGCGACAAGAGTGCGGTGTGGCTGGCCACCAAGTCGCCCGCCAGCGCCTGTTGCAGCAGGTCCGCATGGTCGGTGTGCACATAGCCGGCCGCAGCCCACCCCTCGACAACCACTCGCTGGATGCGCCCGGCACGCACCAGCGCCTCCAAGTGCGCATCCTGCAGGCGCGGCTTGGTCCGGAAGTAATCGTTGATCCACCGCGCTTGGGTAACCCCCAGTGCGGCCACCGCTTTCTCCACCCATACGGCTGCGATCGCGTCTAGCGGCAATGCGGGTGCGGGCTGGCGCAGTGCAGGTGCCACCCGCTCGCTCAGGTCGTAGACGCGGTGAAAGTGGTCACGGCGCGCAATCATCAGCTCGCCCAGAGCAAACAAGGCTTCCAGCCAACGCTTTTCGTCTTTCCAGCCCCACCAAGCGCCGCCCTTGCCTTCAAGCCTCACAAAGTCAGATGACTTCACCGGCCCTTGGGTGCGGATTTGCTCCAGCAAGGCATCCAGCTGCGGGCGCTGGGCCGCAGCGAGTTTCTGGGCATGGGCGATGCCCCAATGCGTGCGCCCCTCGCGGTTGTAGGCGCGGTGCAAGTGCAGATCATCAGCGGGGGCAAAACAGGCCTCGTGGGCCCAGGTTTCAAACAAGGCGCCGTTGGCTAACGCGTCTTCCAGCCATGCAAGCGGGTAGTCGCCCAAGCGGGCATGCAACACTAGATACGGGCTGCGCGCCACCACATGGATGGTGTCAATCTGCATCAAGCCCATGCGCTGCACACAGGCCGCTACATCGCCTTCTTGTGCGGGGCGTACAAGCGGCTGCAACAGGCCCTGCGCTGCCAAGTGCAGCGCGCGGGCTTGAGGCAGGCTGAGCGTCTGCAATCAGCTGCGCAGACGCGCCAGCAAACCGGCGGTGGAGCCATCAAGGCCCGTGGCGTCGCCGCTATGAAGACGCGGCTCAATGTCTTTGGCCAGCACTTTGCCGAGCTCGACGCCCCATTGGTCAAAGCTGTTGATACCCCAGAGGCTGCCGCTGACAAACACGCGGTGCTCTTGCAGCGCGATCAGCGCACCCAGCGATGCGGGCGTCAAGTCGTCGAGCAGCAAGAAGGTGCTGGGGCGATTGCCGGTGAAATGCTTGTGGCCACCAGCATCGTTTTTGCCTTGCATCAGCGCTTGCGCCTGCGCGAGTACGTTGGCCAGCAACATCGGGTGGTGGCCTTTCAGGTGGTGGCGCGCCTTTTTGACAGCCACAAACTCCACCGGCACGACCTCGGTGCCTTGGTGCAACATCTGAAAGTAGGCGTGTTGACCATTGGTTCCGGGTTCGCCCCACAGCACCGGGCAGGTATCGAACGGCAAGGCTTCGCCACTGGCGTCCACCCGTTTGCCATTGCTCTCCATCTCCAGCTGCTGCAAATAGGCCGGCAGGCGGCGCAAGGCACTGTGGTACGGCGCAATGCTGCGGCTGCTAAAGCCGTGGAAATTGCGGTACCAGACGTCCAGCAACCCCAAACGCACCGGCAGGTTCTGCTCCAAGGGCGCAGTGCGGAAGTGCTCGTCCATGGCATGGGCACCTGCCAGCAGCTCGCGAAAGCCCTGCGCGCCGATGGCGATGGCAATCGGCAAGCCGATGGCCGACCACATGGAGTACCGCCCGCCCACCCAGTCCCAAAAACCGAAGGTGGTGGTGATGCCGAAGGCATTGGCAGCCGCGACGTTGGTGGTGAGTGCGGCGAAATGGCGGGCAATGTCGATGCCGCCCTGCTCGAGGAACCAGGCCTTCGCGGAAGCCGCGTTGGTCATGGTCTCGATCGTGGTGAACGTCTTGCTGGCGATCAGGAAGACGGTGTTCTCCGCCTTCAAGTGGGGCAGCTTGGCGGCCAGCTCGTGGCCATCCACATTGCTCACAAAATGCAGGCGTTTGCCGCTAGTGGCAAAAGCATCCAGCGCCAACACCGCCATTTGCGGGCCAAGGTCAGATCCGCCGATGCCGATATTGACCACATCGGTGATGGCCATATCTGCGCGCACCTGCTCAGCATAGTCCAGCATGGCGGCCAGGGTGGTGTGCACCTTGGACTGCTCCTGCGCTACAAAATCAGGAGCAGCTCCCGCATACTCCACCTGCACTGAGGGCGGATTTCGCAACAAAACATGCCACACCTCGCGCTGCTCGGTGTTGTTAATTTTCTGGCCGGCAAACATGGCATCCCGGTGCTCGGGCAGGCCGCTTTGGCGGGCAAGGCCCATAAGCAGTGCTTCGGTGCTGGCGTCGATACGGTTTTTGGACAAGTCCGCAAACACATAAGGCGCCTCTTGGCTTAAACGGTTGAAGCGCTGGGCGTCTGCCTCAAAGGCCTGGCGCACATCCAGCGCTTGGCCGGTCGCTGCGTAGGCAGCCTGCAATTGGGCCCAAGCGGGCGTGCGGTCACAACGGGTACGTGCCATGTTCGCGAGTCCTTGGTGCGCTTAAGCGGCCAGCAACAGCTGTTCGAGCTTGACGGCGTCCACGCAGAACGCACGGATGCCCTCTGCCAGTTTTTCGGTGGCCATAGCGTCGTTGTTCAAGGCGAGGCGGAAGCTGGCTTCGTCATAGCTGACGTGCTCGATGTCGGCGGTCTTGGCGGCATCGGCGTTCAGGTGCTGGGTCACAGGCGCCTCGGACGCGGCCATCTGGGCCAGCAAATCGGGGCTGATGGTGAGCAAATCGCAACCGGCCAAGGCGGTGATCTGACCCACGTTGCGGAAGCTGGCGCCCATAACCTCGGTAGCAATACCAAACTTTTTGTAGTAGCTGTAGATTTGGGCCACGGACTTGACGCCGGGGTCATTCAACTCCGCGTTGTCAACCTCCACCCAGGCTGCGCCGGCGTTCTTTTTGTACCAGTCGTAGATACGGCCGACAAACGGGGAAATCAGCTGCACCTTGGCCTCGCCGCAAGCCACGGCTTGGCAGAACGCGAACAACAGGGTCAAGTTGGTGTGGATGCCTTTGCGCTCCAACTGTTCGGCCGCCTTGATGCCCTCCCAGGTCGACGCCACTTTGATCAGAATGCGGTCAGAGTGAATACCCTGGGCTTGGTACAGCTCGATCAGGCGCTCGCCACGGGCCACCGTTGCCGCAGTGTCAAAGCTCAGGCGCGCGTCGACTTCGGTAGACACGCGGCCGGGAATGATGGAGAGAATTTCGCAACCAAAACGCACCAACAAGCGATCCACGATCTCGTCCATGGCACGGCCACGGAACTGGTTGACCGTGTCTTTCACCAAGGGGGCATAGTCCGCCTTCTGCACAGCTTTCAAAATCAGCGACGGGTTGGTGGTCGCGTCCTGGGGCTTGAACGCGTCCAGTTGTTTGAAATCGCCAGTGTCGGCTACGACGGTGGTGAATTGTTTGAGGGCGTCGAGTTGGTTCATGGGATGCAGACGGCAGAGCCGCAGGTTAAAAAAACTTAGGGTAAACGCGCAGAAAGTTGCAGTTTCTCGCCTTGAATTATCAATGAAACAAAGTTACATTACAACGTCAGCTTTTATGTAACTACTAAACGTACCACTTGTCTTATGAGCTTTGATTTAGTCATGTTCGGCGGCACCGGCGATTTGGCCTGGCGCAAACTCATGCCCGCATTGTTTCAAGCGTTCCGCCACGGCACCTTGCCGGAGGGTGGACGCATTATCGGGGTTGGCCGTGATGACCTGAGCCATGACCAATACCGGGCGCTCATTCAATCGCGCTTCGAAAAGGTGGAGCTGGCCAAGCGCCCGAGTGCCGAGGAATTTGCGCGGTTTGCTGCAATCCTCGAATTCGTGCGCATGGACCTGTCCAAGTCCGAAGACTATGCGCGCCTGGCTGAAACGCTAAACAACCGCAATGCCGATAGCGTGGTGATGTATGTCGCCACCGCCCCCAGCTTGTTCACCAATGTGTGCGAACAGTTGGCCGCTAGCGGGCTCAACACGCCCAAAACGCGCGTGGTGCTGGAAAAGCCGCTGGGGCATGACCTGGCATCCAACCGCGCCATCAACGCCACGGTGCGCCGCTTCTTTGCCGAAGAACAGGTCTACCGCATCGACCACTATTTGGGCAAGCCTTCAGTGCAAAACCTGTTTGCGATGCGCTTTGGCAATGCACTGTTCGAGCCACTCTGGCGCCGCGAGCATATTGCCAACATTCAGATCACTATCGCCGAAGATTTGGGCGTCGAGAGCCGTGGCGCGTTTTACGAGACCACAGGCGCACTGCGCGACATGGTGCAAAACCATGCGCTGCAACTGCTGTGTGCCATTGCCATGGAGCCACCCATCAACGCCGGGGCGGACGCCATTCGCGACGAGAAACTCAAGGTTCTGCGCTCCCTCAAGCCCTGGACCGCTGAAACGCTCAAGCAAGACGTGGTGCGCGGGCAGTACTCCGCTGGCACCAGCGGCGGCGTGAAGGTGCCGGGCTACCGCGAAGAGACAGGCGTGAGCCCACAAAGCAACACCGAGACCTTTGTGGCTCTGCGCACGGAGATCGCCAATTGGCGCTGGGCGGGCGTGCCTTTTTACATCCGCACCGGCAAACGCTTGTCGGGGCGCGACGCACGCATTGTGATCAACTTCCGCCCTACTCCGCACGCCATCTTCAACTCCAACGAAGGCGTGGGCAACCGTTTGGTAATCAACCTGCAACCCAAAGACGGTTTGGAATTGCACTTGCTGGCCCAAGGCCAGGAAAATCGCCAGTCCCGGAGCAGTACGTCACAAACACTGGCACCGGTGCAGCTCGACCTGGATTTCGACAAGCGCTTCGGCTCGGAGCGCGTGGGGGCCTACGAGCGCCTGCTGCTTGACGTGATCGACGGTCGCCTGAACCTCTTTGTGCGCAGCGATGAGCAAGAAGAGGCCTGGCGCTGGGTCGAGCCCATGCTGGAGCACTGGACTGCAGACACCACAGGCCCGCGTTTGTATGCGGCCGGCACCTGGGGCCCCAGCGCATCCAGCGCCATGATTGCTCGCGACGGCTTCTGCTGGAGCGAAGAAAGCTAAAAGACTATGTTGGACCGCATCAAAGCCTCACTGCCCTCGTTGGCACCTGCCGAACAGCGGGTGGGCAAGCTCTGCCTCGCTGACCCCCGCGCTTTTGCCAAGCTGCCTGTCAGCGAATTGGCGGACCGTGCCCACGTCAGCAAACCCACGGTAGTGCGCTTTTGCCGCAGTGTGGGCTATGACGGGCTGTCCGACTTCAAGCTCAAACTCGCAGGCACCGTGAACGAAGGCGTACCCTTCATTCACCGCAGCGTGGATGCCGACGACAAGACAGGCGACGTCATGGTGAAGGTCATTGACAACACCGTGGCCGCCTTTTTGCGCTACCGCAACGACGCTTCGACCATGGCGATAGAAAAAGCCGTGGTAGCGCTAGTCGACGCTTATAACGCCGGCCGGCAGATTCAGTTCTTCGGGGTAGGTAATTCGGGCATCGTGGCCCAAGATGCCCAACACAAGTTCTTTCGTTTGGGCATCAATACCACCGCCTATAGCGATGGACACATGCAAGTCATGAGTGCGTCGATCTTGGGCGCGGGTGATTGTGTGGTGGTCATTAGCAACTCAGGCCGAACCCGTGACCTGATGGATGCTTGCGATATTGCCCGCAAGAACGGAGCGACTACGATCGTTATCACCGCCAGCGGATCCCCACTGGCCAGTGCAGGCCACATCCATCTGAGTGCAGACCACCCCGAAGGTTTCGACCGCTACAGCCCCATGGTCTCGCGGCTCTTGCACCTGATGATCATTGATATCTTGGCCACCTGCGTTGCCCTGCGCATAGGCGGTGGAAAGCTTCAACCCTTGCTCAGCGAGATGAAGCACAACCTGCGGAACAAGCGCTACGCTTGATTTCTGAAACACCCCAAAAATAAAAAACCCCACAGCCTACGCTGCGGGGTTTTTTTGTTTAAGCAACTACTGGCCTAAGCCAGCAAGGGCTTAGAAGGAGTGCGACAACAACAGGTTGGTTTCGTTGTTGCGCTTTGCACCGGCGTAAGGCAGCCAGTCAGCGTAAGTGGCGATCAGGCTGGTACGCTTGCTCAGGTCATACTTGGCAGACAGACCATAACCGTTGCGAGTTTGATCCAAACCGCCCTTTGGAACAACTCCTGCTGTAGTGGGTTGTGCAGCAAATCCATCAGCAGTTTCTGTGGCGTAATTCGCACCCAAGGTCAAAGCACCGATCGGCACTGCGGCCGAAATAGCCGCAGAGTTCAGGGTACCGCCCGACATGGTAGTCAAAGTGCTGTAGGCGCCGCCCACCAAGAAAGAGCCAAAGTTGTACTTGGCACCCGCGCGAAGCACGTCGCGGTAAGAGGTGTTGGCATTTGCGGTACGGTTGTCATAGCTCAAGAAGTTGAGGTTGGCAACCAAAGCGCCGGTCATGTAAGTGCCGGACACGCTGGTCAAGCGCTGGCCGACTTGGCCTTGCGCACCTGCAGCGCCTTGGCCCAGTCCCAATCCAGCCGTTGGTGCCACACCATTGGCAGAACCTTGTTCTTGGTGAGAAATGCTCACGATTACAGGACCCAGCTTGGTGTCAAAACCGATGGCATCTTTCAAAGAGCGCGCAGGGAATACCTTGTTATCCATGCCGACACCGCCTACACCGAACGAACCAGACAGGTAGTCGGCTGGCTTATAGGCTTGCAAAGTAATGCGCCCAACGCTCGTTGTGAGCTTCAAAGAAGAGTCACCGCCAGTAGCAGTTCCGCGGGTGAAGCCGTCGAGAGACATTTCTGCCGCCACGTTCATGCCGCCACCCAAGTCTTCCTTCGCAGTGAAGGTGACCAAAGAGGTGTCAACGCCCAAGCCAGATGCTTCACCGTTCGCGTTACCACCGTTACCACCAGCAACTGCTTGGGTGAAGGCTTGCGCCGGAGTTGCGGTAGGGGAAGTCGTGCTGGACTTGTAGCCGATGGTGTAGTTGCCGGTGATGGTCACTTGCGCCATTGAAGCGCCAGACACTGCCATAACAGCCAATGCGATGAGGGTTTTTTTCATATTACTTGTCTCTTCAGTCTAAGTTTGAGGATCGCCGGATAGTGCTGGGCACCCCTCCAACGCTTCTTACTTCTTTAGCAAGAAGTAAGTTCTATTGAAACAAAAATTTGCAGTTCAGTCAGCAAACACATCAAGAAAAATAAAGAGCGACCGTTCGTTTTTCAAGATTTGTTGTATTAGCACCAAGACATCAAATTTTTTCACCATACAGAAATCGCCACCCATGAAAAAACCCTGCGAACTTTCGCTCGCAGGGTTTATTTGCTAACTAACAGCTGGCCTAAGCCAGCGTTAAATTAGAAAGTGTGGGAAACCAACAGTTCTGTCAGGTTAGCGCGCTGTGTGCCGCCCTCATCCCAGTTTGTGTAGGCGCCAACCAAGGAAGTGCGCTTGCTCAGAGCGTACACAGCCTTCAGACCGTAGCCAGACTTGGTGATGTCGTTAGCAGCGGTGCCGGAATCATCACGCTTGGAAGAACCCAGATCGAAGCCCAGTGTCAAAGCGCCCAAAGGAGCTGTCACAGCCAAGATGGACTCGGTTGTAGTGCCCTTGTTACGCTGAACTTGAACAACACCTGCGCCCAATGTGAAAGCGCCGAAGTTGTAGGAACCCTTAGCGCGAACGCGTGTCTTGGCGTTGTTAGGAGCTGCAGCTTCTGTGGACTGGTTGTCCCAAGAAGTCAAAGCAGCTGTAGCAGCCAAAGGACCTGCTGCGTAAGAAACAGACAGGCTGTTGCTACGCTGGTCGTTGTTGGAAGCAGAACCAACGCCCAAACCTTGCTGGCTGGTGTTTTCAGTGTGGGACAGACCGAAAGTCAGACCACCGAACGAAGGCGATGTGTAAGCAACAGAGTCGTTCACAGTGCGTGCACCGTACACTTTGCCGTCCAAACCAGCGATACCGCCGATAACTGTGGACAGGTAGTCAGCGCCCTTGTCGTTAGCCAACTTGATGCGACCGAAACCGCCGGTCAATGTCAAAGCATTGTCACCGCCAGTGGCTGTACCACGTGCGAAACCGTCCAAAGACATTTCAGCAGCAGCCTTCAAGCCACCACCCAAGTCTTCAGAAGCAGCGAACTTCACGAAGGAAGTGTCCACGCCCAGACCGGACTTCTCAACACCGGTAGAGGAGTTGGAAGTGTTCCAGCCGTAAGCGTATTCGCCGGTGATGGAAACTTGTGCGAAAGAAGCGCCGGAAGCAGCCAGAACGGCCAAAGCGATCAAAGTCTTTTTCATTAGAAATACTCCAAGGTTAAACATAGAGCTCCGGACCGATTGTTCGGAACCCCGGGCCAACCTCCTTGTTCAGGAAGTTGGGGCTATTGCACCAGACCGATTCGGCTTTGGCAAAGAAAAGCGATAAAAAGGGTGGGTTCCTTGGGGTTACCGTTGTTGACTTGCAACAGGGCCTTTAACCAGCGTCAAGTGCGATTTTTCACACTCCCTATAGACTTTCGCTTTGATTTGACGCGAAAACTCGAGCATTTGTATGGATTCCCTTTTAAACGCCGCCGATACCGCCCTGCGCACCCTGTTCGCTACCCCACACGCTTCGCAGGCATCTCCCACCTCGCCTGACTCTAAAACAGAGTTGAGCGACGCTGACAGAAAGAAGTCTGCGGGTCTGATGCGGGTGAATCATGTGGGAGAAGTCTGCGCGCAGGCCCTTTACACCGCACAAGCGCTGACAACCCCTAACAAAAGCTTGCGTGAGCACTTCACCAAGGCCTGCATTGAAGAAACCGATCATTTGGCGTGGACCGCGCAGCGCCTGGATGCCTTGGGTTCACGTCCGTCCTTGTTAAATCCCCTCTGGTACGCAGGTGCCTTTGGTTTGGGGCTGCTGGCGGGGCGTATGGGCGACAAATTGAGTTTGGGCTTTGTGGTCGAAACGGAGCGACAAGTCGGCGCACACCTTGAGGGCCACCTATCGACGTTACCGGAGGGCGACCACGAATCCAGGGCCATCGTGGCGCAAATGCAGCGTGACGAGCTACGCCATGCCGATGACGCAACCGCTGCCGGAGCTGCGGAGCTGCCGCGCCCTGTGAAAGAACTTATGCGCGCCGCCGCCAAAGTCATGACCACGGTGGCAGAACGCATTTGATCAATGGCTCTAGCGGGCAGCCACTTTGTTACGGGCCAACCAAGCCGGGTACTCTTTAGTGAGTAGTTCGGTTGCAGCGCTGGTGTACCAGTTGTACTTCACCCGGCGCTCGTAACTCACATCGGCATACGCCGCTTTCTTGACACCGTCTCGAGATGTGAACAGCGGGCGCCCGGACTCGAGGTCATAAAAGCGCGCCCAGAGGGGCGGTGCGCTAGCGTCCGCCACCACGCGGCGGTCAAAACCGAACTCCAGCGTCTTGTCATTCACCTGGATTAGCTTGATACCTGAGACTTTGGCTGCATCAAACCATGCCATGCCACTCTGGATAGCGTCCACCACCCCAGAAGACGGCTGCGGCAATGACATCAAAAAGCGAAGCACGTTGACGCTCTCGTCCCCACTGATAGAGGGCAACTCAAAGGCGCGCCCCATGGCAGGCTTCAGGGTCAACTCGTCGTACTGGGCAGCCCAGCCGGTTTTTTTGCCATCGATCCGGATTTGACTGGTCAGAATCAATTGCAGGCCTTTGTTATAAGCATCACGGGCCTTCGCGACTCGTGCGGCATCCACAAACGCCATCTCCGGCTTTCTTTCGGCTACGTCCCGCAAAACTTCCAACACGTTGGCGATCGCGTCATCATTGAAAGTGATGCGCGCCTTGTAGCCTTGTGGTTGTGGCCAGAATTGTTGCCAGCCGCCACTGGGGTGCTGTGCTGCTAATAGATAGTCCAAGCCCCGCAAGAAGGACTCTTGGTGGCTGGGCTTGCCGCTAGCCGCATGCACTTTGGCCAAAGCAACCAGCTGTTTGGTCGTGGAATCGTTGTCGATCGTGGATTTGCTGCGAAACCCGGACAGAGCCTCTTTGTTCACCGGCGTCAAAAGACTGACCGTCTTTTCCAGCTTAGGCCACCCGCCATCCGCATTTTGGTAACCCACAATGACATCAGCCATGCGGACGCCGTCTGCAGATCCGTAGAACCCCGCCTTTTGGGACAGCAGGGTCTCTTCAGTCACCGGACCACCCCGCGCAAAATCGGCCAGCTTGACCCCCGCGGGTAGGACAAAGGCACCGGTAAGCCGCTGGCGGGCTTTATCCCACTTCACGAAGGCGCCCATGGCTTCCCACACGGAGCTCACGGGCACCCAGGCGCTTCCATTACGCTCTTCCACTGCAGCCTCGAGGATCACGGGGGCCCCATTGACGGTGGCATTGCGTTGCCCGACGGACGCCAGCAAAGTCTTGTCTCCGAGGGTCAGCTGGACCCGCCCCTCAGCCACCGAGTAGCGGTATTGCCCACCCAGATACGGGACGATGTCGCCTAAGGGCGCCATCACCAGCGTGCCATTGCGCAACTCCGGCTGGGTATACAAGCCCTCTTCCAGCTCTTGATAAGCGCCATCCACAGAGAAGTTGGGTTCGCCCATGATCAAGGCGACTGTCTTAAGCAGCTGCGGGGACCGCGCCGGAACAGCAGATGCCGCGGTGGGCATGACCGAGCTGCATGCCGTCAGGCTCGCTACGCCGATGAGCGCAGACGCTATAGAAACTACGCAAAAACTTCTGGACATCCCTCGGACCTCACGATAAGTCGTCAGACGACTATTGAGAAAATCCGATTATCTAGCGCTTTTCCGTAAAAGTCATCAGACCTCTATAAGGTCAAACCCTGTAGTGATCTCTGCTGTTTTAGCCAGCATGATGCTGGCTGAGCAGTACTTGTCGTGGCTCATGGCAATAGCGCGCTCTACGGCGCTGGCAGGGATTCCCTTGCCGGTCACAGTGAATTGCATGTGGATCTTGGTAAACACCTTGGGATCCACTTCGGCGCGCTCGGCGGTCAGCTTCACGGTGCAGCCCTGCACATCGTGGCGGCCGCGCTTGAGGATCAGCACCACGTCATAGGCGGTACAACCACCGGTGCCCGCCAGCACGGTCTCCAGGGGGCGTGGTGCCAGGTTCTGGCCGCCGTTTTCGGGCTTGGCCGCATCGGGGGCGCCATCCATCATCAATGTGTGACCGCTGCCGGTTTCGGCCACAAAGCCCATGCCTGAGCGGGTATTGAGGCCGCCGGTCCAACTTACGGTGCATTCCATGGTGTGTTTCCTGTCTAAGCCCCGCGCGGAGCTGTTCTCTACATCGTTACAATGTCATGAATCGCTCCGCGCGGAGCGCCATGACTGCCTATCTCACCCACCGGAGTGTAGCCCTGTGAGCACCAAGACCCCGTACTCAGCCCTGAAAACCCCAGCCCCGCTCACCCCAGCCGACTACCTGAAGAAGATTCTCACTGCCCGTGTGTACGACGTGGCGGTAGAGACTGCGCTAGAGCCCGCCCGCGCGCTCAGCCGGCGGCTGCACAACACGGTGTTGTTCAAGCGCGAAGACCAGCAGCCCGTGCGCAGCTTCAAGCTGCGTGGCGCCTACAACAAGATGGCCCAAATGCCTGCCGAGCAGATTGCCAAAGGCGTCATTTGCGCCTCCGCCGGCAACCACGCCCAGGGGGTGGCCTTGTCCGCCAGCCGCATGGGTGTGCGCGCCATCATCGTGATGCCCACCACCACGCCCCAGCTCAAGGTCGATGCGGTGCGCGGCTTCGGCGGCGAAGTGGTGCTGTTCGGTGAAAGCTATTCCGACGCCTACGACCATGCACTGGCCCTGCAAAAGAAAGAGGGGCTCACCTTTGTGCACCCCTTTGACGACCCGGATGTGATTGCCGGCCAGGGCACGGTGGCCATGGAAATCATGCGCCAAGTGCAAACGCTGGGGGCTGACAAGGCTGCCAAGTCGGGCCACAAAACCGGTAGCAAAACCGGCCCGGGTATTGATGCGGTGTTTGTCGCCATCGGCGGCGGCGGCCTGATCTCAGGTGTGGCGAACTACATCAAGGCGGTGGCACCCGGAGTCAAGGTCATCGGCGTGCAGATGAACGACTCCAACGCCATGATCCAGTCGGTCGGCGCACACGAGCGGGTGACGCTGCCCGATGTGGGCCTGTTCTCCGATGGCACTGCAGTAAAGCTGGTCGGCGAAGAAACCTTCCGCATCGCCCATGACCTGGTCGACGGCTATGTGACCGTGGACACCGACGCCGTGTGCGCTGCCATTAAAGACATCTTTGTGGACACCCGCAGCATCGTCGAGCCTGCAGGCGCACTGGCAGTCGCGGCTATCAAGCAATATGTCGCCACGCACAAAACCAAGGGTGAAACCTATGCCGCTATCTTGTGCGGCGCCAACATGAACTTCGACCGCCTGCGCTTTGTGGCCGAGCGGGCTGAGGTGGGTGAAGAACGGGAAGCCTTATTTGCCGTCACTATTCCTGAAGAGCGCGGCAGCTTCAAGCGATTTTGTGAGCTGATTGGCGAGCTACCCGGCGGCACACGCAATGTGACCGAGTTCAACTACCGCATCAGCGACGCGGCCAGGGCCCATGTGTTTGTAGGCCTCACTACCCAGAGCAAGGGCGAATCCACCAAGGTGGCCAAGAACTTTGAGAAAAACGGCTTCAAGACCCTGGACCTGACGCACGACGAACTGGCCAAAGAGCACATCCGCCACATGGTGGGCGGCATCTCCAGCCTCGCGCAGGACGAGCGGCTGTTGCGTTTTGTGTTCCCCGAGCGGCCGGGCGCGCTGATGAAGTTCCTGAGCCTGATGCGCCCGGGCTGGAACATCAGCCTC
>DGQR01000123.1 GCA_002390825.1 Rhodoferax sp. UBA4409
GGCGAAACCTTCTCGCTGGAGTCTTGGGCTGATTGGTATGGCGACAAGCAGCGCGCCGTGACGGTGAACTCCGGCAAGTACGACGGCCTGGCTTACAAAGCAGCGGTCGATGCAGTGGCTGCGGACTTGGCAGCCCAAGGCCTGGGCGAGAAGAAAACCACTTGGCGTCTGCGTGACTGGGGCGTGAGCCGTCAGCGCTACTGGGGCACTCCCATCCCCATCATCCATTGCGATGAACACGGCGCCGTGCCGGTGCCCGAGAAAGATTTGCCCGTGGTGCTGCCGCAGGACTGCGTGCCCGATGGCTCCGGCAACCCGCTGCACAAGCACGAAGGCTTCCACGCCGGCGTGGTGTGTCCTGTGTGTGGCAAGCCCGCGCGCCGCGAGACCGACACCATGGACACCTTTGTGGACTCGTCCTGGTACTTCATGCGCTATTGCGATCCGAAGAACCCGGACGCCATGGTGGCCGGCGGCGCGGACTACTGGATGCCGATGGACCAATACATCGGAGGTATCGAACACGCCATCCTGCACTTGCTGTACGCGCGTTTCTGGACCAAGGTCATGCGCGACCTGGGGCTGGTGAAGGTGGACGAACCCTTTACCAAGCTGCTGACCCAGGGCATGGTGCTCAACCACATTTACTCCCGTAAAACAGCCAAGGGTGGCAAAGAGTACTTCTGGCCCCACGATGTGGAGCATGTGCAGGACGCCGCTGGTAAGGTGGTGGGCGCCAAGCTCATCAACCCGGTGGACAGCGCCGACGGCATGCTGCCCGTGGGCACCGCGATTGATTACGAGGGCGTGGGCACCATGTCCAAGTCAAAAAACAACGGTGTGGACCCGCAGGAGCTGATCGCCAAGTACGGCGCAGACACGGCCCGCATCTACACCATGTTCACCTCGCCGCCTGAGGCCACGCTGGAGTGGAACGACTCGGCGGTGGAAGGCAGCTACCGCTTCCTGCGCCGTGTCTGGAACTTCGGCTACAAACTGTCTGCTATGGATTCAGTAGCTGCTCGCGCAAGCGTAGCGGGCGCTAAGAGCCTGAATGATGTGGAATTCGGCAAGGAAGCCAAGGCCCTGCGACTGGAAATGCACACCGTGCTCAAGCAGGTGGACTTTGACTACCAGCGCATGCAATACAACACCGTGGTGTCAGGCGCGATGAAGATGATCAACGCGCTGGAAGGCTTCAAGGCCCTGGACAGTGCGGGTGCGCAAGTGGCCCTGATCGAAGGCTTCGGCATCCTGCTGCGTTGCCTGTACCCCGCTACGCCACACTTGTCGCACGCCTTGTGGTCGGAGTTGGGCTATTCGTCTGCATTGGGTGATCTGCTGGATGCGCCTTGGCCCCAAGTGGATGCAGCGGCTCTGGTGCAGGACGAGATCGAACTGGTGCTGCAAATCAACGGCAAGTTGCGCGGCGCGGTACGTGTACCGGCAGGCGCTGACAAGGCCGCCATCGAAGCGGCAGCGCTGGCCAGCGAGGTGTTCATCGCCCATGCAGCAGGCGCCGCGGCCAAGAAGGTCATCGTGGTGCCCGGTCGCCTGGTCAACATCGTCGTCTGATCACCATGCTGCAACGCCGATCGCTTTTTGCGCTGCCTGTGGCTGCCCTGCTGGGAGGCTGCGGCTTCAAGCTGCGCGGCAAACAAAATTACGCCTTTGAGACGATTGCGGTCACGCCCGAAAAGGGCGCGGCGGTGGCCTCGGAGCTCAGCCGCTACCTGGGCGACATGGTGCGGCCGGTGGCGCCTCCTGCGGGCGGTGTGCCTCCGGAGGTGATCGTCGATATATTGGGCGAAACGCGCGAAAAGGTGATCGTGGCCCTCAACGCCTCCGGCCAGGTGCGCGAATACCAATTGCGGATCAAGGTGCGTTTTCGCATGCGCACCTCGCAAGGCCGTGACCTGATTGAGCCCACGGATATCTTGCAGGAGCGGGATATCAGCTTCAACGAGTCTGCTGTGCTGGCCAAAGAGGCGGAAGAGGTCCTGCTCTACCGCGACATGCAGTCCGATATCGTGCAGCAGTTGCTGCGCCGTATTGCGGCTGTGAAAAGCCTGAACCCGTAAGGTGGCCATGGACCGGGTCGATCACACCCTGCTGGAGTTGCTGCAGCGCGACGGGCGCATGAGCGCGCAAGCCTTGTCAGAGGTGGTCAACCTGTCGGCACGAGCAACCTTGAACCGGATCCACAAGCTGGAGGACGAAGGGCACATCGAGGGGTACCGGGCCTTGCTGGCACGCCAGTCCATCGGTGAGCATGTGTCGGTGTTTGCGGAAATTGCCCTCAAGGACCAGCGCCAGGCGACGGTGCAGCGCTTTGAGCAGGCCATGGTCGCCTGCCCGGAGGTGATTGCCTGCTACCTGGTGAGTGGCCGCTACGACTACTTGGTCCGCCTGGCTTGCCGCGACCTGAACCACTACCGTGAACTGACCAACACCTGGATTGACGACGTCGGCTTGGGCGTCGACAAGGTTGTGACCAGCACCGAGCTGCAAACCGTGAAAGAGTTTGCCGGCTTCCCCTTGATGGTCCGCACGACCCGCTGATAGCGGCCAATTCCGTTTCGGAAGTGGCATTCGGGGCCGGCAGCGGTTTGCGCGCTTTGCCAGCTCGACTTCGTCGCTTAACTCCCTGCTGGCAGGCCTAGACTAGGTGCAGCTGCCGGCGTTGCGGTAGATGCGGAATCCGCATCCCCTCGCGGCACTTTGCCCTGAGGAGAAGCCCATGACCCGCTATATCGACGTCCATGACATGCAAGCCCTGGTGCGCCAGCACGGTCTGGCCCCCATGATGTCCGAGATGGCCCAGACCATCCGTGAAGACTTTTTGCGTTGGGAGGACTTCGACAAGTCCCCCCGCACCGCCAACCACAGCACCAACGGTGTCATCGAGCTGATGCCGGTGTCCGACAGTGCGCTGTACGCGTTCAAGTACGTGAACGGCCACCCCAAGAACCCGCTGCAAGGCCTGTCCACCGTGATGGCCTTTGGCGTGCTGGCCGATGTGGCCACCGGTTACCCCGAGTTGCTCAGCGAGCTCACCATCACCACCGCTTTGCGCACGGCCGCGACCTCGGCTATGGCCGCCAAAGTGCTGGCCCGCCGGAATAGCAAAACCATGGCGCTGATCGGCAATGGCTCGCAAAGCGAATTCCAGGCAATTGCGTTCATGACGCAGCTGGGCATTACGACGCTGCGCGTGTTCGATGTGGACCCCAAGGCCACCGACAAGTTGGTGGCGAACTTGCGCCCCTACACCGACTCTGGCGCGCTGAGCATCGTGCGCTGTGCCTCCACCCGAGAAGCGGTGCGCGGCGCCGACATCGTGACCACGGTAACCGCCGACAAAACCAATGCCACCATCCTGACGGCGGACATGATCGAACCCGGCATGCACCTCAATGCCGTGGGCGGCGACTGCCCGGGCAAGACCGAGCTGGAGGCCGCCATTCTGAATCAGGCCAAAGTTTTCGTGGAGTTTGAAACCCAGACGCGCATCGAGGGCGAGCTGCAGCAGATGCCAGCAGACTTTGTGACCCACCCACTCTGGCAGGTACTGGCGGGCCACGCTGCGGGCCGGGACCACGCCGAACAAGTCACCTTGTTTGACTCGGTGGGTTTTGCCCTGGAGGATTTGTCGGCCCTGCGCTATGTCCATGCACTGTCCCAGAAACTGGGCGTAGGCAGCACCGTGCAACTGGTGCCCGACCTCGCGGACCCCAAAGACTTGTTCGCCTGTGCCACCGCCGTTCCTGCGCCTTTGCGTAAAGCCGCATGAGCCAGCCGGTGTTACACATCGTCGGCGCAGCGGTCGGCGAGGGCGCCAGCGATGGCGGATGCAAATGGGGCGCCAACGCCCTGAAAGAGCATGGTCTGCAGCGCGCTTTGGCAGCGACCGGACGCACCGTCACCTGGGGCGAGACGGTGAGTGCCCAGCCTATGCTGGCGAGCAGCCGCTTGGGTGCGATTGAAGGGTTCTCGGAGCACCTGGCCCACACGGTGGCGCAGGTGCTACACCACGGGCAGCAACCCCTGGTGGTGGGCGGTGACCATTCGTGTGCAGTGGGCACTTGGAGTGCCGTGGCAGAACATCTGCGCCCCCAAGGCAGAGTGGGGCTGGTCTGGATCGACGCACACTTGGATGCCCACACCCCCGACACCTCTGATACCCAAGCACCCCATGGCATGCCCTTGGCGGCGCTGTTGGGTTACGGTTCGGTGGGGATGACAGATCTATTCGGCTGGCGCGGCAAGTTGTTGCCTTCGCAGGTCGCCATCATCGGTGCCCGCAGTTATGAGCCGGCCGAGCAGGCCTTGCTCAGCCAATTGGGCGTGCGCGTGATGTACATGCCTGAGGTTTTGGAGCGCGGGTTTGCCGCCTGCTTTGCCGAGGCCCGGGCTATTGCGTCGACGGGTACTGCGGGATGGGGCATCAGCTTCGATCTCGATGGGCTTGACCCGCGCGATGCGCCCGGCACTGGCACGCCGGTGGAGCAAGGTATTCGCCTCGCGGATGCGCTTCAGGCCCTCGACGGCTGCAGCCACGATCCGCAGTTTGTGGCGATGGAGCTCACCGAGTACAACCCCTTGCGCGACTTTGGGGGGCAGACCGCCCGCGCGGCGACAGAGCTGCTGTGTACCGTACTGGCGCCATCGGCTGCCACGCTGGAGCTGGCCGCCTAAGCCCTGCACCGCGGCTGTGCAAGGGCCGGTGTGCCAAGTAAACTCACCACCCTATGCAAGTCGCGGCCAACCAACTCCAGAACCACCTGCAACGCGGGCTCAAAAGCCTGTACACCTTGCATGGTGACGAGCCGCTGCTGCAGCAAGAGGCGCTGGATGCGATCCGCGCAGTGGCCCGCACCCAGGGCTACACCGAGCGAACCTCGCACACCGTGGCCGGTGCCCACTTTGATTGGAGCGAGGTGCTTGCCGCAGGCGGCTCGCTCAGCCTGTTTGCTGACAAGCAGATTGTGGAAATCCGCATCCCCAGCGGCAAGCCGGGCAAAGACGGCAGCGTTGCGCTGCAGCAGTTGGCCGAAGCCGCGCAGGGCAACGACTCCACCCTCACCATCGTCATGCTGCCGCGACTGGACAAGATGACCAAGTCCGGCGCCTGGTTCTCCGCGCTGGAGAGCTATGGCATCTCGCTTCAGGTCGATCCGATTGAGCGCAACGCCTTGCCGCAGTGGATTGCCCAGCGCCTGGGCGCCCAGGGGCAGCGGGTGGCCGCCGGTGAAGAAGGGCAGCGCACCCTGCAGTTTTTTGCCGACCGTGTGGAGGGCAACCTGCTGGCTGCTCATCAGGAAATTCAAAAACTCGGCCTGTTGTATCCAGCGGATGCCGGTGAAGGCGTGTTGACGCTTGCGCAAGTCGAAAGCGCCGTGCTGAATGTGGCGCGTTACGACGTGTTCAAGCTCTCTGAAGCGGTTCTTGCCGGCCAGGCAGCGCGGGTGCAGCGCATGCTCGATGGATTGCAAGCCGAAGGCGAGGCCGAAGTGCTGGTGCACTACACCCTGGCCGAAGATATTCGCTCCTTGAAGCGGGTCAAAGACGCCATGGGCCAGGGGCGCCCCTTGCCGATGGCCCTGCGCGAAAACCGCATCTGGGGCGTCAAAGAGCGCCTGTTCGAGCGGGTGCTGCCCAAGCTGTCTGAGCGCACCCTGGCAGAGCTCTTGCAGTCCGCCCATGTAGTGGACGGCATTGTCAAAGGCCTGAAGCAGCCCGACTGGCCAGCCAGTGGCTGGCAAGCCCTGCACCGGCTGGCTCTGCAGGTGTGCGCCTTATGCGGCGGCCAAGCCCATCCGGCATCTGCCGGCGGCTTGCGTCGCTAAGGCACCGGCAGGAGACAGGTGTGACCGATGCCACCCCTGCCCAGCGGCATGTGCAGCGCCACAACCAGATTTCCATACGCCTGCACTACCGGCTTGAGGCGGATTGGCACCGCGTGGAGGCCCATCAGTGGAATGAGCGCGGGTTCTGCTTTTTCCATACCCATGCGCTGAATGCCAATTCAGTCGCCTTCAAACGCAGTTTGCAGCACTTCGAGGGTGAGATCGTCTGGACACGCACTTGCCAGGACGAGGCACTGGTGACCGAGATGTTGCTTAATGAAGCTATCCACCGACAAGCCGACCGTTTGTCTGCCCAAGCTGAGATGCAGCAGCGCCTGCTGCGGCTGATGCGTGTGCAAGGCATGGTGGAAGCCAAGCAGCGGGTGCTCGCCTCTTTGGGCGGGATGCCCGATGCTGCCAAATGGCAGCACCAGATCCAGCAGCGCATGCAAGAAGCACTGTTTCAATCCGGCGTGCGTGTGGCCTCACCGGTGTGGTCTGCGGTGGTGGTCGATGCGCTGGCTTTGGGCGGTGTGGTGCAGGATCTGGAGCGCTGGTCGGGCAGTCTGGGTGGCAGTTGAGTAGCTTTCAATCAGCGCCATCGTTCAGTGACGGCGCTACGAATGCTCTATCGCTAATGGCGGCCGATGAGGGAAAGTGGACGGTTCGCTCAACCCACAGTTTGAACCGGATGGATTCACTCGACTGAGCCTTGGATAGCCAATGGAGCAAGGCATCGGCACGAATATGCATGCTTTTGCCATCGGCGCCTGAACTGGTGCGTTCCGGCTCAATGCGTCCCAGAGTGGCGTCTTTGGGCAGGTGTCGCAATACACGGCGAATGTCTTTAACCCTGAGCCACCGGTGTCCGTCCTCGTCCTCCTTGATGGAGATCGAGATGCTTTTGTACGCGTAGTGCCGCCCTTGAACACTCGCATAGGCATGCGCCCGCATGGCCCTGTAGCCCCCGGTAAACCCGTCGATCAACACACGCGAGAGGAGCGCGCCCGACAGGGGAGCGGCAAGCACAATGCCAAGAAGCCCGGCCAGGTACCCGCCCACGATAAGGCTACCGATCGCGAGGGCAATACAGAGGGCCGCAGATTTCATCGTGTTGGTAAAGAGCATTGATGAATTTTAGAGAAAGCGGTTGGAAATGCCCCCCGCCTAGACATCTGCGAAAATCAGCCCATGAACGCCACCAACACCACCGAATACACCCTGGCCCTTGGTTCACAAGCAAAAGTGGCATCCGCCCTCATGGCGCGTGCGCCATCCGCTATGAAAAACGTAGCATTGCGCGCACTGGCCCGCCTGCTGCGCGAAAACACCGCAGCCCTGCAGGTGGACAACGCCAAGGATATTGAGCGGGCCGTGGCCAACGGCCTGTCTGCTCCGATGGTGGATCGCCTTAAGCTCACCCCCAAAGTGCTCGAAACCTGTGCCGAAGGCTGCGAGCAGCTGGCTGCCATGGCCGATGTGATCGGCGAAATCATCGGCATGAAGCAGCAGCCCAGCGGTATCCGCGTGGGC
>DGQR01000216.1 GCA_002390825.1 Rhodoferax sp. UBA4409
GTGCCCGCCCACGCGGTAGAAGTGGCCGTCGCTCAAGACGCGCAGCAAACGGGTCTGCAGCTCAAACGGCATATCGCCGATTTCGTCTAGAAACAGGGTGCCGCCATCGGCCTGCTCGAAGCGGCCGCGGCGCATGGTTTGGGCGCCGGTAAAGGCGCCGCGTTCATGGCCGAAGAGTTCGCTCTCCAACAGGTCTTTGGGAATGGCTGCAGTGTTGATGGCCACAAACGGGCCATCGGCGCGCGGGGAATGCTTGTGCAACGCACGGGCCACCAGCTCTTTGCCGGAGCCGGATTCGCCGGTGATCATCACCGTGACGTTGCTCTGGCTCAAGCGGCCGATGGCACGGAATACGTCCTGCATGGCGGGCGCCTGACCCAGCATTTCGGGGGACTCGGCCATGCGCTCTTCGGCCACTTCCTCGCGCTGGCTCTCTTCCACCGCACGGCGGATCAGCTCCACCGCTTTGGGCAGGTCGAAGGGTTTGGGCAGGTATTCAAAAGCGCCGCCCTGGAAGGCACTGACCGCGCTGTCCAGGTCCGAGAAGGCCGTCATGATGATGACGGGCAGGCCGGGGTGTTTGGCTTTGACTTTTTCGAGCAGGTCGAGGCCGGAGCCTCCGGGCATGCGGATGTCGCTCACCAGGATTTGCGGGCCTTCATCGTCTGCTGCGGTGCTCAGCGCAGTCAGTACATCGCGTGGATTGGAAAAGCTGCGTGTGGGCAGGTGCTCACGCAACAGTGCCTTCTCCAGCACGAAGCGGATGGACTGGTCATCATCTACGATCCAAATCGGCTTCATGTTGTGTGGCACCCTATGTTTTTGTCGGTCTGTTACGGTAACGGAATCAAGATTTTGAAGTCCGTACGGCCCGGCACGCTGTCCACTTCAATCAGACCGTGGTGTTGCTGAACAAAGGTTTGCGCCAGTGTGAGCCCCAGTCCGGAACCACCTTCCCTGCCCGATACCAACGGGTAAAAAATGCGGTCTCTGATCGAATCTGGCACGCCAGGTCCGTTGTCAATGACATGCAATTCCAATGCCAACCGGTAACGCTGTTTGCCGAAGGTGATCTGCCGTGTCACCCGGGTCTTGAATGTCACACAACCGTCACCCGCCGCAATGCGCTCTGCCAGCGCCTGGCAGGCGTTGTGGGCAATGTTCAGCACGGTTTGAATGAGCTGCTCGCGGTCGCCCCGGAATTCGGGGATGGAGATGTCATAGTCCCGCACCACGCGCAAGCCTTTGGGGAACTCGGCAAGGATGAGCGAGCGCACCCGCTCACACACCTCGTGGATATTCACATCGCCCACCAGGTGCGGCCGGCGGTGCGGCGCCAACAGGCGGTCCACCAGACTCTGCAGCCGGTCCGCCTCATGGATGATGACCTGCGTGTATTCGGTGAGTTCGGGCGACTCCATCTCCATTTCAAGCAACTGCGCCGCGCCACGAATGCCACCCAAAGGGTTTTTGATTTCGTGGGCGAGGTTACGGATCAGTTCTTTGTTGGTCTGGGCCTGCTCGGCGAGTCGCTCTTCACGGTCTTGGCGGGTTTGCTGCTCCTGGGGCACCATTTCCACAATGATGTCGTTGGATGCCTCTGTGCGGGTCACGATGACGTGCACCGGCATGGACTCCAGCCCGGCACGCTTGAGCCACGCGTCGTAGCGCAGGGCCGCAAACGCATTGTCCAACGCACCTTCGAGGGCGCTGTGCAGCTGTGCAGGTTCGGTGAAGACGTCGGCAAAGTTGGAGCCGATGATGGTCCTGCGCGAAATGCCCAAGGCATCTTCCAGTGCCGCATTGGAGAACTGCACAGACGCGTCGGCCGTGACCACTGCCACCAAGGTCGCTAGCAGGTCAAAAGAATGGAATCGCTCCATGAGGCTTGTCCGCGGAAAAAGGAAATTGAATAACCGGGTCCATGGCTCCGCCCGGAAAGGCGGGCACTTGCCCGGGCCTTATTGCTTGGAGCTACTGCCCGGCAAACGACCAAGCTCCCGCCGGATGCCCGATATGTCACTCTCGTTGCGGGACAGCGCTGCTTTGAGCTCGGAAACCCGATCCAGGTATTTTTGATGATTACGCGTCTCGGGGCCCAGCTTTTCAGGCTCTCCGTTGTTGTACTCTTTGTTCAGCTCGATCTGACGGGCCTCGGCCTTTTTGAGCTCGGCTTCGAGAATCAAACGGGCATCAGAGTCTTTGGCTTTTTGATCCGCGCTGTCGATACGCGGCGCACTGCTTGCGGGCGGCGCCGAGGCCACCTTCACACCAGGCGCTGCTGCTGCGGGTTTCTGACCCTGCACCACCGTGACATTGCCGCCCGAGACAAGCTTGCAGGTCTTGGCCTGCGCTTCGGTCACGGTGTTGGTGTACTCATTGCCACACCGGTAGATACGCTCCTGCGCCGAGGCTCCTAGCGTCGTGCCGGCGGTCAAGCAAAGAATCAGGAGTGTGGGTTTCATGCTGTGTCAGTAACTACGCTCGGTTTGGTAAGCGCTGTGATTCAGTATCCGTCAAAAAGTGCCCCGGAACAAAGGCCCTGAGTATCCCCGAGGTTCAGGTGGCGATATGTGTCCAAGTGTTCCATAAAAAAAGGACGGCTCACGCCGTCCTTTTTTGCTCATCACAGTGCTTTGCAGCGCCGGGATTACAGGCTGAAGTACATGTCGTATTCGACAGGGTGTACCGACATGCGGTAGCGGGTCACTTCCTGCATCTTCAGATCGATGTAGGCATCGATCATGGAGTCAGTGAACACACCACCCTTGGTCAAGAACGCGCGGTCCTTGTCCAAATGCTCCAAGGCTTGATCCAAGCTGTGGCACACGGTTGGCACCTTTGCATCTTCCTCGGGAGGCAGATGGTAGAGGTCCTTGGTGGCGGCTTCGCCAGGATGGATCTTGTTTTCCACGCCGTCCAGACCTGCCATCAACAAGGCTGCGAAGCCGAGGTAAGGGTTCATCAATGGATCGGGGAAACGTGCTTCCACGCGACGGCCCTTGGGGTTCGCCACGAAAGGAATGCGGATCGAAGCAGAGCGGTTCTTGGCGGAATATGCCAACTTGACCGGAGCCTCAAAGTGAGGAACCAGACGCTTGTAGCTATTGGTACCAGGGTTGGTGATGGCGTTCAGGGCACGTGCGTGCTTGATGATGCCG
>DGQR01000248.1:0-9382 GCA_002390825.1 Rhodoferax sp. UBA4409
CGTGGGCGCCGGCGACCTGACCGCCTCTTTGATTGACCCCACCCGCCGGGCCCGAGCGCGGGTGCTGGCCCGCGAGTCGGCTGTCATTTGCGGCGAGCCCTGGGCCACTGCAGCCGTGCGGGCGCTGGATCCGTCGGCCGCCCTCATCTGGCATGTGCGCGAAGGCCAACGCTGCCAGCAAGACCAGGTGTTGCTGGAGATTGAGGGCAACGCCCAAGCCTTGCTGACAGCTGAGCGCACCGCGCTGAACTTCTTGCAGCTGCTGAGCGCGGTGGCCACCAAAACCGCTACCTTTGTGGAAGCGGTGAACGAAGTGCCCGGTAACCGCGCTGCCATCGTGGACACCCGCAAGACCATTCCCGGCCTGCGCCTGGCGCAGAAATACGCCGTTAAAACGGGTGGCGGTACCAACCACCGCATCGGCCTGCACGACGCAGTGCTCATCAAAGAAAACCACATCGCCGCCGCCGGTGGCGTGACTGCCGCGCTGCAACGTGCCACCCAGTTCGCCGCCACTGCCAAGTTCATTGAGGTGGAAGTCGAAACGCTGGATCAACTACGCGAGGCGCTGGATTGCGGCGCCAAGATGGTGCTGCTGGACAACATGACGCTGGCTCAATTGATGCAGGCGGTAGCCATTAACGCCGGCCGCGCGATTCTGGAAGTGTCCGGCGGTGTGAACCTGGATACGGTGCGGGCGATTGCCTCTACCGGTGTGGACCGCATCTCCATCGGCGCGCTGACCAAAGACGTCAAGGCCACCGATTTCTCCATGCGATTTGAGGACCTGTGATGAGCGCCAGTGATGTGATCGACGTGGAGTACGAGCAGCCGGCTTGCTCCACCAAGCATGCTTGGGCCCGCGTGCCTGTGGAGCCCACCCCGATGGAGCGCACCGCGCTCAAAGACAAGATCAAGCAGCTGCTGAAAGATAAGAACGCGGTCATGGTGTCGCACTATTACGTGCACCCTGATTTGCAGGATCTGGCTGAAGAAACCGGCGGCCTGGTGAGCGATTCGCTTGAGATGGCTCGCTTTGGCCGTGACCACAGCGCGCAGACGCTGGTGGTGTCGGGCGTGAAGTTCATGGGCGAGACCAGCAAGATTTTGTCGCCCCACAAAACCGTGCTGATGCCCGACCTGGATGCCACCTGCTCGCTGGACCTGGGTTGCCCCATTAGCGAATTCAACGCATTTTGTGATGCCCACCCCGACCGCACCGTGGTGGTCTACGCCAACACCAGCGCCGCGGTGAAGGCGCGTGCCGATTGGCTGGTGACTAGCAGCTGCGCGCTGGACATCGTGAAAGCCCTCAAAGACAAGGGCCAAAAGATTTTGTGGGCGCCTGACAAACACCTGGGTGGCTACATACAGCGCGAAACCGGTGCCGATATGGTGTTCTGGGAAGGCGCCTGCATCGTGCACGACGAGTTCAAGGCCTTTGAGCTGGAAGCGCTGATCAAAGAGCACCCCCAAGCCAAAGTGCTGGTGCACCCCGAGTCGCCCCAAGACGTGGTGGCCCTGGCCCACGCCGTGGGCTCGACCAGCGCCATCCTCAAAGCCGCGCAGACGCTGGATGCCGACACTTTCATCGTGGCTACTGACAACGGCATGCTGCACAAGCTGCGTACGCTGAACCCTGGCAAGACTTTCATCGAAGCGCCCACCGCTGGCAACAGCGCTACTTGCAAAAGCTGCGCGCACTGCCCCTGGATGGCCATGAACGGCCTAGCCGGCGTGGCGCGCGTGCTGGAGCATGGACTGAATGAAGTCCATGTGGATCACAAACTGATTGACCGCGCCCGTTTGCCGATTGACCGCATGCTGGCGTTTACCGCAGCACTGAAGAATGGTCAGCCCGTGGGTGGCTTGATTCCGAATATCGGAGCGGCCTGAAGCCGGGCCTGTAGTGCGCTAAAAAGTCACGCCCGACACCAGCACCATGTTGGCGTAGGGCGTGCATTCCCCAGTGCGAATGACCGCACGTGCACGCTGGCAGAGCGCTTTCAGTTCGGCATGGCTGATGGTTTGGATATCAAATCCGGTACGGTTTGCACACCAGACAGGCAGTGATTTGTCGTCCCCCTGCAAGGCTTCGTGGGCGATATAGGCGTGCTCCACCTGCAGCTCCGACAAGACTGCGGTCAGCGTTTGGTCCAGCGAGGGGATACCGGGGCACAAGGCCAAGTCAATCCGCTGTGGGGCGCCTGGGCCTGTCGGAATCGGCAAGCCCGCATCGCCCACAACCACCATGTCACCGTGTCCCATGCTGGCCACCAGCATCGAGATCTCTGCATTCAACAACACACTTCGTTTCATAAATTTTGCCAATGGGGCGCAGTCAAAGCGACCTCGGTTTGAGCCCGGCTAGGGATGGATGTTTGCGCGCCCGCGGTTTGTACACACAAACTGGCCGCAGTCATGCCCTGGTGCACGCAATCCGCAAATGGCAGACCCCTGGCCCACGCGGCCACCAAGGCGCCCAAAAATGTATCGCCTGCTGCGGTGGTGTCGACCACGTCGACCCGGGCTGCGGGGTGGTAGGTCACCGCGTCACCGTCCGCAGCGATTGCGCCTGCGCCGCCCAAGGTCAGCACCACACGGCGGATACCCCACTGCTGAAAATGCCGAATGGCTTGCACTGCGGCATCGTGGCTGGCACCTACATCCAGCCCACACAAGGCGAGCGCCTCGCTCTCGTTGAGTACCAGCAGGTCCACTAGCGCCCACAAGGCTCCAGGCACCGCTTCTGGCACGGGCGAGGGATTCAGCACCACCAGGCAACCGCTGGCCCGCGCCCATTGGGCGGCCTTGAGAACCTCCTGCACCGGCGACTCGAGCTGCAGCACCAAGGCATAAGCGCCACGCAAGACAGGCGCAAGGCCCGTGGCATTCCAGCGGAACGCCTGGTTGGCGCCACCCGCCACCACAATGCGGTTCTGCCCTGAGGCCTCCACCAGCACCATCGCTACGCCAGTGGGCTGGTGTGGGTTGGTCTCCACTGCCAGGGTATCGATGCCGTCGGCTTGCAAACTGTCCAGTAGCGCGAGCCCGTGGGCATCGGCGCCTACGCTGCCGACCATGCGCACACGGGCGCCTTGCCGGGCACACGCCACGGCTTGGTTGGCGCCCTTGCCCCCGGGTGAGTAGCGCAGCGCATGGGCCATGACGGTTTCACCGGCCACAGGTGCGTCGCTCACATCGACACACATGTCCATGTTCAGGCTCCCGAGGCAGACGACGATCGGGGGCTCACTTTGCATATCGACCTGCATTACGCCACCTTCTGCGGGGTGCGCGGTGCCGGCCCGGACGATGCTCGCACCACCAGAGTTGGCTGCAACAAAACTTGCCGCGATTGCTCCCGTTTGCTTTGGATGCGCTCGAGCAGCATGTCCACCGCCATGACACCCATGCGGTGCTTGGGTTGCACGACGGTGGTGAGGGCGGGGCTGGTGAAATGGGCCAACTCGATATCGTCGAAGCCGACCAGAGACATATCTTGTGGAATACGGACGCCGGCTTCATGCGCGGCACTCAGGGCACCAATGCCCATCAGGTCGTTACACACGAACACGGCGGTGGGTTTTAGCGGGGACTGGAGCACCTGTTTCATGGTGTCACATCCGCCTTGGCTGGTGAAGTCGCTGTGCCAGACCAGCTGATCGGCGTCTGCTGCAGCGCCGGCTTTGGCAAGCGCATTGCGCCAGCCTTGAATACGCTGTGCGCTGGAGTTCAGGTCCTCAGGACCCGCGATACACGCAATCCGCGTATGCCCTAGGGCCAGCAGGTGTTCAGTGGCCAGCATGGCGCCTTGCATGTGCGCAGTTTCGACCAGGTCGCATTGCACATGGCTGATTTCGCGGTCAAGCAGCACGGCCGGGATCGTCAGCCCTTGTACCAAAGCCAGCAACTCGCTGTCGTTGCCGGTGGAGATGATGATGAGCCCGTCGATCCGCTTCTCGCTCAGCACTTGCAGATACACGCTTTGGCGGTGTGGCTCGTCATCGGTGTTGCACAGAATCAGGGTGTAGCCTGCACCAAAACAATGGTCCTCCACACTGCGCACAATTTCTGCAAAGTAGGGGTTGGTGCAGTTGGGAATCAACATGCCCAGTGTTTTGGTGGAGTTGCTTTTCAGGCTGCGGGCCACGGCGCTGGGCACATAGCCCAAATTGCGGATGGCTTCTTCCACCTGCTTGCGTGCGGACTCGCTGACAAAGCGGGTGCCATTCACCACATGCGAAACGGTGCTGATGGACACGTTGGCCCTGCGGGCCACGTCTTTGATGGACGACATGGTGGTGGGCTTGCTCTAGTGGCTAGAGGAACGGCGCTGACGTAGCGTGTCAATAATAACGGCCACCACAATGACGCAGCCTGTCACGATGCGCTTGCTGGGGTCGCTGACACCCACCTGCGCCAGACCGGCTTCCAGCACCGCAATGATGAGTACGCCAAACAAGGTGCTGATCACCGAGCCGCGCCCGCCCATCAGGCTGGTGCCGCCGATCACCACCGACGCTATCACTTGCAGCTCAATGCCCGAGCCGGCGTTCGGGTCCGCCGCCTCCAGGCGAGCGGCTTGCATCAGCCCGGCCAAGCCGGCCAACACACCGGTCATGGCAAACACGGCCACCCGGATCGGGCTGGGGTTAATGCCTGCCAAGCGCATAGCCTCTTCATTCGTGCCAATACCGACCACATAGCGGCCAAACACGGTGCGCGACAACACCACTTGCGCCACGATGACGAGTGCAATCGCAATAAAAAACGCGGCAGAGACACCGGCCACCCAGGGCTTTGCCAGCTCGGAGATGGCGCCGCCCACATACTGGGTGCGCGAGTCTGTCATCACATAGGCGCCGCCGCGTACGGCTTCGAGCATGCCCAAGGAAACGATAAACGACGGCAAGCGCCACGCCACCGAGATCAGCCCAGTGACCGCGCCGCAGGTCAGCCCGACCAGCAAGCCCAATGCAGACGCCGGCAAGGGGCCCCAGTGCCACACCAGAATGGCGTTGGCGGTGGCCGCTGCGGACAGCGCCAGCACCGAGCCCACAGACAAATCGATGCCGGCAATGATCAACACAAACGTCATGCCGATGGACATTACCAACAGGGCCGGAATCTCGTTGGCAATCGCCACAAAAGTGGCCTTGCTCCAGAAATAGTCACTCAGGGTGGAGAACAAAATCACCATGCCGATCAGCACGGCACACAGGCCCAGGTAGGTGCCCATGGCGCTGCGCGAAGTCGCAGTGTTTGGAGGAGTGGAGGCGGTTGTCATATCGTGAGGGGGTAGGGGGTGAGAGGTTGGCGCTCTTTAGGCGCAGGCAGCGGCTTCTGGGGTATCTGCGCCGGTCTCGCTGAAGGCAGCGTCGAGCAGCGACTTCTCGCTCCATTGGCCGCGCTCCAGCACGGTGACCAAGCGCCCATGGCTCATGACGCCGATGCGGTCGCACATCTGCATCAGCTCCCGCAAATCGCTGGAGACCATCAGCACCGCTTTCTGGGCCTGGGTCATGGCTTCGATTTCCGCGTAAATGTCTGCGCGTGCGCCCACATCCACGCCGCGGGTGGGTTCGTCCAGCAAAAGCACTTCGCAATTCTTGTGCAGCCAGCGCGCAAAAATGACTTTTTGCTGGTTCCCGCCGCTCAAGGTGCCCACCGCTTGGTCCACCGAATGGCTGCGCACCCGCAGGCGCTTCACCATGTCCGAGGCCAGGGTGCGCTCCTTCCACAGGTGCAGCCACCCCCGGCGGGACACGGTGTTCAATGCCCCTAGCGAGGTATTGACCGCAATTGACTGTGTGAGCAACAGGCCCTGCGATTTGCGGTCTTCCGTCACCAAGCCAATGCCGGCCGCAATAGCCGCCTGCGGCGATCGCCAGCCGGGCGCCCGCACTTGGAGGGCCGGCCGATGGGGATTGGCAGCCAAGGTGATGTCACCCGTGTCCGCGCGGTCTGCTCCAAAGAGCAGGCGCACCAGCTCGGTCCGGCCACTGCCTACCAAACCGGCCAGGCCAAACACCTCGCCCGCGTGCAGATCCAGGCTGACCGACTTCACGGCCGTGCCGCGCCCCAGTCCTTGGGCCTTGAGCAAACACGGCCCCTGGGGGCGCCGTGGCTTTTGCATGTCCTGCTCCACAGCCCGCCCCACCATAAGGGCGATGATGTCGTCTTCGGTTGCCTCGTGCATGGGGCAGGTTTTGACCAGCACCCCATCGCGCAACACCGCCAGGGTGTCGGCAATTTTGCGCAACTCTTCCAGACGGTGCGATACATAAATAATGGCCACGCCCTGCGCCTTGAGGCGTTCAATTTGGGCAAACAAGTGCTGGGTTTCCCGCGGCGTCAGCATGGCCGTGGGTTCATCCAGAATCAGAATCTTGGTGCCGTCCTGGAGGTTGCGGGCAATCTCCACCATTTGTTGCTGGCCGATACCCAGCTCGGAGACCAAGCAGTCGGGCGCAATGCCCTGAATACCAATTTTTGCCAGCTGCTGGCTGGCCGCTTGGTGCAGTGCTTTGCGGTCAATCCAGTGGGCGCACCAGCGCCCGCGGTTCGGCAAGGCGTCGATCAACAGGTTTTCTGCCACTGTCAGCGTGGAGACCAGACTCAGCTCCTGCATCACCATGCGCACGCCTGCGGCTTCGGCCTCACGGCGATTTTTGGGTGCGAAGCGGTGGCCAGCCAAGTGCATCGTGCCCTCGGTGGCATCGACCAGACCCGCCACGATTTTGGACATGGTGCTCTTGCCCGCACCGTTTTCTCCGGTCAGCGCCAACACCTCTCCGGGACGCAAGCTCAGGCTCACCCCGCTGAGCACATTGCTCGCATAGCGCTTGGTGATGCCCTCCACCGTGAAGATGGGAGCGCCTTGTAGTCCGGGGGCTGTCATGGCTGTGCCTTGCTGAAATGGGAGGTATTTAAAGTGTGACGATTGATCCCCGATCGGCCAGCGCCTTGGCGCGTGCCGATCGGGGTGTGCCCTCAAAGGGCCGTCAATTTACTTGCTGGCTTTGGTGACCAGCACCACATCGGTCTGGATGGCAGCAGGCATGTCGGCTTGCTTTTTCTTCTCGGCCAGTGCCTTCAGTGCAATTTCGATACCGAATACCGCTTGCTTCGCACCAAACTGGTCGGCAGTCGCCAGCATGCGGCCATCGGCCAACATGGGCTTCACCGCGCCAATGTTGTCGTAGCCCACAACCTTGACCTGACCTTCTTTGCCAGCGGCCTTGACGGCAGCCACTGCACCCAGCGCCATGTTGTCGTTGCCGACCAACAGGCCCTTCAAGTCGGGATGCTCACGCAGCATGCCGGACGCCACGGTGTTGCCCTTGTCGATTTCCCAGTTGCCGGACTGCACGCCCACCACGGTGGCGCCCACAGCCTTCATGGCGTCCTGGTAGCCCAGGGTGCGCTGCTGCGCATTGAAGGTGGTGGATACACCTTCAATGATGCCAACCTTGTCACCGGCCTTCAGGCCCTTGCCCAGGAAGTCGCCCACCAGCTTGGCGCCGGCACGGTTGTCAGGACCTGCGAAGGGAATCTGGATGCCCTTTTCTTTTTGGGCAGCGGCGTCGAGCTGGTTGTCGATGTTGACGACCAAGATACCCGCATCGATAGCCGTCTTGAGCACGGGCACCAGGGCCTTGGAATCAGCGGGCGCAATCACAATCGCGTCCACCTTCTGGGCCATCATTTGCTCGATCATGCGGATTTGGGCCGCAGTGTCTGTTTCGTTCTTGATGCCGTTGGACACCAGGCTGTACTTGGCCGCGTTGGTCTTGGCATGGGCCTTGGCGCCATCTTCCATGGTGCGGAAAAATTCATTGGCCAGCGACTTCATCACCAAGGCGACCTTGGGTTTGTCGGCGGCCAGGGCTGGGGTTGCAAAAAACCCAGCCATCAGGCTCAAAGCCAGGGTGGTTTGTACGGTGCGGCGATTCAATTTCATGGTCTATCTCCTCTGAGTTGTTGACTTTTCATGCGTGGCAGAAAGGAACGCTGGAGGTCCCATGGCCTCGCCAAAGTACGTTTCTGCTCCTAAATGCTAACGTAGCAAACGTTTGCGCAAACGTTTTTCTCATTGGGAGAAACCCTAGATGCTTGCAAAGCGCATCTCGCCCGAAAAGGCAAACCGCTCATCGACTGAACCGCCGCTCCCCTTCAAAACCCCTAGATGTAACAACGTCATAAAACCTTCACAAACTAGTCATTCAATAGGGTTTTCCCACCCCGTACGGGGTGCTTGTTTCCCAGAGGTTGTCATGCGCGTGTCCACCCGGCTGTTTGTGTTGGTTGCCAGTCTGGCGGCTTTGTTATTGGTGATTGGTGGCTTTGGTGTCTACGGTGCACGGCAGTCCAACGACGCCTTGCGCTCGGTGTACCAAGAGCGCACCGTGCCTGCGGTGACGCTGGGACAAATAGATGCCCTGACCTTCAGCAGCCGCATGCATGTGGCGCAGGCCTTGGCCAACCCCTTGCCGGATGTAATCGCATCCAGCGTCAAAGAGATCGCCGCCAACCAAAAGCAGATTACCGACACCTGGGCGCAGTACCGCGAGCATCCGCTCGAGGGCGAGGCTGAAACTTTGGCCGCTGATTGGGAAAAAGCATTCAAGGTGTACGACGAACAAGGCCTCAAGCCCGCCGTGGCTGCCTTGCTGGAGAACGACATCACCACCGCCCAGGCCGCCATGGTGGAGAAGATGACGCCTTTGTCTGCGCCGGTGAGCCGCAGCATTCAGGCGCTGCAACAACTCCAGATCGAAGGGGCCAAAACCGAGTTTGAGGCTGCGGGCGGCCGCTATCGCACCCAGTGGTGGGGCAGCGTGGGCCTGATCGGTTTCGGGCTGCTCTGTGCCATCACGTTTGGTTGGAGCACGGTACGCAACCTCACCGCGCAGCTGGGCTGCGAGCCGGCGCAAGCCAACGAGGTCGCACAGCGCCTGAGTGCGGGTGACTTCAGCGCGGATTTGCGTATCGCCGCTGCTCCGCACAGCCTGATGGCGCAGCTGGGTGAAATGCAACACAGCCTGAGCGAGGTGGTGGCGCGCGTGCGTCAGTCGTCTGAGGCGGTGTCGGGCGCGAGTGCGGAAATCGCCTCGGGCAACCACGACCTCTCCAGCCGCACCGAACAGCAGGCCGGCGCCATTCAGCAAACAGCCGCTTCCATGGAGGCGCTGGGCGACACGGTGCGGGTGAACGCCCAACGCGCGGCCCGTGCCGATGCGTTGGCCCGCACGGCCTCAGACGCCGCCAGCCAAGGGGGCGAAGTGGTCGCCAATGTGGTGAGCACCATGCAAGAGATCAACGACAGCTCGCGCCGCATTGTGGACATCATCAGCGTGATTGACGGCATTGCCTTCCA
>DGQR01000248.1:9515-25691 GCA_002390825.1 Rhodoferax sp. UBA4409
CCAGACCAACATCCTGGCGCTGAACGCAGCGGTCGAGGCGGCGCGCGCCGGCGAGCAGGGGCGGGGGTTTGCGGTGGTGGCCTCCGAGGTGCGCTCGCTGGCCGGGCGCTCGGCGGCAGCGGCCAAAGAGGTCAAAAGCCTGATCGACGCGAGCCTGGAGCGGGTGGAGCGCGGCAATTCGCTGGTGGCCCAAGCGGGGCAATCGATGTCGCAAGTGGTGGGCTCGATCCGCCATGTGACCGACATCATGGGCGAGATCAGTGCCGCCAGCTCCGAGCAGAGCACCGGCGTGCAGCAGGTGGGCCAAGCGATTGCGCTCATCGACCAGACTACGCAGCAAAACGCCGCCATGGTGGAAGAGATTGCCGCAGCCGCCAGCGGCCTGCGGCACGAGGCGCATCAGTTGGTGGAGTCGGTGGCCTTCTTCAAGCTGGGCCACCAGAGCCCTGCGCTGCAAGCGCCTACAGTGCTCGCGCTGCGTTGATTCGTTCAGACCCTTAAGCCACTGCTTCTGTGGCCAGGCTTTCGGCGTACCAAGCAGCGATTCCACCTTCAAGAAAGAGGGCATTCAGTCCCATCACCTGCAGTGCAGTGGTCAAGCCTTGGCTGATTTCACGCCCGTGCGCACAGTACAAAACCACTGGCAGGTCTTTGGGAATTTGGTCTTTCCATTCCAGCCACAGAGCCGGGTCCTGCCATTGAGCGTGGGCAATTTGGGTGCCATCGGACTGGCGCGCCTTGTCGCGCCGCACGTCCAGCAGGGTCAAGGCTTGGCCCTCCGTTTGCAGTTGCGCGAGTTCGTGGTTGGTAATGGAGTTCATGGGGCTTTCCTATCGGATCAATGAAATAAGCACGCCTGCAAGCGCACTCGCGGCGATCACATGGATCACATTGCGCTTGTAGCGAAACAAAGCGATAGCAGCAGCCAAAGCAAGACCAGCGGCCACCATGTCAAAAGAGCCGGTAAAGCCTTGCGGCCACAACACGTGGTACCCGAAGAACAAGGCCAGGTTCACGATCAGCCCTACGACCGCTGCGGTAATGCCAGTCAGTGGCGCGGTGAACTTCACTTGGTTGTGCGTACTCTCGACCAGCGGGCCCCCGGCCAGAATGAAGATGAAGGACGGCAGAAATGTGAACCAGGTGACCAAGCCCGCAGCGATGGCGCCGGCCATAAACAAGTGCTCTTGGCCTAGCACAGCGTTGGCGTATCCCCCCACAAAAGCCACAAACGCCACCACCATGATCAGCGGGCCCGGCGTGGTTTCGCCCAGGGCCAGCCCGTCGATCATTTGGGTGGGCGTGAGCCAGCCATAGTGCCCGACGGCCCCCTGATATACGTAAGGGAGCACTGCATAGGCGCCGCCAAACGTGAGCAGTGCGGCCTTGGTAAAAAACCAGCCCATTTGGGTGAAGGTGTGGTTCCAGCCCAGGCTCCAGGTCAGCGCCCCCATGGGCAGTGCCCACAGCAGGGCGCCTGCCAGCAGCACCAAGCCCAGCCGGCTCCAACGGAAGCGCGCGTGCTCGGGCGTGGCGGTGTGGTCGTCAATCAGTGCAGCGCCATAGTGTTTGGCAGCACCGCCGTGCCCACCCGCGCTATGGAACAAGGCCGGTGCCCATCGCCCACCGGCATAGCCCAGCAATGCCGCACCCAGCACGATGAGTGGGAAGGGCAGTTCCAGCGCAAAGATAGCGACGAACGAGGCAGCCGCAATGCCCCACAAGGCATTGTTTTTCAGCACCCGCGAGCCGATGCGGTGCGCCGCCTGCAGCACGATGGCGGTGACAGCGGGTTTGATGCCGTAGAACATGCCGGCCACCCAAGCTACATCACCAAAGGCGATGTAGACCCAGGAGAGCCCCACCAAGATAAACAACGAAGGCAGTACAAACAGCGCACCCGCCACCACACCGCCCAGGGTCCGGTGCATGAGCCAGCCGATGTAGGTGGCAAGCTGCTGCGCCTCGGGGCCGGGCAGCAGCATGCAGTAGTTCAGCGCATGCAGAAAGCGCTTTTCCGAGATCCAGCGGCGCCGCTCCACCAGCTCGGTATGCATGATGGCAATTTGTCCTGCGGGCCCGCCAAAGCTCACAAAGCCCAGCTTGAGCCAGAAGGCGAAGGCCTGCCAGAAGCTCACAGGCGTCGGGCTCTCGGCGGTGTTTAAGGTGTCAGTTGCCATGGGGGATTACGGTGTTAGTCGCAGGTTCAAATTGATGGAGGAGGGCATCCAACACGGCGCTGGCAGCTTGCAGCAGCGCATCGTCATCGGGGATGGTGGCGCGCAAGCCGGCCAGCACGGACTCCACGCCGATGGCCTCAGGGGGCTGCACGCCACCCGCATCCAGAAAGTGCACCAGCGCGCCCAGACGTTGCAGGGCCGGCATTTCCAGCGCAAAGCTGGCAAGCAACACTTCAAAAGTTACGCGGCCATCTAAATGGCTGAAGGTTGCGCCGTCAAAATCAAAGCCCAATGCATCGGCAGGGCAGTCCTGAGGCTGTGCCAGCCAGACGAAGCGGGCCTTCGGGTCGATATGGCGTCGGATCAGCCAAGCGCTGGCCAACCGGTCTACCCATGGCCTGGCTCGTGTAGCCCAAATGCGGCCTTGGTACTGCGCGCGCTGCAGCACTGTGATAGATCCAGCGAACGCTTGGGGCTCGTCTGGTGCCGCTGCGCGGGCGATGACGGTTTCCAGGGCCTGCAGTGCCGTGTCGACTTGGCGTTGTGCCTCACCCGGGAAGAAATCAGTGTCCGCCACCTGGACAAAAGCCTTGCGCGCTTTGCGACAGAGCCGCGTGGCCTCGGCACGGTCACCTTTGGCTAGCAGGGCCTGAATAGGCGGCAGATCGGCCAGCAGCGCGGCAAAGTCGGCGCTGCGGTCAAACAGGGGGGGGAAACTGGCATTGGCCGCCTCCTGCACGGCCATCACATACGCGCTGCCGCCGCCTGCCAGCACATCGGCGGCGACCGACTCCAGCACGAGCCGGCATGCGGGGCGTTCGGGCATCACATAGACGCCATCTTTCAACACTGCGGCACCACTGGCTTTGAGCGCACGCCAAGCGCGCATGCGGGCGGTTGCGTTTTCGGTAGGCAGGCTGGTGATGAGGGTGATCCAAGGCATGTGTAGATTATTCTGCATATTTGTAAAATAGTCTACATATTTATGGGTGGTGTCTGCGTGTGGAGTGAAATAGACTGCACGGCACATAGGTATTGCGCGTGCAGCTATTGTTTTTGTAGTAACCCGGAGCCTTCCCTATTACTACCAAGTGGCCTGCACAACACCCGGACCGCCTGCAGCTCTACTCGCTGCCCACGCCCAACGGCGTGAAGGTGAGCATTGCGCTGGAAGAGCTGGGCTTGCCCTACGAGGCGCACAAGGTCAACTTCCAGACCAACGACCAGACCACGCCGGAGTTCTTGTCCCTCAACCCCAACAACAAAATCCCCGCCATCTTGGACCCGCAAGGCCCCGGCGGCCAGCCGCTGGCGCTGTTTGAGTCCGGCGCCATCCTGATCTACCTGGCCGACAAAACCGGCAAGCTGCTGCCCGCCGACCCTGCGCAGCGCTACCAGGCCATTCAGTGGCTGATGTGGCAAATGGGCGGCTTGGGGCCCATGTTCGGGCTGCTGGGTTTCTTTCACAAATTCGCCGGCAAAGACTATGAAGACAAGCGTCCGCGCGACCGCTATGTTGCCGAGAGCAAGCGCCTGCTGGGCGTGCTGAACCAGCACCTCGCGGGCCGCACATGGATGATGGGCGACGACTACACCGTGGCCGACATTGCCATCTTTCCGTGGGTGCGCAATCTGGTGGGCTTTTACGAAGCGGGCGATCTGGTGGGCTTTGCCGACTTCCCCGAAGTGGCGCGCGTGCTGGCCGCCTTTGTGGCGCGGCCTGCGGTGGTGCGGGGGCTGGCGATTCCGGCATGAGTGGGAGCCAAACCCTACTACCGGGCTTGGCGATCTTCAAGCGGCGTTGAGGATCGGCCGGCCCGTCAGGGGGTGAGCGTGGTCGGCACCGCCACATCCAGCATGCCGGGGTAGTCGCGGCTGAAGTGCAGGCCGCGGCTCTCGTGGCGGGCTTGGGCGCTCTTCACAATCAGGTCGGCAACCTGCACTAGGTTGCGTAGCTCCAGCAGGTCGCGGGTGACATGGAAGTGGGCATAAAACTCGGCAATCTCTCCTTGCAGCAGCGCAATGCGGTGGGCCGCGCGCTCCAGCCGCTTGTTGGTGCGGACGATGCCCACGTAGTCCCACATGAAGCGGCGCAGCTCGTCCCAGTTGTGGGAGATGACCACGCTCTCGTCCGCGTCGGTCACGCGGCTGTCGTCCCAGGCGGGCAGTTGGCGTGGCGCATCGGCACTGCGGGCAGCCAGCTCGCTTGCTATCAAAGCAGTAGCGGATCGCGCAAACACCATGCACTCCACCAGCGAATTCGATGCCAAACGGTTCGCGCCGTGCAGGCCGGTGCAGGCGGTTTCGCCCACGGCGTAAAGGCCCTCTACATCGGTGCGGGCATCGAGGTCAGTGACCACGCCGCCGCAGGTGTAGTGGGCCGCCGGCACCACAGGGATGGGTTGCTTGGCCATGTCGATGCCCAGCTCCAAACAGCGGGCGTAGATGTTGGGGAAATGCTCCTGGATAAAGCTCAGCGGCTGGTGCGAGATGTCGAGGTACACGCAGTCGAAGCCGCCTTTTTTCATCTCAAAGTCGATGGCGCGAGCCACTACGTCGCGCGGCGCCAGCTCGGCGCGTGGGTCATGCTTGGGCATGAAGCGCTCGCCGGTGGGCAGCAGCAGGCGGCCACCCTCGCCACGCACCGCCTCGGTGATCAAAAAGCTCTTGGCGTGCGGGTGGAACAAGCAGGTGGGGTGGAACTGGATGAACTCCATGTTTTGCACCTGGCAGCCCGCGCGCCAGGCAGCGGCAATGCCGTCGCCAGTGGCCGTGTCGGGGTTGGTGGTGTAGAGGTAGACCTTGCCCGCGCCGCCTGTGGCCAGGATGGTGTGGGGCGCCTGGAAGGTGAGCACTTCGTCGGTGTCGTCGTCCAGCGCGTACAGGCCCACGCAGCGGTTGGGGCCAGCTTGGCCGAGTTTGTTGGTGGTGATCAGGTCGACCAGCGTGTGGTGCTCAAACAGCGTCACATTCGGGCTGGCTTTCACCTTCTCAATCAGGGTTTGCTGCACGGCGGCACCGGTGGCATCGGTCACATGGACGATGCGGCGCGCACTGTGGCCACCTTCGCGGGTCAGGTGCAGCTGGCCGGCGTGGCCCGCTTCTTCTGAAAACGGTACACCCAGCTTTTGCAACCAGGCGATGGACTGGGGCGCGTTCTCCACCACGAACTGCGTGGCTTTGAGGTCGCACAGGCCGGCGCCGGCAATCAGCGTGTCGTCCACATGGGCGGCAAAGCTGTCGTCCTTGTCCCACACGGCGGCAATGCCGCCTTGGGCCCAGCCGCTGCTGCCTTCGCGCACCGCGCGTTTGGTGAGGATGGCCACGCGGTATTGCTGCGAGAGCAGCAGCGCCGCGCTCAGCCCGGCGAGGCCGCTGCCAACGATGAGCACGTCAAAGTGCAGCGGAGAGGGGAGTTGAGTAGACATTCGCAGAAAAGAGGTCGTTGGCGATCAGCCCAGGGTCTGCGTGTAACGGCGCAGGTCGTTCAGGGCGGGGCGGGCTACCAGGTACAACAGAATCAAGGCCAGGGGCACCGTGGTGACAAAGCCCAGAGAATTAAAGCCCAGAGCCCCGATCCAAGCGCCGAGCACAAAGCTGCCGATCAGCTTGCCGAGCAGGCGGAGTTTGTCGGTGTTGGCTTGGACGGGAGCGGCTTGGGGGTCGAGGTTGAGGTAGACCATCTTACCCAGCTCAATGCCGACATCGGTGACCATGCCGGTCAAGTGGGTGGTGCGGATTTCGGCGCGCGAAATCTTGGTGATCACCGCGTTCTGCAGCCCCATGATGAAGCAGAGCAAGGTGACCGTGAGCGGGGTGAAAAAGTAATAGGCGTAGTTCATAACGCCGCCGAAAACGCCAAACACCAGCAGCAGAGCCGCTTCCAGCAACAGCGGCAGGCCGTAAGCGACCTGCAGCCGGCAGCGCAAGCCCCAGTTGACCAGCACCGCACTGGCCATGGCGCCGAACACAAAGGCGATCAGCATGGCCATGCCGGTCAGGGCCACCTCAGTGTGGCCCAGCACCACCGAGTCCACCACCGACGAGACGATGCCCGTCACATGGGAGGTGTATTGGTGCACCGCCAGAAAGCCCCCCGCATTGGTGGCCCCGGCCACAAAGGCCAGTGCCATGCCGAGGCGGGTGTTGGCTTCAGGGGTGCGCTCGGTATCGATCCAGCCGTAGGTCCAAGGGAACATGGTGACGAGGCCCGGATCGCGCTGCGTAGGTTCAGTGGATGCGCATGCCGGGCTGGGCGCCGGGCCAGGGGTTGAGGATGTAGATGCCGGGGTTGGCACCTTCATCTGCATGGCTGGCTGCCATAACCATGCCTTCCGACATGCCGAACTTCATCTTGCGCGGCGCCAGGTTGGCCACCAGCACCGTGAGCTGGCCCACCAGCTCTTCGGGCTTGTACATGCTGGCGATACCGCTGAACACATTGCGCGTGGTGGGTTGACCCTCGGCGTTCTTCTCGCCCACATCGAGCGTGAGGCGCAGCAGCTTGGTGGAGCCTTCGACGGCTTCGCAGTTCACGATCTTGGCAATGCGCAGGTCGATCTTGGCGAAATCGTCAATGCTGATGGTTGGCGCCAAGGCCTCGCCACCGGGTGCATTGGGGTCAGCAGGTACAGCAGCGGGCGCTGACTTTGCTACCTTTTTAGGAGCTGCTTGCGCATGTTCCGCGGGCGCTAGAGGCTCTTTTGGCTCAAAAAGCGCTTCCAGCTGCTCGGGGGTAACGCGTTGCATCAGGTGTTGGTAAGGCTGGATGGCTTGCACATCGCCGGCCACGGCCCAGGTGTCCATGGGGCGGCCCACAAAGCTTTGCACCGCTTGCGCCAAGCCTGGCAGCACAGGTGCCAAGTAACGGCTCAGGGCGTCAAACGCGTTGATCAGCACCGAGCACACTTGGTGCAGTGCCTCGTTGTTCGCCACGTCTTTGGCCAAGTCCCAGGGTTTGTTCTGGTCCACATAGGCGTTTACCTTGTCGGCCAGGAGCATGACTTCGCGGGTGGCCTTGCTGTACTCGCGGGCCTCGAAATGGGCGGCCAGCGCGTCAGAGGCACCGCGGATCTCAGCCAGCAGTGCGCCGCCTTGGGTGCCGAAGTTGCTGGTCAGCTTGCCTTCAAAGCGCTTGGTCAAAAAGCCGGCGGCGCGGGAGGCAATATTGATGAACTTGCCGATCAAATCGCTGTTCACCCGCAACATGAAGTCTTCGGCATTGAAGTCAATGTCTTCATTGCGAGCGGAGAGTTTGGCAGCCAGGTAGTAGCGCAGCCATTCGGCGTTCATGCCCAAGCTCAGGTACTTGAGCGGGTCCAGACCGGTGCCGCGGCTCTTGCTCATCTTCTCGCCGTTGTTCACGGTCAGGAAGCCGTGCACGAACACGTTGTTCGGCGTCTTGCGGCCGCTGAACTTCAGCATGGCGGGCCAGAACAGGGTGTGGAAGGTAACGATGTCTTTGCCGATGAAGTGGTACTGCTCGGTGTCACTTGCTGCCATGTATTCGTCAAAGCTGCGGGTATCGCCGTGCTTGGCCTTGGGGCCGCCTTTGTCGAACCAGTTTTTGAGCGACGCTAGGTAGCCCACGGGCGCGTCCAGCCACACATAGAAGTACTTGCCCGGCGCATCGGGAATCTCGATGCCAAAGTAAGGTGCATCGCGACTGATATCCCAGTCGCCCAGGCCTTCGCTTTGGGTCCCATCGGGGTTGGTGCGGACGCTGAACCACTCTTTGATTTTGTTGGCCACCTCGGGCTGCAGCTTGCCGTCTTGCGTCCAGTTCTCCAGAAACTCCACACAGCGTGGGTCGGAGAGCTTGAAGAAGTAGTGCTCAGAATTCTTGAGCTCGGGCTTGGCGCCGGAGAGGGCCGAGAACGGGTTGATCAGGTCGGTGGGCGCGTAGACCGAGCCGCACACTTCGCAGTTGTCGCCGTACTGGTCTTTGGCGTGGCACTTGGCGCACTCGCCTTTGATGTAGCGGTCCGGCAAAAACATGTTCTTCTCGGGGTCGAAGAACTGCTCGATGGTGCGCACTTCAATCAAGCTGCCATCGGCGCGGTCGCGCAGGTCGCGGTAAATCTGGCGGGCCAGCTCGGTGTTTTCAGGCGAGTGGGTGCTGTGCCAGTTGTCAAAGCTGATGTGAAAGCCATCCAGGTACTGCTTGCGGCCGGCGGCGATGTTGGCCACGAACTGCTCGGGCGTCACGCCGGCCTTTTCAGCCGCAATCATGATCGGCGCGCCGTGGGTGTCGTCTGCTCCCACAAAGTTCACCGCATTGCCCTGCATGCGCTGGTACCGCACCCAGATGTCGGCCTGGATGTATTCCATGATGTGACCGATATGGAAGTTGCCGTTGGCGTAGGGGAGGGCGGTGGTAACGAATAGTTGGCGGGGCATGGGGAATCGACTTTCACAGAGGAACCGGTGATTTTAGTCGGGGCGGGGATGGCCGTTGTGCATCCATGTTTTGTGGTGGGATCAGGCGGGCCGGACGCTTTGCTACGTGTCCCCCGGCCTTCGGCCTCCTCCTTGACCTACGCAAAACGCCCAGCCCGCCTGATCCTGCGGGGTGGCAATGGCGCAAACCTACAATCCGCTGCTTCTCTACTCTTCAAGTCGCTTATGCACACCATCGCAGCCATCAGCCCTTCCGATTTCGTGTCTAGGACCTTCCATACCGCAGTGTTCGCGGGTGGTGGTAACCGGTGCTGGTGGCAGGCTGGGGCGGTGGAGCGACTGCGGGATCAGGCGAATTGGCAGGTCAAGCGATTGATCGGGGTAAGTGCGGGCGCGGGTGTGGCGACGGCATTTGCGACAGGGCGTTTGCAAGAGGCCTTGCAATCCGCTGTGGAGCGCTTCAACAATACGCCCAAAAATATAGTTTGGGCAGACCTGCTGAAAGGTAAACGTCCCTTTGTGTTGCCGCGCATCTACCCGGACTGGATTGAGAGCTTTTTGCAGGCGACGGATTTGCAGCGCTTGCAACAAGGTTCCCTCAAGGTGGATGTAGCCATTACCCGCCCAATACCCTATTTGCCCGTGACGCTGTCCACTGCGCTGGCGCTAGCGCTTTATTCCACCGAAAAGTTCTGGCTCAAGACCTTTCACGGCCGGGTGCCGCATTGGGTGGGGCTGCGGTCCGAGTATCACGATGTGACCGGGTGCGCCCATCTCGAAGACGCCCGAAGCTTGCTTATGGCCTCCGCCGCAGCGGTACCCATCACGCCCACCCACAAGGTGAACGGGCGTGCCGCGCTGGACGGTGGTTTTTACGACAACGTCCCTTTGTCCCGCGACCGTGCGGATGACGCCGGAACCTTGGTTCTGTTGACCCGCCATCGCGCGGATCTGCCACTCGCATTTGACATGGGTGGACGCACTTATCTGCAACCCAGCCGCCCCGTCGCCGCTACCAATATGGACTGCACCAGTGGCAGCAATGTGCAGAGCACCTATGCCCAGGGGCTTGAGGACATCGGTGCCTGGTTACACAAGGTCAGTTAGTTATTTGAATAGCCAAGCCAACATTCCCCTACGCAGCAGCAGGTTGGGGGTGCGTGCCGCAGCGAGGTCAAGGAGGAGCCCGCTGAAGCGGGCGGGGGACACGAGCGGAGGTACGTACCCCCAGCCTGCTGCGAGCTCAGCAAAGACGCAAGCGCGATAAGAAGCTCAGTCCTTAAACACAGGCGAGCGGTTCTGCATATTCGCGGTCATCGCCTCGGTCAGGTCCTTGCTCATCAGCATGGCGGCGTTCCAAGTAGCGATGTAGTTCAGGCTGTCGGCCACGCTGTGGTCGCGGGCGTAAGTGATCATTTCCTTGGTCCCGCGGATCGACAGGGGCGACTTGGCTGCGATGGTTGCTGCGATCTCTTGCACCCCGGCGTAGAGCGCCTCGCGGCTCTCAAACACGCTGTTCACCAGGCCGATGCTCTTGGCCTCTTCGGCCTCCATTTTTCGACCGGTGTAAGCCAGTTCACGGGTGATGCCATCGCCCACTAGCTTGGGCAAGCGCTGCAGGGTGCCTACGTCGGCAGTCATGCCGATGTCGATCTCTTTGATTGTGAAAAACGCATCGGCGCTGGCGTAGCGCATGTCGGCGCAGGTCACGAGGTCGATGCCACCCCCGATGCAGCCGCCATGGATGGCCGCCAACACCGGCTTGCGGCAACGCTCTAGGCTGGTGAGTGTGTCTTGCATGTCCAGAATCATGCGGCGCAGGCTCTCGCGCATGCGGCCGTCGCACTCGTTGGCAATCTGCGGGCCTATGCCCATCATCATTTGCAGGTCGATGCCCGCGCAAAACAACTTTCCCTCGCCCAGCAACACCGCCACACGCGCCTCGGGTGTGCGGTCCACCCATTCAAAGGCCTGGCGGATTTCTTGCCACATGGTGGCGTTCATGGCGTTGGCTTTGTCGGGGCGGTTCAGGCGGATGGTGGCAATGTGCGCGTCCAGCGTGACGTTCAGGGTTTCAAACTCCATGTGTGTCTCCTTTATGTGCCAAATAGGCCGCTAGCGCAGGTGGAATTTGCGCGAGCAGCTATTATTTTTATAGTGTTTGTGAATCCGAAGCTCAGGTCTTGGCCGGCTTCATCATTGCCATGTAGGGTGCCAGGCGCTTGCCCATCTCGTCGCCTAGAGCCTGCAGGCCACTCATGGGGCGCACCATCACTTCAAAGTCGGTGATCTTGCCCTCGGCATCGAACTGCACCATGTCAATGCCCTTGAGCTCTTTGCCGTTCACCTTGGCGCTGAACTCCAGCACCAGGCTCAGGCCGTCGGCGCTGGCCAGTTCGCGGTGGTACTTGAAGTCTTCAAACACCTGCACCACGTTGGTCAAGATGACTTGCACCGCCTGCGCGCTGGGGTAGGGCGTGTGCGCCATGGGCGAGCGGAACACGGCCTTGCGGTGCAGGATGGTGGGCAGCTCGGCCAGGTTGTTTTCTGCAATCATCTGGTGCCACAGCTTGAGGCTGGCGGCCACCGGTGCGGGCAGGGTTTGGGCCAGCGTGGGCGCTGCACCTGCTTCTGCCGCTTGGGCGGGCGCAGCGCCAAAGGCCAAAGCCAGTTCGGTGCCTTGCTTGATGGCGCGCTTGGCATCCAGCTCGGCGGCCACATCGGCACCGCCGATCAGGTGCACGTTCACGCCTGCGGCTTGCAGCTCAGCCTGCAGCGCGCGCTGCGGGTCCTGGCCCGCGCAGACCACCACGTTGTCTACCGGCAGCACCATGTCCTTGTCGCCCACGGTGATGTGCAGGCCGGCATCGTCCACCTTGCGGTAGGTCACGCCGTTGATCATTTCCACTTCGCGGTTCTTGAGCGACGTGCGGTGAATCCAGCCTGTGGTCTTGCCCAGGCCGTCGCCCACTTTGCTGGTCTTGCGCTGCAGCAGGTAGACCTTGCGAGGTGTCTTATCAATGTGCGCGGGCTTCAAGCCACCGGCGCTGGCATATGCAGTGTCCACACCCCATTCGGCAAAGAACTTGGCTTGGTCCAGGCTGGGGCTGGTGCCTTCGTGCAGCAGGAACTCGGCAGTGTCGAAGCCGATGCCGCCCGCACCAATCAGCGCCACGGTTTTGCCCACGGGCTTTTTGTCGCGCAGCACGTCCAGGTAGCCCAGCACTTTGGGGTGCTTGATGCCTTCGATCTCGGGCATGCGCGGTGTTACGCCAGTGGCCAGCACCACGTGCTTGAAGCCGGCCGCTGTCAGGTCTTGGGCGCTGACTTTTTGGTTCAGCTGCAGCTTCACGCCGGTCAGCTCAATCTGCTTGCCGAAGTAGCGCAGCGTCTCGTAAAACTCTTCCTTGCCCGGCACTTGCTTGGCCACGTTGAATTGGCCGCCGATCTCGTTGGCCGCATCAAACAGCGTCACCTCAAAGCCGCGCTTGGCCGCTTCGGTCGAAAAGGCCAAACCGGCCGGGCCTGCGCCCACCACCGCAATGCGCTCTTTGCTGGGGGCGGGGCTGTCCACCATCAGGGTCTCGTGACAGGCGCGCGGGTTCACCAGGCAGCTGGTGATCTTGCCGCCAAAGGTGTGGTCGAGGCAGGCCTGGTTGCAGCCGATGCAGGTGTTGATCTGGTCGGCTTTGCCCTCGGCCGCCTTTTGAACAAACAGCGGGTCGGCCAGGAAGGGGCGGGCCATGCTCACCATGTCGGCTTGGCCGCTGCTGAGGATTTGCTCGGCCACTTCAGGCGTGTTGATGCGGTTGGTGGCAATTAGCGGAATCTTCACCTTGCCTTTGAGCTGCTCGGTGACCCAGGCAAAGGCTGCGCGCGGCACTTTGGTGGCGATGGTGGGAATACGCGCTTCGTGCCAGCCAATGCCGGTGTTCAAGATGGTGACTCCAGCGGCTTCCAGCGCTTGCGCCAGTTGCACCACTTCTTCTTTGGTAGAGCCGCCTTCCACCAGGTCCAGCATGGAGAGGCGGAAGATGATGATGAAGTTGGCGCCCACGCGTGCGCGCGTCTTGCGCACGATCTCTAGCGGGAAGCGGATGCGGTTCTCATAGCTGCCACCCCACTCGTCGTCGCGCTGGTTGGTTTGCTTGGCAATGAATTCGTTGATCAGGTAGCCCTCAGAACCCATGATCTCCACGCCGTCGTAGCCCGCGCTTTGTGCCAGGGCAGCAGCGTTGGCGTAATCCTCGATGGTTTGGCCCACCTCTTCAGAAGTCAGCGCATGGGGGCGGAAGGGGCTGATGGGCGCTTTCAGTGCGCTCGGTGCCACCAATTCGGGGTGGTAGGCATAACGGCCAAAGTGCAGGATCTGCATGCAAATCTTGCCGCCTGCGGCGTGCACGGCGTCGGTCACCACCTTGTGCTTGTCCGCTTCTTTTTGCGTGGTCATGGCAGCGCCGCCGGGCATAGGGCGGGCGCGGTCATTGGGGGCGATACCGCCGGTCACGATCAGGCCTACACCGCCCTTGGCGCGCTCGGCGTAAAAAGCGGCCATGCGGGTGAAACCGTCTTTGGCTTCTTCCAGGCCCACGTGCATGGAGCCCATGAGCACCCGGTTTTTGAGGGTGGTAAAGCCCAGGTCCAAGGGGGCGAGCATGTGGGGGTAGGTGAGCGTGGCTGTCATGGGTGTCTCCTGTTATGTGTTCGGGTGGCCGGCCGATACCAAGGCATGCGCGGCTATGCAACCAGTTGCAGTGTAGAAGTCTAGCCAGATTTATGCAACTGGTTGCATAGTTAGAGTGCTGCCCTTAGACTCGCCCGCATGTCGCTTGCCCATGCCGTGCTCACTTCGCTGATTGAAAAACCGTCCTCAGGGTACGAGCTGGCGCGGCGGTTTGACAAGTCCATCGGCTACTTCTGGCACGCCACGCACCAGCAGATTTACCGCGAACTGGCCCGCATGGAAGAGAAGGGCTGGATCGTCTCTGACAGCGCGCCCGACGCCGGTGCCACCCGCAAGCGGGAGTACAAGGTGCTGCCGAACGGCCGGGCCGAACTGGTGCGCTGGACCAGCGAGCCTGCTGCGCCTATGGATTTGCGGGATGAGTTCACCGTCAAAATCCGCGCCGATGCCGCTTTGAATGAAGTGGACTTGAGTGATGAACTCCGCGCCCGCATAGCCCAGCACACGGAGCGCTTGGCCCACTACCGCGCCATCGAAGCCCGAGACTTTGCGCGGGGAGATGCGATGCCGCGGGCCAAGCGGCTGCAGCATCTGATCCTAAAGAAGGGGATCATGTTTGAAGAAGGCAGCATTGCCTGGGCGCGGGAGGCGTTGGGAGTGTTGCAAGAGGATTGAACAGCCGCCTTTGCGTAACGCTGCGGTAAGAAGGTCCTCAACCGCTCCATTGGCGCAGAATCACGGGCATGCTTATCGTTTTCAGTGGCCTGCCGGGGACCGGCAAAACTACCATTTCCCAGCTATTGGCGCGAAGGTGCAGCGCTACCTATTTGCGCATGGACTCGATCGAGCAGGCGATGAAATCTTCGATGGCGGAGCACGGGGAGGTGGGCATCGGGGGCTATCTCGTGGCCTACCAAATTGCCAAGGCCAATCTCATGCTGGGGTCTACCGTGGTGGTGGACGCCGTGAACCCTGTGCAATTGGTGCGCCAAACGTGGCGTGCGGTGGCAGAGGGCGCAGGTTCCCGCATTACCGAGGTGGAGGTGGTGTGCTCGGATCCGAGTGAACACCGCAGGCGCGTGGAGTCGCGTGTGGCGGATATTCCGGGGCACAGTCTGCCAACCTGGAGTGCTGTTCAACAGCTCGCCTTTGAGCCGTGGTCCGGTGAGCGGCTCGTGATTGATTCCGCAATTTGGAGCGCGGCGGACGCAGCGGCGAAGGTTTTCGAAGCGCTGGGGAATCAGTCGATTCCACCAGCGAAAGGAGTTGCTAGCGCCTATAAATAAAGCGCAAGCAGCTCCTGAATTGATAGCGATTGCTGGGGCTTAATTACGCAGCCAGCTTGGCAATGCCATTGGCCGCTTCAGCCAATGCTTCCGCTTTCTTTGCGTCGCCCATGGCCACGCCCTCAGCGCGCACAAAGCGCACATCAGTGATGCCCAGGAAGCCGAACACGGTTTGCAGGTAGCTCTCTTGGTGTTCAGCAGCACGGCCCCAGTCGTTGGTGGAATACACGCCGCCGCGGGTGGATGCCACGATCACGGTTTTGCCACCGGCCAGACCTTGGGGGCCGGTTTCGGTGTACTTGAAGGTGCGGCCGACTTGGGCAATGCGGTCCACCCATGCCTTGAGCTGGCTGGGGATGCTGAAGTTGTACAGCGGGGCGCCGACCACGATCACATCGGCGGCCAGGAACTGGGTCACCAGCGCCTCAGAGATCACGTTCTCGCGCTTCTGCACATCCGTCAGTTCGGCACCAGCGGGGGCGCGGAAGCCCAGGGAGTCAGCAGACAGGTGGCTGGGCGTGTCCACGGCCAGGTCCAGGTACTCCACGGTAGTGCCGGGGTGGTTGTTGACCCATTGGGCCACGGTGTCTTTGGTCAGTTGGCGGGAGACAGAGTGGTCGCCCAAGATGCTGGAGTCGATGTGCAAGAGTTTCATGACAAGTCCTTGAAGGGGTTGGTTCGATGGAACTAGTGTCCAAGAAAGGCGAATGTTTGATAAGTCCGCATATCTGCGTTAGATTGTCCTGAAAATGGGACGATGAAGGGCGCAAATGCAAGATACCAATGACATGCTGTACTTTGCCGAGGTGGTGGAGCGGGGCGGCTTTGCTGCTGCCGGGCGGCATTTAGGCATTCCCAAATCCAAACTTTCGCGCCGCGTGGCCGAGCTGGAAGCCCGGTTGGGCGTGCGCCTGCTACAGCGGACCACGCGCAAGCTTTCGGTCACCGAAGTGGGCGAGGTCTATTTGCGGCACTGCATTGCCATGCGCGATGCCGCGGAGGCGGCAGCCGAGGCAGTGGAGCAGGTGCAGACCGAGCCACGCGGCACCATTCGGATCGCCTGCCCGGTGACGCTGGCTCAGAGCACGGTAGGGCCGATCATGGCGCTGTTTTTGGCGCGCCACCCGCTGGTGAAAGTGGACATGCGGATCAGCAACCGCGTAGTGGACCTGGTGGAAGAGGGCGTGGATGTGGCGCTGCGTGTGCGAACCTCGCTGGATGACAGTGGCAGCCTGGTAGTGAAAAAGTTGGGCGAGTCCAACACGGTGTTGGTGGCCAGCCCGCTGCAGCTGGCGCGGCAAGGGCAGCCTGCCTCGATCAATGATTTGGCGCACATGGACACGATTTCCATGTCGGCTATAGACGGCCGTGCCAGCTTGGTCCTGCTGGGGCCGGGTGGCGCCACACACACCTTGGTGCACCAGCCACGTTATGTGGCGGACGACTTGTTAACGCTCAAGTTTGCTGCTTTGCAGGGTACGGGCATGTGCTTTTTGCCGGATTACATGTGCCGGCGCGAACTAGAGCAAGGCCGGCTGGTGCATGTGCTGCCGGGCTGGGCGCCGCCACGCGGCATATTCCATGCGGTGTACCCGTCACGCCGCGGCATGGTGCCGGCGGTGCGGCG
>DGQR01000247.1:0-2071 GCA_002390825.1 Rhodoferax sp. UBA4409
AATGCCGTCATGGCGAACAAGCGCCTCTGGGATTGGGCCGGTTAGGCTCGGGCGCGCCAATAGGACTCAAAGTCATCAGCGGGCATGGGCCTGGCATACAGGTAGCCTTGCCCTTGGTTACATCCCATGCCACGCAGGGCCTCGGAGGTCGCTTCGTTTTCCACCCCTTCTGCGGTGACCTTGAGTCCCAGGCTGTCAGCCAAGTGGATGATGGCGCTGACCATGGCGACATCTTTTTCGCCTTGCAGCAAGCGGCGAACAAAGGACTGGTCGATTTTGAGCTTGTGCACCGGAAACCGCTGCAAATACGACAGGTTGGAATAACCTGTGCCGAAGTCATCAATCGCCAGCCGGATCCCCGAGGCCTGAATCCGCGACAGGGTGGCGATGAACTTCTCGGTGTCGGCGATCAGGGTGGACTCGGTGACTTCAAGCTCTAACTGGCCGGGGTCCAGACCGGTGGTCTGCAGGGCGTGGGCGATTACCGCTTCAATATTGCCGCGACTGAATTGCACCGGTGAGAGGTTGACCGACACGAACAGCGGGCCTGCGCCCATGGTCCGCCATGCCTGCATCTGGCGGCAGGCCTCGTTGAGCACCCACTGGCCGATATCGACAATCAGGCCGGACTTTTCTGCCAAGGCAATGAACAGCCCCGGCGACACCATCCCCAGCTTGGGGTTTTGCCAGCGGACCAGTGCCTCTGCCCCGATGAGCGCTCCGGTGCGCAGGTCCAGCACCGGCTGGTAGTGCAGCACGAATTCTTCTTGGGCAACCGCTTGGCGCAAGCTGGAGATCAGGTGAAGGCTTTCAGTGATGCTGCTGCGAATATCTTCACTGAAGATCCGGTAGGTGTTGCGGCCCGCTTTCTTCGCCTCGTACATGGCGAGATCCGCATGCCGCAATAACTCGTCAAAAGTGGTGCCTTGGGCGGGGTAAATCGCCACACCAATCGAGCACGATGCCAGCACCTCTTCGCCCCGCAGGCGAAAAGGAGCCTGCATTTTGAGGAGCACTTGTTCGCTCACCAGCGCGATATCGTCGGCACTGGTGAGTTCGGTCAGACCGATCAGAAACTCGTCTCCGCCCTGGCGGCACACGACGTCGCTTTGCCGCACCGTCTCGCGCAGGCGCTGAGCGACCTGAACCAGGAAATCATCGCCGGCGGAATGACCTGCCGAGTCATTCACATCCTTGAAGTTGTCCAGATCCACAAAGAGCAGCGCGACATGGGTGCCGTTCAGTGCGGCTTGCCGCATGGCGTCGGTCAGCAGGGCATTGCCCAACAAGCGGTTGGGCAAACGTGTCAGCCCGTCATGCTGCGCAAGGTAGGTGAGGTTTTTTTCTGAGGCATGGAACCGCGCAATCTGCGAGCGCAGGCGGACCAGTGCGTTTTGCATGTCGTAGGTCAGAAACCAGATCAGAAAGCCGTTCACCAGCAAGATCGACAGGCTGTCCGAGAGCCGGTCCATATCGGTGCCCGGGGTGACGCCGGTTCGCCAGCCGTACAGCGTGCCCAGACCGAGGGCCAATACACACGCCAGCATGAGTGCCAGTAGTGCCCAGAAGTGCCGGGGCTTGAGCAACTGGCCTGCACCGATCAGGATGACTGGGTAACCAAGGAGCGATGAGTCCCGCAGGCCATCGCTGAACCACATGATGCTGAACAAAGACAGGGTCGCGGTGCTCAGCACCAGCCCTGCAGCGGTTTCATGATGGCCCCGGTAATTCAGCCACTGGCAGGGAGGCATCATGGCCGCACCCACACTGAGCGCGATCACTACATCCCAACGGGACTGCATGCTGTACTGGATCGCCGTGCCGGTGAAGGCAATGAAAACCAGCAGCCCGAATTGAAAAACCCGACGGCTGCGAATCTCGATGTCTTCGATCTCGTCGGTGAACGCGGTAGACACGGCAGACTCCCTGCAACACGCAATAAATCTGCAGTGCCCGGTCTAAGGTGCCGGGCTGTCCGCAGGTGAATTTAGCCGGCTTGGGTGCCCAGCACTTGCACCAGTTCGCCAGATTCGTACATTTCCATCATGATGTCCGAGCCGCCGATGAACTC